>JASLIW010000045.1 GCA_030152865.1 Bacteroides sp.
TTATCCATCTTCTCATCATTTGTGTTTGGTTGTAAGCTATTTGTTAAAATTGAAAGTTTGTGAGCCAATGAGTGTGTCTTCTGTGAAGATATCTACGCGGTAGCTTCCCGCATATAGGAACTCTTCGATATCCCAATATACTAACACTTGCTGTTCTTCACCATCGTACTCAATGTATTTTTTTATAGAATAAGGTAGCTCTCTATTTTCATACCTAAAGGTTAGGCTCTCATCCTTTGTAAGTACGGTTTGATCGGGCTTGGTGATGCGTACATAGATAGTTCGTTCACCAGTTTGAGCTGTGATGTTTTTGACAATCGTAAAGCCAATGTGGAACATCGTAGCATCTTTTATTCTTTTTGCTTTTTTGTCTCTCTTGTTTCTAGGTTCCATCCATATATTGGTGGCATCTAGTTGGGCAGCCAGTGATACTTGTTGATTGAGCTTCTTCTTTTCACTTGCCAATGAGCTAATTTGTCGTGAAGCTGTATTGTATTTTTGAGTAACATTCTCAATGATTTTCTTCTGCTCCTGTGTGAGTCTGTTTAATGAGTCTATTTGGTTGACATAGCTGACCATCACACGGCGCAAAGTAGCCAACTCCTTCTTTAGTCTGCGAATCTCCAGGGCATTACTACTCTTTACTGTTCGTAGCTCTTCGAGTAGACGGTGTGTTTTGATTTGTTCTTTCTCTAAAAGATCAGCCAAAGAGTCATTGGTCACTGTCATCTGCAGCTCATCATATTGCTTAGCAAACACCGTGTATTCATTTTCGAGGTCTTCTTTTTCAAGTTCAAACCCTTTTATTAATTCTATGTTCGTTTGTCTTTGACCAACAAATAGAAAAATAAATACCAGTAAGATAACGCTGATAATAGCTATTAAAATTATTAGTGTCTTCGGGCTCTTTTTCATTTTATTTATAATTACCTTTAATATGATTACAAAAATAGTCTTTTAATGAGATAGTAGTGGAAGATTTTGCTTAAAATTATTAAGGAAATATTTCCCTAATACAAAAGCAAATGTTATTTTTGTATAGCTATAGAGATAGAATAATAGTTTAATTACTATTTAGATACATATTTATAAACAAAAACAGATTATTATGTCAAAAGTAACCGTAGTAGGTGCAGGTAACGTAGGTGCTACTTGTGCAAATGTATTAGCCTTTAACGAAGTTGCAGACGAAGTTGTAATGCTAGATGTTAAAGAAGGTGTTTCAGAAGGTAAAGCAATGGATATGATGCAAACTGCTCAATTGCTAGGCTTTGATACTACCATTGTAGGTTGCACCAATGATTACGAAAAAACAGCAAACTCAGATGTTATCGTAATAACCTCTGGTATTCCACGTAAACCAGGTATGACACGTGAAGAGCTAGTAGGAGTAAATGCAGGTATCGTGAAATCAGTAGCAGAAAATGCACTTAAGTTTTCACCGAATGCAATCCTAGTGATTATTTCTAATCCTATGGATACCATGACTTACCTAGCACTTAAATCACTAGGTCTTCCTAAGAACCGTATCATCGGTATGGGTGGTGCTTTAGATAGCTCAAGATTTAAATACTTCCTATCACAAGCTCTAGAGTGTAATGCGAATGAAGTAGAAGGTATGGTTATTGGTGGTCATGGCGATAAGACTATGATTCCTTTGACTCGCTTTGCTACTTACAAGGGTCTGCCTGTTACCAACTTCTTATCGGAAGAAAAACTAGATGAGATTGCAAAGTCAACAATGGTTGGTGGTGCTACTCTTACAGGTTTGCTAGGAACATCAGCTTGGTATGCTCCAGGCGCTGCAGGTGCATTTGTTGTTGAGTCTATTCTACACAACCAAAGAAAAATGATACCATGTTCTGTATTCTTAGAAGGTGAATATGGTGAAAAAGATGTTTGCTGTGGAGTTCCAGTAATCTTAGGTCGTAACGGTATTGAGGAAATAGTAGAACTACCATTGAACGAAGCAGAAAAAGAAGCATTTAAAGCTAGTGCAGCTGCAGTTCGTGCGGTAAACAGTAGTTTATAATCAAACGATTAACAGAATAAGTTAATTGTATTTAGTTATATGGATGGAGAAGGGCTTGCTTAGGCAAGCCCTTCTTATATTTATACAGGTGTAGCAGTAGCTAGCTTTTTGCAATAGTGTTACAAGATTTACTTGAGTTCAATCAAATTGACCTCTTTGACTAGTTCTGGATTGTACCTTTTACTCTCTTCTTGACGCCAATTATTATCATACTTGCCAATGGGTGTAATTTTAAACAACTCAGCTGGCAAGAAACTTTCTACAGGTTTTGTACTTACTAAAATAAAAGGACATTTCAGTTGTAGACTGTCTAGGTGGCTCAAATCTAGAGGACGAATGATTCGATTGGACTCGTAAACTAACTCCATACGTAGAAACTCCTCTTGTGGATGGTAAAAAGGGTATGGATTCAGTGCCTCTACTCCGCGTAGCTCTCTGATACTATGCCTATCTGAATTAATAAAAACACGTTTAGCAGGGATAAGAGCTAAGGTGGTTACCACTACCATAGCTAGTAAAAGTGTATTAAACACGCTCATATACTCCACCCGCTTCTTGATTATAGCGCTAATGAGTAGCGCGGCTAATACTAAAAATAGAATGGATAGGCTACTATATAAATAGACTCCAATCAAGTTCTGTTTATAGGCTATAAAATAAAGAAGAGCAGGTATGGCAAGAAAGACAATAATCAAGATACCTGTATTTAGCTTAAAGATCTGTTTATCCCATTTTGATTTAAATTTACAATGAAGAAGGTACTCCCAGTAGGCTCCTAGATTCATAGCACCTGGAATAAGAATAGGAAGCAGATACCTTGTTTTCTTTTCAGGAACTAAGGATAGGAGTAGAAGTACTGCTAGCGTCCAAACCAAAAAGAAGCGTGCACTCTTGCTTTGCTTAAAGGACTTTGCAAAGATAGCATAGAGTAGGGCGGTGATCCAAAATAGACTCCATATACCAGACTCCACAAAAAAGAGCTTGTAGTAATGCCAAGGTCTCACATTGTGTCCACCCCAGGCTGCACTTTCTTTTTGTGCTACAAACTGCAGGTGTTGATGCTCATGAATAAAAACATAAAGTGGCCAAGTCCCACTAATCACAAGTGTAATAAGTAGCGTAGCACAGATTGGCTTCCATTTGTTTTTTAGAACTGGGCGATAACAATAAAAGTATGCTATTAAGAAAGGTAAAAGTAAAGCAAAAAACGAAACAGGTCCTTTAGCTAGAAAGGATAAGCCCCAAAACACGCCTGTCCAGACAAAGGGAAGGTAACTAATACGCTCCTGCTTAAGCCCTCGAATAAAGAAGTAGATACCACCAAGCATAAAGCTATGGCAGTAGATGTCCCAAGTGGCATTTCTGGACATCATAATGATGGCATAAGAAGAGACTAGCACTGCTGCAGAAAGAAAAGCCTGTCGTTTGCGCTGGCTCATTTCATAGACCACCCCATAGACAAAAACCATCAGTAACATACCAGCTAAACCCGTTGCCACACGTTGAGCTGCTAAGCTACCTGTAAAGATATGCTCAACGGCAGCTGCTATCCATGTAGGTAAGGGCGGTTTTTCTAGGCGTAGCTCCCCATTCATGGTAGGGATAAGGTAATTACCTGTAGCCACCATCTCTTGTGCTGTGGCTAGATTCCTAGATTCCATATAGTCAGCAGGGATGGCTGTGTTGTTGGCAAAAAATAGAAACGATGCCAAGATCAGTAAAAGAAGAAAATGTACCTTATCTGTTTTCATAATAAGAAATAAACCAGTTGTAAAATGCTTGTATTCCCTCTTCTAAATCGGTTGAGGGAGAGTAGTGAAACTCCTTTTGTAGAGCAGACGTATCTGCATAAGTTGTGTGTACATCGCCAGCCTGCATAGGTAAGTACTCCTTGATAGCCTTCTTATTCATTACTTTTTCGATAGTAGAGATAAAATCCATAAGAGGCACAGGAGCTGCATGCCCTATGTTATAAACAGCATGTGGTGTGGCCGTATGAGGTGGTCTATCCATCACTCGGACTATACCCTCTACAATGTCGTCAATATAGGTGAAATCTCGGGAGAGCTTACCTTGGTTGAAAATCTGAATCGGCTTGCCATCATAAATAGACTTCATAAAGATAAAAGGAGCCATATTAGTCCTGCCCCAAGGTCCATATACGGTAAAAAAGCGTAAGCCTGTAGCAGGAATCCCAAACAGTGAGCTGTATGAGTAAGCCATTAGTTCGTTCGACTTTTTTGTCGCTGCATACAAGCTCATGGGTTGATCTGTTTTATCACTTTCAGCATAGGGTGTTTTGGTATTGGCTCCGTACACACTACTTGAGCTGGCATAAAGCAGGTGTTGTACAGGATAGTTTCGGCAACACTCTAATATATTATGGAAGCCAATCAGGTTTGACTCAATATATACTTGTGGAAAGTCAATCGAGGTGCGTACACCTGCTTGTGCACCTAGATTACAAACAATATGAAACTGTTCTTGCTTGAAAAGCTGGCTTAGACTATCTAAATCGCTTAAATCGAGCTTGATAAAGCGATAGTTTGAGAGCTTGGTGGACTTATAAAAGTTATTGTACTCAAGGTCTGTCTCCTTGATTCCTTGGTATTTTAGACGATCAAGTTTGAGCTTTCCATCACTAAACTCATTGAGGTTGTCTAAGCCAACCAAGTCGTGACCTTTTTTGTGCAAGGCATGTAATAAATGAGTACCTATAAAGCCTGCTGCACCTGTAATTAGTATTTTCATAAGTTCGATTTGTTGTTTTTTCTGTAACTCATCTCAATGAAGATATTCCGAATATAAATAAACCAACCCGTTAATTGCCCTAATATCAGTATAATATCTGATCGGATGAAGCCATAAAGAATAATGATTGAAGAACCTATTAGGCTAATCCACCAAAAGCCCAAAGGTAAGATCGACTCTTTTTTGTAAGCTGAATAAACGATTTGATAGACAAATCGCAGGGTAAAAATAGCTTGACCCAGCGAGCCAAACAAGAGTAGTGCAATGGGGATATCTTTGTTTTGGAATAAAGTCTCTGTTATAGCTGCTCCTGAGAGTATAAGGCCCATTACGGCACATAGAGGAGTAACAAGAAGTATGCCCTGAAGTATGGCTGGGAGTTTACGCCATGAGCCTTGGAGTTTTATATTCCAAAGATAAATATAGTAGGCTATGAATTGTCCAAAAATGATAGCGAAGTCGGCACGGAGCCATCCGTATACAAAAAACAAGTAGGACCCAATGATACTAAACACCCAAAAAACAAGTGGAGAAACTACTTTTTTGGCCTTTTCAGATAATATCCACTGAACTAAAATTCTGCCAGCGAAAAAAAGTTGACCTAAAAAGCCGATGCAGAGTATAACAAACTCATTTGGGTTTTCAGGTAAGAATTGGTGTAGAAGCTCCTTCATAAGCTAGATGCATTAGAGGTTGTGTTCGGATATTTTGGTGTTAATAAGCCTTTTCTTCATCCAACGATAAGCAAAACAATCTACAAAAGGACCCCAGAGTCTGTTCCATAGGTGGTATTTGGAGATCCCAGCTTGTCTGGGGTAGTGTCTAACAGCTAGCTCTTTGTAGCTTCCGCCCATCATTAGTGTCAATGCAGGGAAAAAGCGGTGTAAGCCTGTAAACATCGGTAGTTTTTTAGCTAAGTCACTATGTAGAATCTTCAATGGACAGCCCGTATCTGTTGCCCCGTCTTTAGTCATGGCTCTTCGAAATGAGTTGGCTATTTTAGATTGAAGCTTTTTAAAGAAGGTGTCTTTTCGATTGGCTCGAACTCCTGTCACAAGTTGATAATCCTTTGTGTAGTCTAGCAAGAGGTTAAAATCTTCAGGATCTGTTTGTAAATCTGCATCGATATAGCCTACTAGTGGAGATTCTACAACATCAAAGCCTGCTTTTAAGGCCGCACTAAGCCCGCTGTTTTGAGCTAAACTAATATAATAGAAGTGTTGTTCTTGTTGGCATAATTTTTGGATGGCCTCTTTACTTCCATCGGTTGATCCATCATTTATCAGTAGTATGGCTGTCTTTACTTTTGCTTTGGGCAAGAACTCGCTAAGTTTATTTCCCAGAGAGGACAGGCTTTCAATCTCATTGAAAATAGGTACTAGAATGGTTAGTTCATAGTGACTTGTGTGGTTTGCTTTTGTATTCATTCTTCTGAAAACTCAATATTAGATTACAAATATAGGTAATCACTGAAATATACGGCATAAAAGTTGGCGTTCATTTTATTTAGTATGAAGGAGTTTGCCAAATCTATATGAGTTAGTGGGTGTTCTTTTATACCCTAAAAAATGTTTATAATTATATTTTTCATACCTAGACAAACAATGGAGCCGAAACTCTGTTGTAATAGCTAAGGTTAGTTGTTATACAAATAGGATTCAATTATACACAGATATTTTTTAATTAAGGTTTGTTTATGTTTTTATTAAATGTATTGAGCACAGCGAGTGAGGCTGTGGCCGAAGTAGCGGAAGGAGTAAGTAAAGTAGCAGGTGTGAGTATAGATCATGCCCCCGATTACATGAATGAGTTCATTCGTTTCTTAGTAAAAGGAGGAGAGAAAATACTTATTGCTACGCTTATCTTTATAATAGGTAAGTTCTTAATCAGTTTAATCAAGCGTTTGGCCAGACGCTTTATGAGAAATAGAAAGGTAGATCCAGGTGTAAAGAGCTTTTTGATGAGCTTACTCAACATTCTATTGGTCACCTTATTAATAATAACAGTAATTAGTGCACTAGGTATTAACACTACTTCCTTTGCTGCTCTATTAGCCTCTGCAGGTGTGGCTATAGGTATGGCTCTCTCGGGCAATCTACAAAACTTTGCTGGTGGAGTTGTTATTTTATTGTTTAGACCCTATAAGGTGGGAGATTATATCGATGCACAAGGAGTCTCAGGTACTGTGCGAGAAATTCAAATTTTCCATACCGTAATTAGTACCCCTGATAATAAAGAAATATTTATACCTAATGGTTCGTTAAGTAGTGGAGTGATAACAAATGTCAACTCTTTGGAACGAAGACGTGCTGAGTGGCTTGTTGCTGTTGAATATGGAGTACCCTATGATGAGGTGGTTCGTGCATTTACCGAAATCGTTGATGCAGATGAGCGCATTCTAAAAGATTCGGCCCCTTCTATCGTCTTAAAGGAGCTAGGTGATAATGGTGTTATATACCGAGTTAGAGCGTGGGTAAACACACCCGACTACTGGGATGTATTCTTTGACATCAATAAGAAAATCTATGCTGATTTCAATGAAAAAGGTATTGGTTTTCCTTTCCCACAGCTTACTATTCACAAAGGAGATGCTTGAGCAGTCAAGTATTTGTAATATGAAAAGGAGGTCTATACCTCCTTTTTTTTGTATTCGCTATCTGTTAGTTGATTCTGTCCCGATCAAATAGATGAAAGATTTGTTTATTTAGATATAATCTAAGTACTTTTAGATTTTAATAGGAGAAAGATGAGTATGAAAGTCTTTATAAAAAATATGGTTTGCCCTCGCTGTATCCTTGTGGTTGAGGCTGAGTTTGCCAAGCTACATATACCTGTGCATCAGGTTAGCTTAGGTGAGGTAGATACTGCTAGGGACTTAACGCTTCAGGAAGAGTCCCAATTGAAGGAGCGTTTGGTGGAGCTAGGCTTTGAGTGGTTGGACGATAAGCGTACCCGCTTGGTAGATCAGGTAAAGACAGCTATTGTTCAGCTTATTTATAAAGAGCAAGAGCTTAAGGAAAATCTTTCAGACTACTTGAGTAATCAACTACACTTAGATTATACCTACTTGAGTAATCTATTTTCGGAGATTGAGGGAACTACAATAGAAAAGTACTTCATAGCTCAGAAGATAGAGCGGGTAAAAGAGCTCCTAGTGTATGATGAGTTATCACTCAGTGAGATAGCAGATTTGCTGAGTTACTCAAGTGTGGCTCACCTGAGTTCACAGTTTAAAAAAGTAACTGGGTTTACTCCTACCCAATTTAAGCGTCAAGGTGCTAGTCTGCGCCAGACTATTGATAAGGTGTGAATGATGTAAATCTATCTGTAAATTGTGTAACAAGCTTTCCTTTCACATCGCCTATCTTTGTGTTATCCAGATAATACATAGATACTTATGGCTCAAATTAAAAATACTTATCCAGTCTTAGACCTCTCTTGTGCTGCCTGTGCACTACAGGTTGAAAAGACCTTGAATGCACAAGCAGGTGTAAGTCAAGCACAGGTGAATTTTGCTACAAACTCTGCTCAAGTGGTGTTTGACTCTCAGCTCACCTCTCCCGAACTATTACAAAAAGCAGTTGAAGATGCCGGTTATGGCTTGCTGATCGAAGCGGAAGAAATGAAGCCCGAAGCGGTAGGTGACTTGCATGATCAAAAGTTTAAACAACTCAAGAAAAAGACTTTGTGGGCTATTGTTTTGGCGCTACCTGTTGCAGTTATTGGTATGTTTTATCCAGAATTACCTTATGCAAATTACATCATGTGGGCTTTGACCACAGTGGTGTTATTTGGACTGGGAAAAGACTTCTTTGTTAACGCCTGGAATCAGGCCAAGCACGGAACCTCCAATATGGATACACTTGTTGCCTTGAGCACGGGAGTGGCTTATTTATTTAGTGTGTTCAACACCTTATTTCCTTCTTTTTGGACAGAACGTGGTCTGGAGCCTCATGTTTATTTTGAGGCAGCTGCTGTTATTGTCGCTTTTATCTTGATTGGGCGTTTGCTGGAAGAGAAAGCAAAAAGCAATACTTCTACTGCGATACGTAAGCTAATGGGTTTACAGCCCCAGCAGTTGATTCGGATTCGTGAGGGAGTGCAGGAGCTGATTCCCCTAGAAGAGGTAGCAGTAGCCGATATTTTACTGGTCAAGCCAGGAGAAAAAGTGGCCGTCGATGGTAAAGTGGTTCAAGGCTCCTCTTTTGTAGATGAAAGCATGCTAAGTGGAGAATCTATACCAGTTGAAAAGGGGGTAGGTAGTGCGGTCTTTGCTGGCACCATCAATCAGAAAGGGAGCTTGCAATTCCAAGCCACAAAAGTGGGTTCACAAACTCTGCTGGCACAGATCATAGCCTTAGTACAAGAAGCTCAGGGGAGTAAAGCTCCTGTCCAGAAAATGGTGGATAAGGTGGCAAGTATCTTTGTGCCTGTAGTTATTGGTATTGCGCTATTTTCTTTTGCTGTTTGGATGCTATTTGGTGGTCAAAATGCCTTTACTCAGGCTTTACTCTCACTAGTGACTGTACTTGTTATCGCTTGCCCTTGTGCTTTAGGCTTAGCTACACCTACCGCTATAATGGTGGGAATGGGCAAAGGCGCTGAAAACGGCATCTTAATAAAAGATGCGGAGAGTTTGGAGTTGGCTAAGAAGATTAATGCCGTTGTTTTGGATAAGACAGGTACACTTACAGAAGGTAAGCCACGGGTCACGGCGGTTAGTTGGCAGAATCCTAGTCAGCTAGCTATCAGCATACTTGTGAGTATGGAACGTCTTTCTGAGCATCCGCTAGCCGATGCGGTGGTAGAACACTTTAAAGACGTAGCCTTTGTAGAGTTGAGTGATTTTCAAAGCTTAACGGGCTCAGGTGTGCAAGCTAAGTATGAGGGTGAAACCTACTATATCGGTAATGCCAAGCTTATGCGGGAGCATGATATTCTTTGTGCTGAGCAGCTTAAGGAGCTAGCAGAGAAGTATGCACAATCTGCTCAAACTGTGATTTGGTTTGCCAATGCCAAAGAAGCTTTGGCGGTAGTAGCCATAGCAGATCAGCTCAAGCCCACCTCTAAGGCAGCTGTAAAAGAACTCCATCGTTTAGGTATTGAGGTTTATATGCTTACGGGTGATAACCCAATGACAGCTGCAGCGATATCTAAAGAATTAGGCCTAGATCAGTATCAGGCAGAGGTGCTACCAGCCGACAAGGAACATTTTGTGCGAGAACTACAGCTTCAAGGGAAGGTTGTTGCTATGGTGGGAGATGGTATCAATGATAGTGCAGCCTTGGCCCGAGCAGATGTGAGTATTGCGATGGGACAAGGAAGTGATATTGCTATGGATGTAGCCAAAATGACAATTATTTCATCCGATCTGATGAAAATCCCTATGGCTATAGAGCTGTCTAAACAAACAGTTCGCACGATTCGTCAAAATTTATTCTGGGCTTTTATATACAATATCATAGGTATTCCGATTGCTGCGGGCATACTGTATCCTATTAATGGTTTTTTACTAAACCCAATGATTGCTAGTGCAGCAATGGCCTTGAGTAGTGTTAGTGTGGTGAGCAATAGCTTACGCTTAAAATGGAAGGGACTCCAGCGATACCCCTTAAGAGATAAAGATGTTTTACTTTTAAAATCAAATGATATGGAATTTAAGTATGAAGTAACAGAAATGATGTGTGCACACTGTCATGCCCGAGTTCAAAAAGCACTTAGTAGTGTAGAGGGGGTGATTCATGTTGAAGTTAAAGCGCCAAAAACAGTTGTACTTACTAGCGCCCGAGAGATTGATTTAGCTACTCTGCAAGCAGCTCTTACGGCTGTGGGTGAATACCAAATAAGCCAGGCAGGTTAATCTTTAAGTCATCAGAATAGGGTAGTTTGTTAGGTCCCTGATACAAGCCTCTTGTGTCAGGGACCTTTGCTTGTTACATCCCTGAGGGAAGGGGCAAAGGTCAGGGTCAAAAAAAGAAGCATAAAAAAGGTCACTGATTTCTCAATGACCTTTCTGTGATCCGTCTGGGGCTCGAACCCAGGACCCCAACATTAAAAGTGTTGTGCTCTACCTACTGAGCTAACGAATCAAACCTTTATTGCGGTTAAGCGGTTGCAAATATAGGTGTATTTATTAGTCTGAGCAAGTGTTTTCTAATATTATTTTAGGATTGTTTGGGAGGGTTTATGCTTTCGTCTTGATTATCAGTGTCTTTGTCTGGGCAAGGTTTAAATACTTTTTCTCTGTGAATGATAAATCTTTGGTAATACGATAAGATAAGTGTGGTTAGAGGTAGGGCTATAATCATGCCGATTAGTCCCATGAGTGAACCCCAAATAGAGAGTGAAAGTAAGATAATAGCAGGATTGAGCCCTGTGATTTTGCCCATAATCTTAGGCACAATAAAGCCATCTTGGATTACTTGTACAACAGCAAATACGACAAAAGCCGAGGCCAATACAATCCAAAAGTTGGTTCCTGTGTCTGCAGCTTTCAGGATAGCTAAAAGTATAGTTGGAATAAAGCCTATGATTTGCAAGTAAGGTACCATATTGAGTAGGCCAATAAAAAGTCCAAGACCAATAGCCAATGGAAAATCGATGATAAGGAAACCAATGCTCATAAGAATGCCTACACAAAGAGCGACCAAAGCCTGACCTCTAAAGTAGCGATTCATACCTGTTTGGATATCATCGATTAAGGATTGTGTGAAAGGTCTGTACTTTTTAGGTAGTAGTGTTACCCATCCTTCTGCAATAGACTCATAATCCAGCAGAATGAAGACAACATATAGGAACATTAAGAAGAAGGTAAAGAGGTTGATCAGGAAATTGACAGACTCTGAAAGAATAGCCCACACTTTAGGTAGAGCTTGCTGTATGCCTGTCATAAAGCTTTCGAAATCAAAAAGATTAGCAATAGCCTCGAGATCAACATATTCTTGAATGAAAGCAGATAGTGAGCGAGGAATATGAGAATCCTCACCCATGCCGTTGGCCATATAGTCCATAAATAAGTTTTTAACTCGGCCTATCTCCACAATCAGAGGCGGTATAAGCAGGTAGGTAGCTAAAACGCCCAAAAAACCAAGAATAAGTAAGGCACAGAATATGGATAGTGGTCTGCTCTTGAGTCGCAGTTTGTATTGGAAGAACTTAACGAGTGGATAAATCATATAAGCGATAATCCAAGCAACAAAAAAGGGAAGAAGTACTCCTCGCAGTCGATTAATCAGCATGAGGGCTGCTATGATACCTACGGCCACAATTGTGCCACGTATAAAACGGTCAAAGGTTATTTTTTTGCGCGGGTCTTCCATTTTGATTTCTGATTTTAGGTATTTGATTGGGTGTTGCGTATCGTGTTAAGTTATTCACTGAGATGCATAAGGACTATCGTTGTTGGGTAGCCTGAATATAGCATTTGCGACACAAAGGTTCATATCGCTCTGTTTCACCTAATAAGACTTGCTTGTCGCAAGCTACAGTACGGTGGGAGAAAAGAGCGAGGCTACCACACTTAACGCAGATGGCATGCACCTTAGTGACCTCTTCAGCTATTGCGCAAAGATGGGGTATTGGGCCAAAAGGAGTTCCTTTGAAATCCATATCTAGGCCAGCTACAATTACACGCACTCCCATGTTTGCAAGTTCAGAGCAGGTTTTTACTAAGCCTTGATCGAAAAACTGAGCTTCATCAATACCTACTACATCTACATTAGAGGCTAGTAGCAAAATGCTAGAAGATGAATCTACCGGGGTGGATTGGATGCAGTTTTGATCATGGGATACTACTTCATCTTCAGAATACCGGACATCTACAGTAGGCTTGAAAATTTCCACTTTCTGCTTAGCAAACTTAGCTCTTTTAAGTCTACGGATGAGCTCTTCTGTTTTTCCTGAAAACATGGAGCCACAGATTACTTCGATTCTACCTCGTCTGCTTGTCTCTTGTGTTTGATCTTCTGAAAATAGTCCCATAATTGATGCTTTATGACTATGCAAAAATAATACTTTTGTTCACTATACCTTATAAAGTAATTATTTATTTCTACATTTGTCTAACTAGTCAAAGATAGATTTACGCATGAAAAAACTTCTTACAGATATTGAGTTAGACTTTTATGAATTAAAATGTCTATTAGAATACCTAGATAAGAGTCCAGAGGATAAACAGCTCTTTCGAGTAACAGCGCGTAGCTTAGTGCATCTTTCTCAGCGAGTAGAAAAGTTGCGTGAGGAGTTTGGACAGCACTATGTAGCACCTGCATCGACAAGTGAGGCAGGCAATGAGCCAAGTCCACTACAAGATCTTGTTGTAGAAGAGACAGAGAAAGTTCTAGATGAACCAGTAGAGGCAGCTCCTGCTGAGGCTTCTCAGTTCAGTCAAGCTGAAGAGCTCGAGCCCTTAGCTCCAACGCAGATGTATCGTGCTTTAAGCTTAAACGATGTTTTTAGATATTCTAGGGAGTTGTTTAGTAATGATACTTCGCGTTTGAAAGCAGTAATGGGTAAAATGGAAGAACTCGGTGCTTATGAGCAGGCTATAGCTTACTTAGCAGAAAAAGTAGATTGCAACTTAGATGCTGTGGCTTATCAAGACATGGATGACTTCCTAAAAGCATATTTCAAAAATTAGAAGTGATGGGCAAGTTAATAGTCGTACCAACCCCAGTTGGCAACTTAGAAGATATGACTTTCAGAGCCATAAAAGTACTGAAAGAAGTTGACTTAATTTTAGCGGAAGATACACGGACCTCTAGTGTCTTGCTTAAGCATTATGATATCCATAATCCATTACAGTCACACCACAAGTACAATGAACATAAGACCGTTGAAAGTGTTGTTAATAGAATAAAGGCAGGCGAAAATATTGCACTAATCTCTGATGCTGGAACACCAGCTATTTCAGATCCTGGCTTTCTAGTTGTTCGCGAATGTGTAAAGAATAATATTGAGGTGCAATGTTTGCCAGGAGCTACTGCGATGATACCTGCAGTGGTGATGTCAGGTTTGCCCAATGATCGTTTTTGCTTTGAAGGGTTCTTACCTCAAAAAAAGGGGAGGGTGACCAAGATGAAATCTCTTATTGATGAAGAGCGAACCATGATATTTTATGAGTCTCCTTATCGCTTAGTGAAGACACTTGGTCAGTTTGAAGAATACTTAGGCGGAGAGCGCTTGGTTTCTGTTTCAAGGGAGATTTCAAAAATTCATGAAGAGACTATTCGAGGAACTGTAACAGAAGTAAAATCTCACTTTGAAAAGAACGAACCTCGAGGTGAAATTGTTATTGTATTAGGAGGAGTAGAGAAGAAATAACTTTGGTTATATTTAAAATAGGAACATATGAAAAAGAGTTTACTTTTAGTATTATCGTGTGTAGTTCTACTGGCATCTTGTGATTTTGGCAAGAGCAGTGATCTAAAAAAACAAAATGATGAGTTAGCTCTTCAGTTATCTCAGAAAGATAAAGAGTTAGATGAGTTCTTGGGTGTATTTAATGAGATCCAAGAAGGGTTTAAACAAATTAACTTGGCGGAAGACAGAGTAGATCTTCAAAGAGGATCCATGTCAGAGCAAGGTGCCACTGTACGTGAGCGAATAAAAGATGACATGGGTTTTATTGCAAAAACCATGGAGGACAATAAAGCGAAAATTGCAGAACTAGAAAAACTACTCGCTAAGTCAAAAAATAGCTCAGCAAATGTTTCTCGCACTTTGACACTTCTAAAACAAGAGTTAGAAGAAAAGACCAATAGAATAGGTGAGTTACAAGCAGAGTTGGCAGCTAAGAATATTCGTATCCAAGAGTTGGACGCAGCGGTGAGCAATTTGGCGGCAGATGTTGAGTCACTTGCTGAAGCCAATGATGCTAAAGCAGAAGCGGTTGAAGAACAAGACCGTTTACTAAATACAGCTTGGTTTGTTTTTGGAACAAAAGCAGAGTTGAAAGACCAAAAGATCTTATCAGGAGGAAGCCTATTAAAATCTGGTGAGTTAATGAAAGGTGAGTTCAACCGTGACTATTTTACAGAGATAGATATAAGAACTACTAAAACTTTTGAGTTTTACTCTAAGAAGGTAAAAGTACTTACCTCTCACCCCGAAGGCTCTTATACACTGGATAAAAACAGCAAAGGGGAGTACTCGTTGACTGTGACCAATGCTAAAGACTTCTGGAGTGTAAGCAAGTATTTAGTGGTACAAGTGAGATAAGTAATTTTTAGATAAATATAGAAAGAGTGAACCAAGTGTTCACTCTTTTTTTTATAATAAGAAAAATGAAGTATAAAGCACTATTCTTTGATTTAGATGATACGCTATGGGCATACACCCAAAATGCAGAGGAAACGTTTAGAGAGGTCTATGACTTGCACCAACTAGGGCGTTATTTTATCTCTTTCGAGCACTTCCATTCGCTATACCTAGAGAAAAATAAAGAAATGTGGAATGCGTATGGAAGAGGAATGATTGATAGAACAACACTTGACGGAGAGCGTTTTCGCTATCCTTTAGAGCGGGTAGGTGTCTATGATGCAGATTTAGTTCAAAGTTATTCTACTTCCTTTTTTGAGAGAATAGTTCAGCAAAAGCGTTTAATGCCTGGTGCTATGGCAGTGCTGGAGAAGCTATACCCTCACTATCCTCTTTACATCATTTCAAACGGTTTTAGTGACCTACAATCTAAAAAGATGGAAGCAGCTGGTATTCATTCTTTTTTTGAAGAACTTATCTTGTCTGATGTAGTAGGGTACAATAAACCCCATTCAAAAATATTTCTAGAAGCATTGAAAACTGCTCAGGTCTCTCCTAAAGAGGCATTAATGATCGGCGACAATTGGAACGCTGATATCTGTGGTGCCAAGCAAGTAGGTATTGACCAGGTGTATCTAGGTGCTGCAGTAGAAAGGGACTTTGAGGCTACTTATTCGATTGAAAATCTGGAAGACTTACTTGGTATCTTAAAATAATTAAGATTTTATGGTGGTGAATATTTATTTGTCAAATATGTTAAACTAGAATAGCATAATTGCTTTTTTAACACTTAAGAAGTGTTAGAATGACATCTTGTACTTTTGTCATAATTGCTCTTCTATGAGGTATATTTTAATCAAATAGTTAGATAAAAACCGTATTTTATTCCATTTATTAGGTTTAAATGAAATAAATAGAATGAAAAGTTGTATAATTAATATATTTTAAACAACTTACACTTTGTAATAAGCACTAACTATTTTTTAAAACTTGTAGATATGAGAAAATTAACAATGTTGTTGTGTTGTTTGCTATTCAGTATTGGATACGCAACAGCTCAGACTCAGAAGGTCACAGGTGTGGTCCTTTCGAAAGAGGATGGGCAACCGGTCATCGGTGCATCAGTTTTGGTGGAGGGTACTACCATAGGTACTATCACTGATATTGATGGCTATTTTGAATTATTAAGAGTTCCTAATGATGCTAAGAATTTAAAGATTTCTTATGTGGGGATGGAAACTTCTACAGAGCCTATAAAGTCTGTAATGAAGGTTGTTTTAGCACCAGATAGTGAGCTATTGGAAGAGGTAGTTGTAATTGGTTATGGTACTGGAAAGAAAGTAGGTACTGTTATTGGTGATATCTCTACTGTCAAATCAGAAAAAATTGCCCTGAAACCTACAGCGAATGCCATGGATGCATTGCAAGGACAAGTTCCAGGTCTTCAAGTATATACTAGCTCAGGAGAACCAGGGGCCTCTTCTTCTATTCGCTTAAGAGGTGTTGGTTCGCTTACTGCAGGAAATGCTCCCTTATTTGTTTTGGATGGTATTCCTGTGGGTAGTAGTATTATGAATACACTAAACTCGAGTGATATTGAAAATGTAACTGTATTAAAAGATGCTTCTGCAACTTCTATCTATGGTTCTCGTGCAGCAAATGGTGTAGTTTATATTACTTCTAAGCGTGGAAGAATGGGTGAGAAAGCTACTGTTACTCTATATGGTAGTTATGGTTGGTCTAGTCTAGCACGTAGAATAGGTGACCCAATGAATGCTCAACAGTTATTGGATTATCAATTATCTCACGGGCTGTTAGATAGAAACCCCGATAAAGCACAAGAAAAGTATGATAAATTTATGGCGGATGGTTATAACACCAACTGGGAAAAATACTTCTTTGAAAAGAATGTGCCAACTTATCAAACAAACATGTCTATACAAGGAGGTACAGCCAAAACTAGATATTATGTATCAGCTTCTTATTTTTACCAAGATGGCTTGACTCCTAACTCAGAATACGATAGATATACAGTACGCTCAAATATAGACTCTCAAGCCAATGATTGGTTGAAATTTGGTTTGAATATAGGTGGAGCTTATGATCACACTCAGTCAGCTCTATTTACCTATAATGGTTCAAACAACCTAAATGGTGGAGCAATGGGATCTATGGCTATGCTTCCTTATCATAATCCTTATGATGAAAAGGGCAACAAGCTTGATTATGTAGAAAGCATGAAGTTTTTCAGTGATGAGTTTGTAGCCAAAGGACAACCAAGTAAGACAAATACAGCTCAAGTCAACTCAAGTGCATTTGTTGAGATAAACCCTATTGAAGGTTTGACTGTAAAATCTCAGGTGGGTTTAGAAGCCTATGATTCGAGATATACTTATAAAGCCCTGCCTTCATTTGCTGAAACTATTGGAAGTGTGGCAAGAAGAGATGAGAGCTTTTCTCGAAATGTGAAGTTGACCTCAACAAATACCGTAGAGTATAAGTTTGCAATCAATGATGACCATAAATTTACTGCACTAGTAGGTCATGAAGGTGTAAGAGGTGAAGCCGAAAGCTTTGCAGCAAGAACAACTGGACAAAATCATGACTTCTTAACTTTACTGACTGCTGGAACTAAAGCTGATTTAGCTGGTACTAAACAGAGTAAAGCTGAGTATAATTACTTATCATTTTTTGGTAGAATTGACTATTCTTGGAATGACAAGTACTACTTAGACTTTTCTATTCGTAACGATGCTTCTTCACGTTTCGGTAAAGACAACAGAAGTGCTACGTTTGCTTCAGGTGGTTTTATGTGGAATATAGGTAAAGAATCCTTTATGGATGAGGTAGACTTTATCACTGATTTGAGATTCAAGGGCAGTGTAGGTTCTACAGGTAACTCAGAAATAGGTAACTATGACCACTTACAGCTGTTGGGTACAACTCAGTATGGAGGAGCTGGTGGATGGTTTTTAGGTTCTACAGGCAACCCTAAGCTAGGTTGGGAAACTCAAATTCTAACTAATGTTGGTTTTGATGTAACTTTCTTAGATAAGTATCAATTTGATTTTACTTATTACCGCAGAAAAACCAAGGATATGTTGATGTCTGTACCTTTACCTTATACAACAGGATTTAGCTCAAGAATGTCCAACGTAGGATCTATGCTTAATCAAGGTATAGAGATGTCTATGAACTTGACATTGTATCAAGATAAAGACTGGTTTGTAGGTTTAAACGCAAACTACTCATACAATAAAAATAAGATTACTAAATTATTTTATAACCTTGATGAATGGATTATCCCTGGTACCTCAGTTTCTTATATAGTTGGGGAGCCCGTTAAATATTACATGCCTGTGTTCTTGGGAGTTGATCCAGAAGATGGTATGCAGATGTGGAAGGACCCAAGTAGTGAAGAAGGTTATACGAAAGACCTAGGGAAAATGCAACGTGGAGAGTTAGACATGGCTACTGATAAGCTAAGATATGCTCCCCATAGTGGTGGTTTCTCTCTTGTTGCAGCTTGGAAAGGTTTGTCATTAAATGCTGATTTTTCTTGGGTAGCAGGTAAGTATATGGTTAATAATGACCGTTTCTTTTCTGAAAACCCAGCACTATTTGCTGCAGACTCTAACCAATCTAAAGCTATTCTAAACGAATGGAAGCAGCCAGGAGATAAAACATCAGTGCCTAAATGGGGCCAAGAAAGATACTTTGATACTCACTTACTAGAGGATGCCTCATTCTTGCGTTTGAAAAACTTAGGTTTATCCTATCAGTTACCAAAGAGTCTATTAAGCAAAACAAACTTCTTCAACAGTGTTAAGCTTAATTTTAACGTGAGAAACTTATTTACAATTACTCCTTATAAGGGAGCTGATCCAGAAATTGATACGAATGTGTCTATGGGTGCTTATCCTAATACAAGACAAATATCAATTGGTGCTGAGGTAACATTTTAAAAGATTAAGGTTATGAAAGATATAAAATACTTATTGCGTAGCACTATATTACTGTTGGTGCTATCATTAGGGGTTGTTTCATGTGATTTGAATAAAACTCCATTTAGCTCTATAGGAGAGCCTAGTGCCGACTGGACTGATATCAGAACGGCGGACCGATTTAGAACTGGTTTGTATTCGTCATTCCGCTCTAACGCAGGTGGCGTGTCCTACTATGCTACAGATTATCAATCTGATTTATTTAATGCACTCATAGGTTTTGGTAATAATGGAGGGGACTTGACAAGATGGACATTTACCTTTAACCAAGGTTCCGTTACGTCTGTTTGGTCAACTAACTACAGCATTATTAAAAATGTGAATTATATATTAGCTAGATTACCTGAAGTTGTTGCGAATAGCGATAGTGATAGAGCTTTTCTAAAAAACTTCGAAGGTGAGTGTCACCTAATAAGAGCTATTTGCTACCATAATTTAGCACTTCGATTTGCTAAAGATTATGAGCCAACAACAGCAGCTAATGAGTTAGGCTTGCCGATTGTTAAAACCATCGACTTTGATAAAAAGCCAGATCGCTCTACCTTGCAAGAAACTTATGATTTCATCAAAGCAGAAATTGCCTTAGCTCGAACAAACTTAATAGCTCAAGGTAAACCAGATGCTATTTTCCTAACCAAAGATATCGTGGATGCTTTTGAAGCTCGTGTCGATCTATATATGCACAACTATACAAGTGCAGTTTCTCTGGTGGAAAATGTAATTGATAACTATCCTCTTACTAATAGCGCTGAAGAATATGCTAAAATGTGGAAAGAAGATACCAGTACAGAGATTCTGTTCAAAGCGTTTGCATCGGTAGATGAGCGTTATAATCCAATGAGTATGTACACAAGTGCAGGACTTTATCGAGTTAGTGGTCAGGTAATGGTATTGTATCCCGCCTATTATATTCCTACTCGTGGTGCTATGGAGCTTTATGAAAATGATGACGTACGTTTCGAAAGTTTCTTTAAAGCTGTGCCAGTTCTTTCAGCAGGATATATTGACAACCTCTATATCCTCCATAAATTCCCAGGCAATGAAAGCTTGAAGAAGGATCCAGATGAGTTCTCATACTACCATATGCATAAACCATTTAGAGTAGCTGAGCTATACTTAATAGCAGCTGAAGCTTCTCACTTGAGTGGTAATGATGCTCAGGCAGTGGAGTGGTTGAATAAGTTAAGAGTAGCACGTGGTGCCTCGAGCTTGGACTTAACAGCTGATGCACTATTCAAGGCAATTCAAGAAGAATGGATACGTGAGTTTATAGGTGAAGGCATGCGTATAGATCAACTTAAACGCTGGAATTTAGGATTTAAGCGTATGGATCCACAGCATAGTATTGATGAGCCCGGAGAGATATCAGGCTTAGTGATGTCTGGTGAAGATTTTGATGAGTTGGAAATACCAGCTGGCCATGAAAAGTTCGTTTGGGAAATACCTCAAAATGACTTGATAGCCAATCCAAATTTAAAGCCTAACTGGGGTAACTAACAGTACACTATAAATTAGTTTAAAAAGGAGCTCTTAATGATAAGGGCTCCTTTTTTATTTTCCATATGTAAAATAGCTTGCTGTCTTCATGGATTGCTACAGTTTTAGCATAAATGCATATTAATAGTAAATATATTCTATAAATCCATATCAAATAGACATATAAAGCCATTAATAAGATTAAAAAAGTTGATTATAGACTTATTTTCTATATTTTTGCAAATCAATTTGCCATAAAAGGTAAGTTTTCAATAAGGTAAAATCACTTTAAGCAAATAAATATGGAAAAAAGATTGATGTTGTTACTCACCTTCTTCTTAGTGGGAGTGGGAGTAGTAACTGCGCAAACAAAAAAAGTGACAGGAAATGTAATTTCTAGTGAGGATAATCTTCCTGTTATTGGTGCAACAATTCTTGTACAAGGAACAACTGTAGGTACAATTACAGACTACGATGGAAACTTCGTATTATCTAGTGTTCCCGAATCAGCTCAAAAATTGGAAATCTCTTATATTGGGATGAAGCCACAAACGATTACAATTCAGCCGGAAGTGCATGTTGTGTTAAAACCAGATACCGAAATGCTTGATGAAGTTGTCGTAGTAGGTTATGGTACAGCCAAGAAAGTAGGAACAGTTGTGGGTTCTTTAAAAACAGTCAACTCGGACAAGATTGCTTCTAAACCCGTGGCCAATGCAATGGATGCACTTCAAGGACAGGTGTCGGGATTGCAAGTGTACTCTTCTTCAGGTGAGCCAGGAGCTGGATCATCCGTAAATTTGCGTGGTGTAGGATCCCTAACGGCAGGAAATCAGCCCTTGTATGTGTTAGATGGGATGCCTGTTAGTTCAAGCGTGATGACTACAATGAACCCCAATGACTTTGAAAGTATCACTGTGCTTAAAGATGCTTCAGCAACTTCAATCTATGGTTCACGTGCAGCCAATGGTGTTATTTTTATAACTACCAAAAAAGGTAAGCTAGGAGAAAAAGCAGTAGTATCAGTATCGGCCAACTACGGGAGAACAAAACTGGCACGTAAAGTTGGTAACCCTATGAATGCAGCTGAACTGTTGCAATTTCAATTAGATCACGATATTATTGATCAAGAAGATTACAATAAATACAGTGAGCTAGGTGCAAATACGAACTGGCAAAACTACTTCTTTAAGAAAGACGCGCCCACTTATCAGACTAATGTGTCTATCCAAGGTGGTTCTGACAAAACGCGTTTCTTCTTATCTACATCCTACTTTAATCAAGATGGATTGACTCCAAACACAGAGTACGATAGATATACCTTTACTACTAATATGGAGTCTATTGTGAAAGACTGGATAAGGGTAGGAGCTAATGTTTCAGGCTCTTATGATCATACTCGTCAATCGCTATTTACCTACCAAGGTTCAAGCAACCTCAATGGGGGTATCTTAGGAACTCTTTTGAATCAACCTTACTTTAATCCTTATGATGAAAACGGTAAGAAGCTCGACTATGTGGAAGAAATGCAACTCCATAGTCCTGAATTCTTAGCTAAAAAGCAACCCTCAAAAATCAATAGAGCTCAGGTTAATGGTTCTGCCTTTGTGCAGCTAACTCCTCTAGAAGGGCTAACCCTCCGCTCGCAATTTGGCTTGGAAGCTTACGATCGCAGAAATAAGTTTATCCGTATGCCTTCGTTCCCTGGAGCCAAAGGTATTGGTATGAGAAATGAAGGTTTTGCTCGTAATGCAAAGCTAACAATCACAAATACGGCTGAGTATAAGTTTGACATCAATAGAGATCATAACTTTACCGTTCTACTTGGACATGAAGGAATCAAAAATGCTTACGACTCCTTTAGTAGTAGTACAACAGGTCAGAATGATGATCGCTTGGTATTATTAGGTTCTGGTACAGAAGCAAACTTAGCAGGTATCAAGCAGAGTGTAATTAAGCATAGCTTCCTTTCATTCTTTGGACGCTTAGATTATTCATGGAAAGATAAATACTACGCTGACTTCTCTGTGCGTAATGATGCTTCATCGCGCTTTGGTAAGGGTAACCGTGATGCTACATTTGTGTCAGGAGGTTTTATGTGGGATGCCAAAAAGGAAAGCTTCTTAGAAGATATCTCTGAGGTATCGGCACTTCGCTTGAAAGGTAGTGTAGGTACTACAGGTAACTCATCAATTGGTGATTACGATCATTTACGCCTCATCGGAACTACAAACTACAATAACTCAGGTGGTTTTTATATGGAGACTCCTGGCAATAACAAATTGGGCTGGGAAACACAAATATTAACCAACCTAGGTTTTGATATCGACTTTTTAGATCGCTTCAGTCTTGAGTTTACCTACTACCATAGAAAAACCAAAGACATGCTGTTGAAGATACCTCTTCCTTATACCTCAAGCTTCTCTTCAAAAATGGAGAATGTAGGGTCTATGACCAACTCAGGAGTAGAGCTATCCTTCAATGTAGATATCTTTCAAAACAAAGATTGGTATGTAGGTTTCCACACGAACTATGCCTACAATAAGAATAAGATAACCAAGCTATTTAACGGTAAGAAGAGTTGGGATATGCCTCAGTCTTCCTTGACATATATTGTAGGTGAAGCAGTACAATTCTATATGCCTGTGTTTGCAGGAGTAGATCCAACTGATGGAAAACAGATGTGGAAAGTACCCAACAGTAATGAAACTACCAAAAACGAACAATTAGTTAACTCTGGTGCGCTCAATCAAGCTACAGGCAAGAAGCGCTATGCTCCTCACTATGGTGGCTTTGGATTAAATGCATCGTGGAAAGGACTCTCATTTGCAGCAGACTTCTCTTGGGTAGCCGGAAAATATTTATTGAATAACGACCGATATTTCTCAGAGAACCCTGTGGTAGCTTATGGTATGAATCAATCCAAAGATGTGCTTCATGCGTGGAAAGAGCCAGGTGACAAAACAAGTATGCCTAAGTTTGGAGAGGTGATGAGATTTGATACACACTTACTTGAAAATGCCTCGTTTTTACGTCTTAAAAACATAGGTATTGCTTATCAGTTTCCAAGCAAGCTCCTAGATAAGACTAAATTTTTCAAGAGCTTCAAGATAATGGCGAATGCTCGTAACTTATTTACCGTGACTTCTTATAAAGGTGCTGACCCTGAACTAGATGGTAATGTATCTATGGGAGCCTATCCAAATACAAAAGAGTTTACTATAGGCGCAGAACTAACATTCTAAATAAGAGAAGATGAAAACAATAAAAAATAATATACATAGGCTTTTGCTATTAGCCATTCTTTCACTTACTGTGGTGTCATGTAATCTAGATGAGTATCCAGAAGATAGCTTAGCAGAAGATCGGATTGAGTGGAATAGTACAACAGATGTTGAGAAAGTACGTATGGGTATATACGCGCTTTATAGACAGGTGAATGGAGGAAACTTTACAACAGCTACCGACTATCAAGTAGACTTGTTTAATGCCACAGTGGGTTACAATAATACGGCTGGAGATTTGTATCGCTGGGATTTTACCTCTTCTCAAGGGAGCATTACCCAGATATGGGCGAGTAACTATAAGTTGATTGGAAACATCAACTATCTATTAATGAATATAGACAAGGTTGTTGCAGCTCATGAATCAGAACAAGCTTATTTAAAAAACACCAAAGGAGAAGCTCACCTTTTGCGTGCCATCGCTTATCATACCTTAGCCCTTCGTTTTGCGCCCTTGTATCAGGAAGATACTGCGGAGCAAGAGCTAGGACTTCCGCTAGAAGAAGTGGTGGATATTAAAGCATTGCCTGCACGTGCTACATTAGAAGAGACCTATCAGTTTATTCTCAAAGATTTAGCGCAAGCGCGTGCCTTACTTAGCCAAAAGGGAAAACATAATGCAGAGTTTATGACTGTTGATGTGCTCGATGCTTTCGAGGCTCGCGTGGCTCTTTCTATGTCCAACTACTCCTTAGCTATGGAGCGAGTAGAAACTCTTGCAGATAAATACCCGCTAAGTAACTCAGTCGAAGAGTTTGCCAAGATGTGGCTCAAGGATACTAGCTCAGAAGTTATATATCGCCACTTTGCATCGGTTGATGAGCGTCTAAATGAGTTTGATGTTTATTTGGAATTCGATCCCGCAAGTAAGGCCTACTCTCCACTTTATGTACCTAATCAATGGGTTATAGACCTGTACGAAGATGAGGATATGCGTAAAGATGTGTTTTTTGTTAAAGACCTTATAAAATCATCTCGTGTAAGTGTTGATGATGTTTATATGTTAAACAAGTTCCCAGGAAACCCAGACTTACAAAAGATACCTCATGAATACTACCATAAGTACAAGCCATTCCGTATTGCGGAAATATACTTAATCGCTGCCGAATCTGCCTTTATGCTTAAAGATGAAGCTAAAGCTGCATCTTGGTTGAATAAGCTCAGACAGGCACGTGCTGCTTCAGAAATAAAGCAGACGGGTGAAGATTTATTTAAAGCTATCCAAGAAGAATGGGTACGTGAGTTTATAGGAGAGGGAATGCGTCTAAACCAGCTAGCAAGATGGGAAATGGCTATGGATCGCTCGGATAAGTTGCCACAAAACCCTAAGCTTACCATTAACAGTCCTGGATTCAGTGATTTAGTAATTCCATCTAACAGTGAGAAATTTGTATGGGAAATACCTTATCATGATTTGGATGCCAACAAAAACATTATTCCAAATTGGAAAAACAACTAAGCAAACAGCTTAGCGAAGATAAGCTAAAGTGAGTACAGAGGGCTTGGATTGAAGAATCCAGGCCCTCTGTTTGTGTGTACTAATGAAGTCCTGCATAAATGTTTTTGTGCAAGAGCAAACAGCTGCTGTGTCAGGGTGAGAATGGGCATGTGTCCCTGACCTTTTAAAAGCCGTAATAATATAGGATTTGAACAGTCAAACTGTCGCTTATTTTGTTATATTTGTTAGTAAGAACTTTAAAAGATTAGAATGAAAGATTTTGTAATATCGGAAGTTAAAACTGAAACCGCTGTATTAGTAGGATTAATTACTCAATTTCAAGACGAAAGAACTACAGAAGAGTACTTAAATGAACTTGCGTTTTTGGCAGATACAGCAGGAGCAGTAGTCGTAGAACGATTTACTCAAAAGCTAGATCAAGAGAATCCCACCACCTATATAGGAAAAGGAAAGCTAGATGAGATTCGCAACTATATTGATGAGAATGAGGTAGGTATGGTTATTTTTGATGACGAGTTATCTCCCCGACAACTTCGAAATATTGAAAAAGAACTCCAGATCAAGATATTGGATCGTACCTCTCTTATTCTAGATATTTTTGCCATGCGAGCCCAGACAGCAAGTGCCAAAACACAGGTTGAGCTGGCTCAGTATCAATATATGTTACCACGTTTGACACGTCTTTGGACTCACTTAGAGCGTCAAGGAGGTGGCTCGGGACCTGTGGGTTTACGTGGGCCTGGTGAGACACAGCTTGAGATGGACAAGCGAATCATTGGAGATCGTATCTCTTTCTTGAAGAAGAAACTAGAGAAAATAGATAAGCAGAAAGCGAGTCAACGCAAAAATAGGGGAGAGCTTATTCGTGTAGCTTTGGTAGGCTATACGAATGTGGGAAAATCTACCATCATGAATATGTTGGCCAAGAGTGAGGTCTTCGCAGAAAACAAACTCTTTGCAACCTTAGATACTACGGTGCGCAAGGTAGTTGTAGGCAACCTTCCTTTTCTATTATCAGATACGGTTGGATTTATACGTAAGCTCCCTACAGACTTAGTCGATTCCTTTAAATCTACTTTGGATGAGGTACGTGAAGCTGATTTACTAATTCATGTTGTAGATATTTCACACCCAAGCTTTGAGGAACATGTGCAAGTGGTCAATCAGACCCTGCAAGATATAGATTGTGGAGACAAACCCACCTTCCTGGTGTTTAATAAAATAGATGCCTATACTTATGTTCAAAAAGAGGAGGATGATTTGACCCCAGCTACAGAAGAAAATCTGTCCTTGGACGAGTTGATGAATACTTGGATGGCTAAGACGAGTGACTGTATGTTTATATCGGCCAAGAAGCGTACAAATCTCCAAGAGTTTAGGAAAGAAATATATAAGCGAGTGCGCGAGCTACATGTACAGCGCTATCCCTATAATGATTTCTTATTCCCGATGTATGACAAAGAAGATTGGGAAGATTTAATTTAATAGAGAATTATTTCTTTAATTAGATGTAAAAATTTAACTTTGTGTATAGTATATGCACAGAGTATAAACATATAAAACAATAGTTATGGCAACACCTCCATTTAAGTATCAAGCCCCTTTTCCTATGGGTAAAGATACTACAGAGTATTACTTATTGACAAAGGATTATGTATCCGTAAGCGAGTTTGAAGGCCAAGAGATCTTAAAGATTCAGCCCGAAGCCCTTAGTGTGTTAGCGAATCATGCTTTTCGTGATGTAGCATTTATGCTTCGTCCAGCTCATAATGAGCAAGTCGCTAAGATTTTGGCAGACCCCGAAGCTAGTGAGAACGACAAGTATGTAGCTTTAACCTTCTTGCGCAATGCAGAAGTATCAGCAAAAGGTAAGCTCCCTGTATGTCAAGATACGGGTACTGCTATCATTTTAGGAAAGAAAGGTCAAAACGTATGGACCGGAGCCAATGATGAAGAGGCACTCTCTAAAGGCGTGTATAAGACCTATACAGAAGAAAATCTACGTTATTCTCAGAATGTGCCTTTAGATATGTACAGAGAGAAGAACACAGGTTGTAACCTACCAGCTCAGATAGACTTATTGGCTGTAGAGGGTAATGAGTACAACTTTCTTTGTATTGCTAAGGGAGGTGGTTCTGCCAACAAGACATTCTTATACCAAGAAACCAAGGCTTTGTTGAACCCTGAGAAACTGGTGCCTTTTCTAGTTGAAAAAATGAAAACTTTGGGTACAGCAGCTTGCCCTCCCTACCACATTGCTTTTGTAATTGGTGGTACATCTGCCGAGACCAACCTTAAAACTGTGAAGCTGGCTTCGGCTAAATATTACGACAATCTACCGACTGAAGGTAATGAAGGCGGTCAGGCTTTTCGTGATATTGAACTTGAAAAACAGGTGCTAGAAGAAGCCAATAGAATTGGTTTAGGAGCTCAGTTTGGAGGTAAGTACATGGCTCATGATGTGCGTATTATTCGCTTGCCTCGACATGGTGCCTCATGCCCAGTAGGTATGGGAGTATCTTGTTCTGCCGATAGAAATATTAAAGCTAAAATCAATAAAGAAGGTATTTGGATTGAGAAGCTAGATGATAATCCAGGAAGATTAATACCTGCAGAGCTTAAGGAAGCTGGTGAAGGAGAATCTGTACGGATAGATCTAAATAAGCCTATGAAAGAGGTCTTGGAAGAGCTATCTAAGTATCCTGTATCCACACGCTTATCACTTAGCGGTACGATAATTGTAGCCCGTGATATTGCGCATGCTAAGCTGAAAGAGCGCTTAGATAAAGGGGAGGGCTTACCACAGTATGTAAAAGACCATCCTATTTATTATGCAGGCCCAGCTAAGACTCCTGAAGGTATGGCATGTGGCTCACTCGGACCTACTACGGCAGGACGTATGGATCCTTATGTTGAGCCTTTCCAAGCGAATGGTGGTAGCTTGATCATGTTGGCCAAAGGAAATCGCAGTCAGGTTGTAACAGATTCTTGTCAAAAGTATGGTGGATTCTACTTAGGTAGTATCGGTGGTCCAGCGGCTATTTTGGCACAAAATAACATCAAGAGTATTGAGTGTGTAGAATACCCTGAGCTAGGTATGGAAGCTATTTATAAAATAGAAGTAGAAGATTTCCCAGCCTTTATCTTAGTAGATGACAAAGGCAATGATTTCTTCAAACAATTAGAACCTCGTTGTGCTGATTGTGGATTGAATAAATAAGCATAACACATAACTCTATACATAATAAAAGCGAGGCTGATTCAGCCTCGCTTTTATTATATATTCCTATTTCTTCACCACTAAGGAATTAATAAGGAAGAGTCTCCATAACTCAAGAAGCGGAAGTCATGGGCCAAAGCATAGTCGTAAATGGGCTTCCAATTACCTTTGACAAAAGCAGATACTAAGAGCAGTAAAGTGCTTTGAGGTTGGTGAAAGTTTGTAATCATTTTTTTGACAATGCGGTATTTATAGCTTGGTGCTATCATGATTTGTGTACTGGAGTGTAAAACATCTAAATCATGCTTATTCATAAATTGAAGCACTGCTTCTAGCGCTTGAACAGCACTTAAGTCTGTTTGGGATTCATAGGCTTGCCATTGTGTGACATGTAGCTCCTCTTCTTTTAAGTTAGGCTGATTATGCAAGGCTACTCCGATATGGTAGAGACTCTCTAAGGTGCGTACCGATGTAGTTCCTACTGCTACGGCTTGACCTTGGTGTGCTAGTAAGCGCTCTAGGGTAGAACGGTGTATAGCAATATGCTCAGTGTGCATTTGATGATCCACGATGGCTTGGCTTTTAACAGGCTTAAATGTACCTGCACCTACATGTAGGGTAACTTCATCAAGTGTCATTCCTTTGTTCTGTAATTCTTGAAGAACTTCAGCTGTGAAGTGTAAGCCTGCTGTGGGTGCAGCTACCGAACCCTTGATCTTAGAATATACAGTCTGGTAGGTTTGCTTATCACTCTCTTCGGTGTTGCGGTTTAAATAGGGAGGAATAGGAAGCTCTCCGAAGTAATCTAGCAGATCGGCAAAAGTGATACTTTCGTTGTCCCATGAAAAATGGACGCAATGACTCGTACCGATCATTTCTCCTCTTTCTGCCGAGAGTCTGACTGCGACTCCTTTTACCTTTATGTCTTTGTGTAAGGTTCCTTGCTTCCATTTTTTAGAGTTTCCAATCATACAAAGCCAGCTACAGTTTTGAGTCTGTTGGAAATTAAGGTTATAATCGGCAGGTTGGTAAGGCTCTAAACAGAATACTTCTATAGTTGCGCCAGTTTCTTTTTGGAAGTGTAGTCTGGCTTGGATTACCTTGGTATTGTTGAATACCATTAATTCATTAGGAGAAAGAAATGAAGCTAGGTTCTTAAACACACTTTCTTGAATCTCTCCATTATTATAAACTAAGAGTTTAGATTCATCCCTTTTGGAGAGTGGGTATTTTGCAATACGCTCATCAGTTAGTGGGTAGTTAAACTCTTTTATTTGGATCTGTTTTAGATTTTCTTCCATCTTTATACTAAGTTACGCAGCAAAAGTAGCGATATTTGTCGAAGAATAGAATACTTTGTATTTTAGATTATAGAAATTAAACTTAAGTAAAATGAATATAGGAGATAAAGTTCGCTTTCTCAATGATGTAGGAGGCGGGATTATATCAGGATTTCAAGGTAAAGATACCGTTTTAGTACAAGATGAAGATGGCTTTGATATGCCTGTTCTACGCTCAGAGTGTATTGTAGTCCAAACAGATAGTTATAATCTTGAGATGACAGCTGAGGAGGCTCTGCAAGCTGAGATAGTAGCAGATAGTAATAAGGAAGAGGCCTTAGAATCTCCTGTCTTAGAAACGCCCGAGGGAGAAGTTTTAAACATATACTTAGCTTTTGTACCTAGAGATATTAAGTCTATCTCTACAAGCTCCTTCGATGCGTATCTAGTCAACGATAGTAACTACTTTGTGTATTATACTTACTCCAATCAAGTTAGTGATGAGGCTTGGTCTTGTCGTTCACATGATTTAATAGCTCCCAATACAAAGCTATACTTAGAAACATTTACTAAATCTATACTTAATGAGCTAGAAACACTACGTGTTCAATTGATCTCGTTTAAGCATGATCGTAATTATAAGCCCAAGCAACCGATAGATGTGGAATTGAGTTTAGATACGGTGAAATTCTATAAACTACATAGCTTCAAAGAGAATGACTTCTTTGAAGAAAAAGCCTTGCTGTATGATATTGTTGTCAATGATTACACAAAGGATGCTATTCGGATAGATCCTCAGGAGCTGAAAGAAGCTTTACTCGCAAAACCCGAGTTTCAAGTTCGAAAGTCAGCACCTATTCGCAAGAAAAAAAGTAATAAAACAGATGTAGTTGAGGTAGATCTTCATATCCATGAGCTCTTAGATGATACGCGTGGTCTGGATAATAAAGCTATATTAGAGTGCCAGCTCGCAGAGTTTCATAGGGTTATGAAAGCGCATTTAGGACAGAAAAAACAGCGTATAGTCTTTATCCATGGTAAGGGTGAAGGTGTACTTCGTAAAGCAATTATTCAAGAGCTGAAGAAGACCTACAAAAGCTGTACCTACCAAGATGCATCCTTTCAGGAGTATGGGTTTGGTGCTACTATGGTAAGTATTCGATAGTCTAGATATAAACAAAGAAGGAGCTGCTAGCAGCTCCTTCTTTGCTTATATTATACTTGTGTTCGGCCTTAGACAGAGAGTAAGAAGGTCACCAAGAAGACCACGCTTATGTCTAATATTAACCCATGGAAAATGCACACAATGGTATATTCTTTTCCAACAATCTTAGCTATAGAGGGTAGGGTTGTATCTAGGGTTGTAGCTCCTCCTGCAGCAATAGGTGCAAATGTACCAAAGTATTTATAGAATAGTGGTGCACCCATTAGTGCTATGATTTCACGCATAATATTGGATAATAAGGCTATGGTGGCTAGGTCAGCAGCTCCTTCCTTTTGGCTAATTAAAACACTAGACAAAGAGTAGTAGCCAAATCCAGAACCAACAGCCATGCATTCAGTAGCATTATGATTGCTCAAGAAGAACCCTACTAATGCTGTGCCTATCAAGGTACCTAGAATAGTCATAACAGGGAGTAATAAAAGCCTAGGATTGATGCTTCGTAGGCTTCTCAATATTTTGGGGTCACTGCTAATCGTAATACCTATACAGAACATAAGAATACATAAAGCGTAAAAGCTAATGTTGTAAGTCAGTATAAAATCGGGTGCAAGGTTTTTTATACCCATAAACGTACCCAAAATAAAAAAGACAATAATAATTAAACTACCTTTCATTCCTTATGACTTGTTACTTCTGTTAAGGAGGCGCCATAGGCCCCACGCGAAAAAGATACTCCCAGCAATCGCTCCAATTGTGATAAGAAGAGCTTCCATTCCTATAATAGGTAGTTTATCAACTACCGTGTCATCAACTCCTACTTTAACGCCCAGGCAGAAAAGTAAAACCCAGATTAGAATTGTAATAAGTTTTCCTAGTTTTGTAAGGTTCTTACCTCTTAGGAAAAATCCTATGCCTAATCCCGCACTTAATGACCCAAGAATGGACAAAATAACCATCAATTCATCCTTTGACATCGCTAATTTTAAATTTTGTGCAAAGGTAGGTATTTTTTCCACTCAAAAGAAGCTAGTATAAGGAACTTTTTTTATTTAACATTACTTCTTTGTAAATCTGTTTATAGGTGTTAATAATTAGGTAGTTAGCTCTATATATGCAGCAAGTCGCTCATGATTCCATCTGATAAAAAAATGCCTTTTTGAGTAAGTTTTAATTTGTTATTTTTTAGCTCTAAAAAATCACTTTTTATATGCTTTTCTGCGGCTTTTAATGCGTAATTGTAATAGAAATCACCAAACTCCTTTTTAAGGGTTTCGAGCGAGAGTCCCCACATGGTGCGAAGCGAGGTAATAATGTAGTCGTTGTATCTGGTATCTGTGTCAAGATATTCAACCTCTAGACTCTGCTGATTATTCTCCAAGTTAGTGATATACTGCTGGAGAGAGGGCGTGTTAAAATCACGTGTGTGCTGATTGTATGAGTGAGCAGAAGGTCCACACCCTAAATATTTACTATTCCTCCAATAAGATGAGTTATGTATGGATATTTTATCGTTTTTGGCAAAGTTGGAAATTTCGTAATGGGTGAATCCATTTTCTGTAAGCATTTCGATCAATTTAGTGAAGGATTGTAAGCTAAATTCTTCATCTACTTCGTGAATGATACCCTTAGATAGTTGCTTTTCTAGAACAGTTCCTTTTTCATAGATTAAATGGTAGGCTGAAATATGACTAACCGCTAGGTCTAAAGCTGTTTGTATATCGTGTATCCACTTTTCCATACTTTCTGAAGGAAGTCCATAGATTAAATCTAAGCTGATGTTATCAAATCCCAGATCCTGTGCCATACTGATCGCCTGTAGTGCTTGTGTTGCCGAGTGTCTTCGATTTAGTTTCTTTAACATGTTGTCGTCAAAGGTTTGTACGCCTATGCTTAGCCTGTTGATGGGGAGTGTTTGGAGTGCTTGGAGATACTCTTTTGACAAGTCATCGGGGTTGGCCTCTAGCGTAACTTCTTTAAGCTGTTGGGTGTCATATGTAGCGTAAATTGTTTCGAACAAGAGGGTCAGTTCGGCTACCGAGAGTTGAGAAGGGGTGCCTCCTCCTAGGTAGATTGTTTCTATGGGTTCGTTGTCTAGGTAGTCTTTGCGGTTTATTAGTTCTTTGCAAACGGCTTGTATGTAGCGGCTTGTCATGCTAGAATCTGTAGTAGAATAAAAGTCGCAATACGTGCAGCGTGTCTTGCAAAAAGGTATATGTATGTAAATGCCTGCCATATGTCTCTCAAAATTTTAAATGCCTGTAGATAGTATGTCTTTTTTCAAAAGTAAGGATAATATATTGATTCTATCTCCGATTTAGAGCTTGATTTGGGTCTCAAACAAATTGATGAATACATGTTGCATAACACCCTGTTAAAACTAGTTTAAATGTGTAATAATTTTTATGTTGCATAAGCATCTTTTCGGCCGAAGAGATGTTTTGTTAATCTAAAATTTGAGTCATTATGAAAACGTACCAAACAAACGAAATCAAAAACATTGCCCTTTTGGGCAGCTCTAGGGCAGGTAAAACGACTTTAATAGAAGCGATGCTCTATGAGAGTGGTTTATTGAAACGAAGAGGAACAGTCGAAGAGAAGTCAACAGCAAGTGATTACTTTCCGGTAGAGCAGGAATATGGTTACTCTGTATTTACTTCTTTATTTGGCATAGCCTGGAATGACAAAAAATTGAATGTGATAGACTGTCCAGGAGCGGATGATTTTATTGGTGGTGTTGTTACGGCTTTGAATGTAACAGATACCGCCATAATGCTACTTAACGGACAATATGGTGTAGAGGTAGGTACTCAAAATCACTTTAGATATACAGAGAAACTCAATAAGCCTGTTATCTTTTTGGTGAATCAACTGGATCATGAAAAATGTGACTATGATCAAATTTTAGAACAATTGAAAGAATCTTATGGGGCTAGTGTTATACCTATTCAATATCCTTTGGAAACGGGTCCTAATTTCAACTCTATTATTGATGTCCTCTTAATGAAGAAATATACTTGGGGTCCAGAAGGAGGTGTACCTCAGATTGAAGATATCCCTGAAGCAGAACTGGAGAAGGCAAAGGCTATGAATCGAGCCTTGATTGAGGCAGCTGCCGAAAACGATGAGGGCCTAATGGAGAAATACTTTGAACAAGATTTTTTATCAGAAGATGAGATGCGTGAAGGGATTCGAAAAGGTTTAGTTGCTCGTGGTATATTCCCTGTGTTTTGTGTTTGTGCTGGAAAGGATATGGGTGTGCGTCGCTTGATGGAGTTTTTATGTAATGTTGTACCTTTTGTGTCGGAGATGCCCAAAGTAATCAACACAAAAGGAGAAGCTGTTGCGCCGGATGCTCATGGGCCAGAGTCTCTGTACTTCTTTAAGACTAGCGTAGAACCTCATATTGGGGAAGTTTCTTATTTTAAGGTGATGAGTGGTACTGTGCAAGAAGGAGATGAGCTGACCAATGCCGATCGAGCAAGTAAAGAGCGTATAGCTCAAGTATATGTTTGTAATGGCTCTACGCGTACAAAAGTAGAATCCATGTGTGCAGGTGATATAGGAGCGACCGTAAAGCTAAAAGATGTGCGCACAGGCAATACGCTAAATAGCAAAGATTGTAACCATCAATTTGACTTTATAAAATATCCAGGCCCCAAGTACTCACGTGCCATTGAAGCTATCAAGAGTGGGGATACCGAGAAGATGATGGAAGCCCTGACGCGTATGCAAGAGGAAGATCCTACATGGAAAGTCGTTCAATCCAAAGAGCTTGGCCAAATAGTGGTTTACGGACAAGGAGAGTTTCACCTGCGAACCTTGAAGTGGAGATTGGAAAATAATGAGAAACTACCGATTCGTTTTGTGGAAACACGTATTCCTTATCGGGAAACCATCACTAAGGCCGCTCGAGCTAACTATCGTCATAAAAAGCAATCGGGAGGTGCTGGTCAGTTTGGTGAGGTGTCACTGATAGTAGAGCCTTATAAGGAGGGACAGGCAATTCCTTCTATTTATAAGATAGATGGACAAGAGATTAAAATTAGCAATCGAGGTGTTGAGGAGGTGGAATTAGATTGGGGTGGTAAGTTGGTTGTCGTCAATAGTATCGTTGGTGGAGCTATAGATGCTCGCTTTCTACCAGCTATTCAAAAGGGAATCATGGCACGTATGGAGAGAGGTCCATTGACGGGTTCTTATGCTCGTGATGTACGGGTTATTATTTATGATGGGAAGATGCATCCCGTTGATTCCAATGAGGTCTCCTTTATGCTGGCAGGAAGAAATGCTTTTAGTACTGCCTTCAAAAATTCAGCTCCCAAAATATTAGAACCTATCTATAAGGTAGAGGTTTTTGTACCTGCTGACTATATGGGGGATGTGATGAGCGATCTGCAAGGAAGAAGGGGGATTATTATGGGTATGGATAGCGAAAAAGGATACGAAAAGATATCAGCTCTAGTGCCTTTGAAGGAGTTGTCTACTTACTCAACGAGCTTGAGCTCTATTACAGGAGGGCGTGCTTCTTTTATTATGAAGTTTGCTAAATATGAGCTTTTACCTTCCGATATTCAAGAGAAATTGATTAATGAATTTGAATCAAATCAGTCTGAAGAGTAGGTTTAAATATGTTTATTGTTAAATGTAGCCCTAATTGTTAATATCATTTGGGGCTACTTTTTATTGCTATTACTAAAATTAATGAATCCTAAACTTCTTTTTAAGTTAATTTTTCGCTAATTTAGCAAACTAAATGAGACCTAACTTTGTTATAAACAATCGAATGAGGCTAATGTGTTTAAAAGCAAAAAGTCTCACGGAAGCCTAATATTATTAAAACGCAGTAATTAACTAATTAGGCTATGTTAATTTTGAGTGTATGAAGAAATCAACTATCTGGGTATTAGGTATCGTTATGGGAGTCTCGTTTCTCAGCTTAATCTACATGCAGGTTCGCTACATCGAAGAGATGGTTCGTATGCGACAAGAGCAGTTTGATGAGTCTGTGAAACGTAGCCTATACCGGGTATCTAAACATGCGGAAATGGCCGAGACCGAGAAGTGGTTAATGAAGGATATTGCAGAGTCTGAGCGAGCAGGTTATACTAGTTTCTCTTCTCCTTCAGGTATTATTTCACAGAAACAGGGCTTGACAATATCAAACCCTGATGGAAAGACAGTATCTACGATTGAGATTCAGTCTATTACGCATTCGGGTAGTCGTACAGAGCCTTCCATTAATACTTTACAAAAAGGGTCGGCAAAGTCAATCCCCGAAACTTCGCGCTCCCTGACCGAGATTATAAAAAATAGGTATGTTTACCAGCGCTCTTTGTTAAATGAAGTGGTCTGGCAGATTATAGCTAAGGCAAGTGATAAGAGTATAGGTGATCGAATTGATTTTCAACAATTGGATAATTACCTGAAATCAGAGTTGCTTAATAATGGTATTTCCTTATTGTATCATTTTAAAGTGCTGGATCGGAGTGGTAATGAAATTTATCGTTGTTCTGACTATGAAGAGAAAGGAAGTGATGCCTCTTACACCTTGCCTCTTTTCCCCAACGATCCTCCTGCCAAAATGAGCATATTGAAGGTGCATTTTCCAGCTAAGCGAGATTATATTTATGACTCTATAAGCTTTGTTGTTCCATCTATGGTTTTTACCTTCTTGCTCTTGATCACCTTTATTATAACAATTGTCATTATTTTCCGTCAAAAGAAACTGTCTGAGATGAAGAATGACTTTATTAATAATATGACTCATGAGATTAAAACACCTATCTCTACGATATCCTTGGCTTCGCAGATGTTGAAAGATCCAGCTGTTAGCACATCAGAGAAGATGTTAAACCACATTACTGGTGTTATCAAGCATGAAACGGAACGTTTACAGTTTCAAGTAGAGAAGATTCTTCAAATGTCTATGTTTGAACGCCAGAAAGCAGTCTTGAAGCTAAGAGAGGTCGATGTGAATGAGTTGATTAGGGGGGTAGTTCATACCTTCTCTTTAAAAGTAGAAAAGAATAATGGCCGTATAGAGTCTTATTTGGAAGCTGATCAGGCAGAAGTGTTTGTTGATGAAATGCATGTTACCAATGTTATATTTAATTTGATGGACAATGCTGTCAAGTATAAAAAGCTTGAAGGGGAACTTGTATTAAAGGTCAGAACATGGAATGCTTCAGATAAGTTGCTCATATCTATTGAAGACAACGGAATTGGAATTAAACGTGAAAACGTAAAAAATATTTTCGATAAGTTCTATCGTGTGCATACGGGCAACCGACACGATGTCAAAGGCTTCGGCTTGGGCTTATCTTATGTTAAGAAAATCATCGAAGATCACCATGGCACAATTAAAGTGGAGAGTGATCTTGGTGTAGGAACAAAATTTATTATTGCATTACCTTTATTAAAAAATAATTGATATGGACGAAAAATTGCGCATTTTACTATGTGAAGATGATGAGAATCTTGGCATGTTGCTAAGAGAGTATCTAGAAGCTAAAGGCTATAATGCCGACTTATATCCTGATGGAGAAGAGGGTTACAAAGCATTCTTAAAAAACAAATATGATTTATGCGTATTTGATGTTATGATGCCTAAGAAAGATGGTTTTACATTAGCACAAGAAGTGAGAACTGTAAATGCTGAAATTCCTATTATCTTTTTGACAGCAAAGACTCTCAAAGATGATATTTTGGAAGGATTTAAAATTGGTGCTGATGATTACATCACGAAGCCATTTAGTATGGAAGAGCTAACTTTTAGAATTGAGGCGATACTAAGAAGAGTCAAAGGCAAAAAGAGTAAAGATCAAAGTGTATATAAAATTGGTAAGTTCACATTTGATACTCAGAAGCAGCTTTTGATAGCTGGTAAGAATCAATCCAAGCTCACCACTAAGGAGTCGGAGTTACTGACACTACTTTGTGCTCATGCTAATGAAATTCTGTTAAGAGAATTTGCTTTAAAGACAATTTGGATTGATGACAATTACTTTAATGCTCGTAGTATGGATGTGTATATTACGAAGTTACGTAAGCATCTCAAGCCAGATCCAGAAGTAGAGATTATCAATATTCATGGTAAAGGCTATAAGCTTATTACACCGAATGAGGAGGTCTAAGTACTTCGGATAAATATTCTATAAAACAAGGGGTATGGTTTTAACCATACCCCTTGTTTTATTTCAGTATACTTGTATCTTTCGATTAGTGGATTAAGATATAAACTGTTAGTCTGTTATTCTCTTATTAATAGCAATGTAGATAATAAAACCTGCTATAATAAGTGCTACTGAACTTCCTAATATAGTGTTGTTGTCTAGATTACTAGTAGCTGCAGAGCCTACAAGTATTCCTACTCCTACTAATACAATGAGTATTCCTAAGTTTTTTAATAAGCCTTTCATTGGTGTGTGATTTATGTATTATTTTTTAGTTTAATCTTATACTATTCACAAATTAACGCATAATTCTTTAATTCAGGAAATTATTGTCCTTAATAAATCAGTAGAGTCTGCATTAAGCACTCTATTAGTGGGTAGACTTAGTGGCTGTAGTATTCATGAATATTTGTTTCAGTACAGTTTGACAGGTTTCTAGATCTTCTGCACTGATTCCTTGTAAGGTGTTTTCAAGTGTTTCATTAACCACTTTTCTGACAGCAGGCTCTATCTCTTTACCATGCTTGGTGAGGTATATAAGATTCGTTCTGCGGTCATTTTCGTAGTTAATACGTACCACTAAGTTTTGATTCTCCATGCTGTCTAGTAGTCTGGTCATGCTTGGCTTATCCTTGAAAGTTGCATCACAAAGGTCTTGTTGCCTAATCCCCTGCTTCTCCCAAAGATAAAGTAATATTGTCCATTGCTCAGGAGTAATAGCTAGCCCATTTTCTTTAAAAGCCTGGTCTAATATATGGTAAATAGCTGCTGACACTTTGCCGTTTAGAGTTGCGAAGATCAGTCTGATGTCAAAATTATATTGATCAGTCATCCGAATCGAAGAATTAAATAAGTTATATTATTTATGTACTCATACAAAGATAAGTGTCTTATCCATTAAAACCTACTTAAAAAATAGAGATTTTCTATGAATATTTTTGTGACAGACGGATAAATACTTATCTTTGCGCCACAATAAAATGTTTTTATTAACAAATCAACAAATTTAGTATGAATCAATACGAGACCGTTTTCATTTTAACTCCCGTTTTGTCTGATGCTCAGATGAAGGAAGCGGTAGAGAAATTCAAAGATGTTCTTAAGGCTGAAGGTGCTGAGATCATCAATGAAGAAAATTGGGGCCTAAAGAAATTGGCTTATCCTATTCAAAAGAAATCAACAGGTTTCTACCAGTTATTAGAATTTAATGCAGAACCTTCTGTCATCAAGACTTTGGAGTTAAACTTCCGTCGTGATGAGCGCGTTATCCGTTTCTTGACATTCAAGATGGACAAATATGCTGCAGAATATGCTGCAAAAAGAAGAAGTTTAAAATCATCTAACAAGGAGGGCAAATAATTATGGCACAAAAAGGTAAAACAGAAATCAGATACTTAACTCCACCTTCAATTGATGTTAAGAAGAAAAAATACTGTCGTTTCAAAAAGAATGGTATTAAGTACATTGATTACAAAGATCCAGAATTCTTAAAGAAATTCTTAAATGAGCAAGGAAAAATTCTTCCTCGTCGTATCACTGGTACTTCTTTGAAGTTCCAACGTAGAGTTGCTCAAGCAGTAAAAAGAGCGCGTCACTTAGCGTTACTTCCATATGTAACTGATTTGATGAAATAATAAAGGAGGAATAAGTATGTTAGTAATATTAAAAGAAGACGTTAAGAAATTAGGATATAAAGGGGACATGGTTGATGTAAAACCAGGTTACGCTCGTAACTTTCTTATCCCTACAGGTCAGGCAGTTATTGCAACTCCTGGTGCTCAAAAAATGATTGCTGAAGAGCTTAAGCAACGTGCTCACAAACTTGCAAAAATCAAGCAAGATGCAGAAGAACTAGCTAAGAGCTTAGAAGGTGTATCTCTTACTATTGCTACTAAAGTGAGTGAAAGTGGTACTATCTTTGGTTCAGTAACCAATATTCAAATCGCTGAAGAACTAGAAAAACTAGGTCATAAGGTAGATAGAAAACTTATTGATGTAAATGCATCAGTGAAAGAAGTAGGTAACTATATTGCTATTGCTCAACTTCACAAAGAAGTAGCTGTAGAAATACCTTTTGCAGTAGTTGCAGAATAAAAGCTAAATTTAAACCTTAAAGGTTTTATTTAAATAAAGATAAAAAGCTAGTAGCATCGCTACTAGCTTTTTTTATATCCCATCTCAAAAACAAATAAAGTCAACACTCAATGAGGTTGACTTTATTTATTCTGACTTATTATTTTAGTAAGCTAAATATTATCGTATAAGTAGCGCTTAATACTTTTCTTAGGTGTCTTCTCAAACTCTGTAGGGTATAATTGGATTTGAGTGACCTTTTCATAGGCGGCAACACTTTTGTTTAAGTTCTTCAGGTTTTCATCCATAATAGTCTTTAGACTTTCGTCATTATCTAGTCCTAAGGAGCCTAATGCTTCATAATCTGGATAGACAAGGGCTATAAGTCTATTATTTCGTTCCACTACGATGCTTTCAACAACAAAGGGCATGTTATTTAATCGAGTCTCTATTTCCTCAGGGAAAATATTTTGTCCACTGGAGGTAAGAATCATGGTTTTGCTTCTACCGCGTATGAATATATTATTATTCTCATCTATTGTTCCTAAATCACCTGTTCTTAGCCAGCCATCTTCTGTAAAAACCTCTTTAGTCGCCTCTTCATTTTTGTAGTAGCCTACCATAACATTTTCGCCCTTCACTTGAATTTCCCCTAAGAGATCATCCGGGTTTTCTTTATAGACGCGCGCTTCCATAATATCAAGAGTTTTACCAGAGGAGCCCTTGACAAAATCTTCCCAAGATGAGTAACTAATTAAAGGTCCGCACTCAGTCATACCATAGCCAATGGTAAAGGGAAATCTAATTTTATAGAAGAACTCCTCCACCTCAGGATTCATGGCTGCTCCACCAATAATAACTTCCTTGAAGCGTCCACCCAAGGCATCAATTAGTTTCTTTCTAATCTGAGCGTAGATTTGAGCATCTAGTACCGGTATGCTTAAGGCCCATTTCAAGCCTTTTTTATTTAGCATAGGCTGGATTACATTGGAGTATATCTTTTCAATAACTAAAGGAACAGTAATGATTAAGTTGGGTTTTACCTCCTCAAATGCTTTCGTTATAATTTTGGGTGAGGGCACCTTACCTAGGAGTGTCACATGAGTTCCTACGGCCGTAGCTGTAAGAAAGTCGAACGCACAACCATAAGCATGTGCCAGAGGAAGAAAGGATAGCACGTTTTCTCCTTTCTTTAGAAGCTCCGTACGAATACCAAAAGTAACATTTCCCGCTAGGTTATTACCTGTAAGCATTACGCCTTTGCTAAATCCTGTTGTACCCGAGGTGTAGTTAATCAACATCACTTTATCATTTGATAAATCAGTGTAAACTACATCTTCGCGAGTGAAGCCTTGAGGGTATTTTTTGTTTTTCTCTGCTTCAATACACTCCATAAAGTTTTGTACAGTTTCACCATCTCTTTGGTGTAAGCAACTAAAGTCAGTGAGTGAAAATACCCCTCTGAGTTGAGTCATTTTCTCCTCCTCCAGCTTATCCCAAATGCTATCACTTGTAAATAAGAAGGTGGATTCGGAATGATTGACGATGTGGTGAACATCGTTTGGGTTGAAATCTTGAAGGATGGGTACTATGATAGCGCCATAAGTGATTGTCGCCATGTAGGCAATACACCACTTTGCATTGTTTTTGCCAATAAGAGCAATCTTTTCTCCCCTTCGAAGTTTACAGTGTTGAAATAAAAGATGCAACTTAGCAATCTCTTGAGCTACATCACCATAAGTATAAGTGTTGTCATGCCCGTAATCTGTATAACAAGGAAGGTCCCAGTTGTCTCTAAAACTGTGTTCGTATAACTTAATAAAGTTCTCTTTTATCATTGCACGTTAGCTGTTGTTTTGTGCAAAAATAGGAATAATATTTTTAGTTTGTGTCCTTTTCACCGATAAACAACTCGCTCGCATTCCATCTTTTCAATGGAATATTATGTAACTTTGGCTCAAATTGAGATTTTAATAATCATGATAGATACAAGCATATTTCAAAATAAAAAAGCTGCATTCTATACCTTAGGATGCAAGTTAAACTATTCCGAGACTTCTACTTTCGGGAAGATATTAAAAGAACAGGGTGTACGAACAGTACGCAAAGGTGAGCAGGCTGATATCTGTATTGTCAACACCTGCTCTGTTACAGAAATGGCCGACAAAAAGTGTCGTCAAGCCATTAAAAAGATGCATCGAGAACACCCCAATGCCTTTATAGTAGTTACAGGATGCTATGCTCAGCTTAAGCCTGAAGAAATCACGCAGATTGAAGGTGTAGATATTGTCTTGGGTTCAGAACAGAAAAAAGACTTTATAGAATTTCTAGGAAATCTAGAGAAAAAAGAATCAGCTTCTTCCTATACCACTAAGCTTACAGACATCAAGACCTTTTCACCCTCTTGCTCGCGAGGAGACCGTACCCGTTACTTCCTCAAAGTACAAGACGGCTGTGACTACTTCTGTACCTATTGCACCATTCCTTTTGCCCGAGGCTTTAGTCGTAATGGGTCCATAGAGCTCCTTGTTAGCCAAGCCCAAGAAGCAGCTAAAAATGGTGGAAAAGAAATTGTACTCACCGGAGTCAATATTGGAGATTTTGGAAAGTCGACCAATGAGACCTTTTTTGATTTGGTACAGGCCCTTGATGAGGTGGAGGGCATAGAGCGATTCCGAATCTCATCCATAGAGCCTAATCTACTGACTGATGAGATAATCGAATTTGTAGCCCAATCTAAGCGTTTTATGCCCCATTTCCATATTCCACTACAGTCAGGCAGTGATGAGGTGCTTAAGCTCATGCATCGTCGCTATGACACAGCTTTATTTGCCCACAAAGTAGAAAAAATCAAAGAACTAATCCCACATGCCTTTATCGGTGTAGATGTTATTGTAGGTACTCGTGGTGAAACGCAGGAATACTTCGATGAGGCTTATCGCTTTATCGAGTCTCTGGATATAAGCCAGCTACATGTATTTAGTTACTCAGAACGTCCAGGAACACTAGCGCTCAAAATCAAACATGAAGTGTCTCCCCAAGAGAAGCACGAGCGTAGTCAGCGCTTACTAGCACTCTCCGACAAGAAAACAGAGGCTTTTTATAGCCAATTTATTGGCCAAACCATGCCTGTACTCTTTGAAAAAGCAGCTCAGTCAGAAGTCATGCATGGGTTTACGCCCAACTATGTACGTGTAGAAGTACCCAACCATACAGAGTGGGATAATGAGATATTAAGTGTAAGATTAGGCAACTTGAACCCTGCTTGCACTGCACTAGTAGGGGAGGTATTAGACCAATGATAGACAAGGCCATATATGGAGTAATCTTTGGGCTATTCTGGCTTCTAGCCAGTTTGCCATTTTGGGTGCTTTATTTGATATCCGACTTCCTCTTCTTAATACTTTATTACTTGATAGGCTATCGTAGAAAGATAGTTCGTCAAAACCTAATCAACTCGTTCCCAGCTAAAACAGCGGCTGAAATCAAAACCATAGAGAAAAAGTTTTATCACTACCTCTGTGATTACTTTGTAGAGGAGATCAAAACCATGCGCTTATCCGAAGAGCAAATTCGTAAACGTATGCAATACCTCCAACAAGATAAGTTTTTAGAGTGTATGGACGAGTATGGCGGAGTTATCCTACTTATTCCTCATTATGCTAATTTTGAATGGGTTATGGGAGTCGGGACAATCATGAACAAAGAACATATCCCTGTTCAGGTATATAAGCCTCTGCGCAACAAGTACTTTGATCGACTGTTCAACTACATCCGCTCGCGCTTTGGTGGGTACAATGTAGCCAAGCACTCTACTGTACGTGAGTTAGTCAAACTCCATAGGGCCAATAAGTCAGTAGCTGTAGGGCTAATAGCCGATCAAAATCCGAGTACTAATGATGCACGCTACTGGACTCGATTTCTAAATCAAGATACTGTTTTTATGGATGGAGGAGAACGAATAGCCAAAATGCTAGCTTATCCTGTATTCTATGTAGATATCGAGCGTATCAAGCGAGGTTATTGCCAGCTTACTTTCAAGCTCATTAGTGAGACACCTAAAGAAACAGCAGAGGGCGAAATCACAGAGGCTTTTGCTCGCCACATTGAAGAGACGATCTATCGTAATCCCCCTTATTGGTTTTGGTCACACAAGCGTTGGAAGCACAAAAGGGAGGAAGCATGAAAGATAAAGTGGCTGTAATTATACTTAACTGGAATGGAGCAGCTATGCTCAAGCAATTCCTACCTAGTGTGGTAGCGTGTACTAACCTACCACAAGTATCTATTTATGTAGCAGATAATGGTTCGACTGATGATTCAGTATCTCTTGTAGAGCAAGCCTTTCCGGCAGTAAAGCTGATCCTATTGGAACAAAACTATGGCTTTGCAGAAGGATATAATAAAGCCATACAAAAGGTTGATGCAGAATATGTAGTGCTTTTAAACTCTGATGTAGAGGTCACTAAGGGGTGGTTGGAACCCTTAATAGCGTATTTAGATGCAAACCCTCAGGTTGCAGCTTGTCAGCCCAAGATTAAGAGCTGGAGAGAAAAAAACTATTTTGAGTATGCAGGAGCCTGTGGGGGCTACCTAGATAGATACGGCTACCCCTTCTGCCGTGGCCGTTTGATGAGTACACTAGAAGAAGATAAAGGCCAATACGATACGATTCAATCTATATTTTGGGCATCGGGAGCAGCTCTAGTGTGTAGAAAAGCTATTTACTTAGAGCTAGGCGGTTTAGATCCTCGTTTTTTTGCACACATGGAAGAAATTGACCTATGTTGGCGGATGAATGCGAGAGGACATCAGCTAGTGGTTATTCCAACAAGTGTGGTTTATCATGTAGGAGGAGCTACGCTTAATCAGGCTAACCCCAAGAAGACCTACTTGAATTTCAGGAATAATCTACTCATGATATATAAGAATTTACCCGCTGAAAGTATAAATAAAGTTTTACAGATGCGTCTATTCTTAGATTATATAGCTATCTTGTTCTTTCTAGTAAAAGGAGAATTACAACATGCAAAAGCAGTATGGAAAGCTAGGAAAGACTTTAAGAAGATGAAAAAAGAGTACACTAGTTCTCGTCAGAAGAATTTAGCTTGTACGGTACAAAGCCCCTTGGGCGTATATCCTAAGTCTTTAGTGTTTCAATACTACTTTAAAGGCAAACATAAATTCTCACAACTAAGAAACAAATAAAAGAATATGAAAGAGAAACTAGTAAGAAAAATTGGATTAGTGGCCCACGATGCTATGAAGAAAGATATGATAGAGTGGGTACTTTGGAATTCAGAGATTTTAAAAGGACATCAATTTTATTGTACAGGAACAACTGGTACATTAATTCAGCAGGCTCTAAACAACAAGCATCCTGAGGAAGAGTGGGACATTACGATTTTAAAGTCTGGTCCTTTGGGTGGGGATCAACAGATGGGTTCTCGTATTGTTGATGGTGATATTGATTACCTATTTTTCTTTACTGACCCCATGACCTTACAACCTCATGATACAGATGTCAAAGCACTCACTCGCTTAGCGAGTGTAGAGAACATTGTGTTCTGTGCCAATCGTTCAACAGCTGATCACATCATCAGCAGCCCCTTGTTTGAAGATCCAGAATATGTTCCAGCACATCCTGACTATACAAGCTATACCCAGCGTTTTGATGATAAAAATGTAGTTGATGAAGCGGTAGAATCAGTTGAGTCTAGAAAGAAATAGAAAGAGACTTCAAGAAAAGAATAGAAAAAGCGAGGATATCCTCGCTTTTTCTATTTATTAAGAGTTGATTCGATTATAACTTGGCATACTCTTGATGGAAGCCTACCACGGCAGCTATTCCTTTTCTTAGCATATCCAATGGGAAATTTTCATTCGGAGAGTGAATAGCATTACTTTCTAGTCCAAAGCCCATCAGTATAGTCTTCACACCCAATACCTCTTCAAAAGTAGCTATGATAGGAATACTTCCTCCACGGCGTACAGGTAGTGGTTTTTTGCCAAAAGCAGCTTCAAAGCCTTTGACTGCAGCTTGGTAGGCAGGTAGGTCTATTGGGCATAGATAAGCTCGGCCACCATGGCTAGGTGTTACTTTTACCTTGACAGATTTAGGAGCAATTTTTTGCACATAGTCTTCAAATAGTTGTAGTATTTCTTTGTAGTCTTGATGGGCTACTAATCGAGTAGATACTTTAGCATAAGCCTTAGAAGGTAAGACTGTTTTTGAACCCTCGCCTGTATAACCTCCCCAAATACCACAAACATCAAAAGATGGACGGCAGCTATTTCTTTCTATCGTACTGTATCCTTTTTCTCCAAACACTTCTTCTACATCTATGGCTTTTTTGTATTTTTCTTCGTCAAAAGGTATTTGAGCTATCATCTCACGCTCTTGAGCAGGAATGTCAGCCACTTTATCATAAAAGCCTGGTATAGTAATGCGTCCATCCTCATCCACCATCTGACTGATAATATCGCAAAGCACATTGATAGGATTAGCGACTGCGCCTCCAAAGTGTCCCGAGTGTAAGTCACGGTTTGGGCCCGTTACCTCTAGGTCCCAATAAGCTAAGCCTCGCAAACCTGTTGTAAGTGAAGGTAGATCAGCGCTTAACATACTGGTATCTGAGACAAGAATGATATCCGACTTTAGTAAGTCTTTGTGTTGCTTACAAAAGCTTTCTAGGTTAGGAGATCCTATTTCCTCTTCTCCCTCCAAGATAATCTTCAGGTTGTTTTGAAGTAAGTTATTCTTTACTAAGTACTCAAAGGCTTTAACTTGTATGAAGGATTGACCTTTGTCGTCATCAGCTCCTCGAGCCCAAATGTGTTCGTCTCTAATCTCTGGCTCGAAAGGATCACTTTTCCATAGCTCTAGTGGTTCAGCAGGCATCACATCATAGTGACCATATACAAGCACAGTTTTCGCCTTTGGATCTACTATTTTTTCGGCATAGACGATGGGATGTCCCTCTGTAGGCATAATATCTACCTTATCTACACCTGCTTGCAAAAGAAGCTCCTTCCAGCGTTCTGCACAGGCTATCATGTCTTGTTTATGCTCGGGCTGAGCACTAATACTAGGAATACGTATCAAGCTAAATAGCTCTTCTAGCATTCTTTGTTCGTTGTCCTTGATGTAGGTCTTAACTTCCTTCATAGGTATGTAGTTTTATTTATTAAGTAAAAGTCTAAAATAGTTAGGGCAGCCATAGCTTCTACTATGGGCACAGCTCTAGGTAAGACACAGGCATCGTGTCTGCCTCGGGCTTTGACTACAGTCTCGCACCCATCTTTAGTAACAGTAGCCTGCTCCATAAGAATCGTAGCAACAGGCTTGAAAGCTAGTCTGAAATAAATGTCCTGCCCGTTGCTAATACCACCCTGAATACCTCCAGATCGGTTTGTCTGCATATCTATTTTCCCATCTCGAGAGTAAAATAAATCGTTCTGTTCCTTTCCTGTTTGTTCTAAGTTAGTAAATCCTTGTCCATACTCAAATCCTTTTACGGCATTAATGGTGAGCATAGCATGTCCTAGTGCAGCATGGAGTTTGCCAAAAACGGGTTCGCCTAAACCCACAGGTACACCTTCGATAACACATGAAATTGTGCCTCCTATGGTGTTCCCCTCTCCTTTTATTTGATAGATTAAATCAGCCATCTTTTGGGCTAGCTCTGGGTCTGGGCAGCGCACATCGTTTTGCTCAATTTGACTAAAGTCATAAGCTTGATAGGGCTTTTCCAGTTTCAATGCACCTACCTGCGAGGTGTAGGCTGTTATTTTGACTCCTAATTGCTGCAAGGCTAGCTTAGCCAAAGCACCTGCTACTACTCGAGCTGCTGTTTCTCTAGCTGAAGAGCGACCGCCTCCTCGGTGATCACGAATTCCATATTTTTGTTGGTAGGTATAATCAGCATGCGAAGGACGATAGATCTCTTTTAGATTGTTATAGTCGTTGGAATGCTGATTTTGATTCCAGATGATAAAACCGATGGGGCAGCCCGTTGTCTTGCCCTCGTAAATACCCGAGAGAAACTCTACTTGATCAGCTTCTTTCCTTGCCGTGGTCAGCTTGGACTGACCAGGTTTACGTCTATTCAGTTCATTTTGGATGAAATCCATGTCCATGCTAATGCCTGCAGGAAATCCATCTAAGACTCCTCCTACGCCTTTGCCATGAGATTCTCCAAAACTACTTAGTCTTACTCTTGTACCGAAAGTGTTGTACATATAAGTTTCTTATTCGTTTTTAGCTATGTATATATACAAATATAACAAAATAAAAATACGAATAGCGTGCAGGTTCGTTTATCTCCACCTAAATGACTGATGCTCTGAATCCTAAGAAAGGGACATGAATATATGGGTTTACCCTTGTTTTTGTTCAAAAATCTTAAGTATCTTTGCATTTCATAAGTAAAACTTACTAATAAAGGATTAAAATGAAAAAGAATTTATTTACACTTTTAATGGTGTTTGGTTGTGTTGGCTTGTTTGCTGCTTGTAGTAGCAGTAGTAAAGATGAAGTAGTTGAAATTGACTCTCCACTAGTTGGAACTTGGAATTTGAATGAAGCAGGTTCTGTTATATTTAATTGGGAAGCGATAGAAGGGGTTTCTGATGAGGAGTTCAGTATTAATATTCCAGATATACCTAAGTTTGATATTGAGGAGCAAGACTATGAGGTGAGTAGCTTAGTATCAATGCTTCAGTTTATCTTACCAGGTGTTTTAAAAGAAAAAATTACGACGATTAATTTTTTAGCAAATGGTAATATTACCGCCCACTACTTTGATGGTGCAGATAATAGCTGGAAGGACTCACCCGAAGGTCTAGCTACTTACAGAGTTCTAAATAAAAATAAGTTAAGTGTTCAACTACATGCAAAGGCGATCATAGAAGAAGCAGGTATCAAAGATGAACAAAGTATTGCTGCTATGACTAAGTATATGAAAGAACCTTTTGTAGTAAATTATGACTTAGGTAAAGATGATAATGAGTTAGATTGTTTTGTAGATAAAGCTTTTGTAGCCAAATATATGCAAGAGTTATTGCGCGTTCTTCAGTCAGATGTTATACCTGAAGCTTTTAAACCTGTGGTGGAAGATTTAGTGAATCAATTTCAAGGTTTATTTGAGCAAACAGAAAAATTTGAACTAGGCTTATCTCTCGAAAGAGCAAAATAAATAGGACCCTGATACAAGGAGGGTACATCCCTGATAGAACACGGCTCTGTCCCTGACAGAAGTGTGTTGCTTCAGGATCAAAAAAGCAGCGTATAGAATTACTCTATGCGCTGCTTTTTTGTTTGTAAGTAAGGTCAAGCTCCTTTTAAAAAGCGTAGCCAAATCCCATATTAAGGTAAATAGGATACATATTAAACGTAATCGTATTGAAATCCTTTTTGAAGATATTGTTTAAGCCCCAGTTCAAATCTGCATAGACTGTGAGGTGCTTGAAAGCTCTCCATTCTGTACCAAACTGTAGTCCCCATTGAAATCTACGTAGGTCGTCTGAAAAGTCATAGGTGGCTGTATTCCCATCTTTGAATTCTACTTTGGGTCCAGTAGGATCACCTTCTCTTAAATAACCATCGTACACATGACCTGAGAACTCACGTTCTAAGACATATGAAAAATAAGGACCAGCTTTCAGTTGAACTCGATTTGAAAGTTTATAGCCAGCTAAAAGGGGTAGGGTGAGGTAGGAGTTTCTAAACTTAGTCTTGACATTACCTGTCCATTGTCCTTTTAGTTTTCCTGTGGTTTCAATAATTTCCATCCCGTAGTTTTTTACCTCAGCATCTGTTTTCATCGCTTTGGTATCTAGGGTAAGCCCAGTTATGAATCCCCATTTCTGATCAGATCCAAACCACTTAGATAGTTCAGCTCCAATTGATAAGGCTAGGTCTGGGCGATAACTGTTAATTTCACGTATTTCTCTAGGAAGAGGTAGTGGCGCAGTACCACCTATATTGACACCAGCTTTTACCTCATATTCTAGGCCATGTATAGCTGATTTGATAATACCCCATGTTCTATCTTTTTGTGCACTGACTTGCTGTGTTGCAATAAGTAGCAAAAGCACAAAAGCTACTTTTGTATTTAATTTAATCATTTGT
>JASLIW010000106.1 GCA_030152865.1 Bacteroides sp.
CACATACATGGTATTTAATGTCTCTGAGGTAGGAGTCAAAATCCAAAACATACTACTTAACAACACACCTATAATAAGAGATGCCGCAAGTGACAGCCAATACCTAGAGCTAGATGGTTTGGATCTTACTGGTAAAATCTGATTCGCTATTTGTTGAAACACAGCATCCTTAGAAAAAGGTAGTTGCTCAGAACTGTTTTTAGACTGAAACCAAGCTTTCTGCTGTGAGGTATAAAAGGAGGGTGAGTCATAGAGCTTCTTCTCTTGCTCTAAACTCAATTTGTCATTTAATATATGATCTAATACTTCTTTTTTGTCCATAATTAGAGGATTCTATGTGGGCTTCTACTATAAATACGTTTAAGAAGGATAGAACCCTATATGGAAAGTTGTTTATTTTAGAAAAAAAGCAAAAATAAATATAAATACTCTTTGAGAAATTTTAAAGCTCTTGTTATACTAGCCTCTACACTTTTCACACTAATTCCTAATTTTTTGGCTATTTCTTTGTTGCTTAAGTGTTCTTTTCTACTTAGTGTGAAAATCTCTTTGCAGCGTGGTGGCAGCTGGTTTATTAAGTCATCTATATACTCTGCTAATTCAGAGGCTTGAATCTCCTCTTCGATGTTTTCATCTGAAGCTTCTTCAAGAGCAGAGATTAAAGAAAGACGATAAAAATCACTTTTATTTGCTCTGAATTTATCAAAAATAAGATTACGAGTAATAATAAATAAATAACCTTGTATGCTTTTATGTGTAGAGAGGGTAGCTCTATTAAGCCATAGCTTTATAAAGACCTCTTGTACGATTTCTTCTACATAATCATCAGAAACATACAATAGACAAAAGTTGGCTACTTGAGTCACATATTTATAATAGATAAGTTCGAACGCTGCATGATTAGCGCATTTTAGCAGGCTAATTATTTCTTGTTCTTTCATTTTACTTTAAAGCATATTATAAAAATAGTAGCTTAAAATAAGTAAAATAACGATAAATAACTAAGCTTTAATTCTTAAATATCAATTAAAGCTAAAATAGTAGCAGAGCATACTCTCTCTTCCTGTATTTTGATAATCAGTATTACTCATTGGTCTGACACTCCCCAGTCTGATAAGCCCGCAGTGTACGCGATAAAATCTTTATTATATCTTGCTTAAATGCTTCGGGGTAGAGGACAGCTAGCTTATCTCTATGCCAAAGTAGCTCTTGCTTGAGGTCATAAGTGGGTCGCACATAAATTTCAAAGTCTGTATAAGCCTCGTTGGTAGCAATGACCTTCTGAGAGCTGTGAATAGGTAAGTCTTTGATGTAGATATCTTGTGGCCAAAAGGCACGAAACCCAATTTTTAGGGGCTCAAACTCACGAATGACTCCATAGCAATGATTAAAATAGCTTTCTGGCTGAAATAGCGCTTGCTGTTGCTTTGTAAGTTTAGGCTGTTTTACATCCCGAGTTTTTAGCTGCCGAATCCGCTCGAGAGCAAAAGTTCTAGCTTCATCTCCTACTAGGCCTATAACATACCATCTTTGCTTAAAAAGTCGGACAAACTGAGGGTAAAACTCATACTGTTTAGGCTGGCTGTGGTAGTGAGACTTGTACTCCAAATCCAGAACCAGTTGCTTATCTATCGCATTTATAATATCCAAAAGATGCGAAGCCCCTAAAGGGGCTGGCTCTAATAGGATGTGCTTTTGCTTATCCATCATATCGGACAAACAAGATGCTCTATAGGCACTAATTAACCACTGCTTTTTTAAGCAGTGATCCTGATCGGAAGACTGAACTAGTTGATACCGATGGTTATTGTGCTTAACACAGGCTATATCTATATCAAACAGCATCTCAGCAGTCTTCTTGTAGCGACTAAATGAGCGGCTAGACAAGGGTAAGCCATCAATGTTTGCTGATGACTTTAACCACTTATCTTTAATCTCTTTCAAATTCAAGGCTTGGTTGTTCAATGTATCAACCAGCCAAATACAAAACTTATACTTATGTAACATAGGCTTAAAATCCAAAATCTTCTAATTCACTGTCACTGATGGTAAATATACCCAAGTCAAATAAATCCTCTTCTCCTATATATTCTTTTAAGTAGAGTTGATCACCTTCCAACATACCATATATCTTCCAATCGCCCGATATCATTTGATGCAATACAAAAGTTACTTCCTCGTCTTCATACGCTACTAAAGCTAGGGCCACATCGGTATAGTCATCTAGTAAATGCACCTCTTTCACACGCTTAAACTTTAAGTCATAGCAAGAATTAGCTGTTCCATTCTCTACTTCGACTAGCCTGAGAGCACTAATCCAATCCATTTTTAAGTCACCCCTAAAGTAGTAATTAACTGCTGTCCTAGCGCCATCATACGCTACGCTTTCCATAAAGTCTTCGATCGTCTCAGCTATTTCGTCTTCTGTACTCATAAACAAAGAACAAGAAGTAAGTAGTAGGCATACTACTAAGGTAGTCATTTTATGTTTCATAATTAATCTGATTTAAATGTTGTGTTCTTGTTTTTTAGGACTGTGCCTGCTGGAAAATATAGTTCAAACTAGCAATCGTGTTGTCGTCGAACTGTATAGCCCCTCCCATTCTTAAAAGACCTACAGATTTTCCATTTACGACGAGCTTATGACCAATATAGGCAGTACCAAAACACGTATCGTGTGCACCAATGACTAGGGTATCAATAGCACTTAATGGGATTTTTCCTGTAGACGGTAAAGCGACAAGACTACTAAAGAAAGAGTCTTTCAGACACCTATAATAGAGGTAATGCTCGGAGATGAGTATTCCCGACCAACCATAAGCAGCTATGCTACCTAGTATATTGTTGTTTACTACAAGCAAGGCCTCCTCAGTAGGCGCTAGCTGAGCATATCTTTTTTTGTGTTTGCTAAGTAGCTCAGGTGTAATGCGCTCGTCAAGGAATACATAGCTACTTTTGTTTGGATAGGATGTCGTGTAGAGAGCCAAAGCCTCTTTTAGTTTTTCTGTTTTCATGTTTACAATGTATTTTATAGCTTATTTTTTGATATCAAAGGCAAAGCTAAAAGAGGAGAGCGCCAATAGCTGGCTGAGTAGATTAAAAAAACAAACTTAGGGATAAAACAAAAGCAGCAGCTACTTTATAAGTAACTGCTGCTTTTTGTACGCCCACAGGGATTCGAACCCTGGACCCATTGATTAAGAGTCAATTGCTCTACCAACTGAGCTATGAGCGCATCGACTTGTAT
>JASLIW010000116.1 GCA_030152865.1 Bacteroides sp.
TAAGGACATCTTTACATTTGTTTTCAGAGTAATTGTGTCATTCTTCAGCTTATCTACCTCTAAGGAAAGTTTTACTTTGAGCCCAAATTCTTCTATTTGTTCGGCATTAGGATTGAACGAAAAGTCAATCTCCTTGCATTCAATCTTTTGAGAAAAAGATATGGATGATTTGAATAAAAGTAAAACAAGTAAAATTATTTTAGGTGCATTTTTCATAATTGGATACATTAATTTGTCAACCACCCTTTTTAGGACGGTAATTAATTAGACAGTTAAGTTAATCATAATTATCTGTTTCACACTTTCCTTTCTAATCTTACCATTTAGATTTTGGATCAAATTGGTGGTATAGATAACTTCTCTTATCTCTACAGGGTACTCAAAACAAGACTGTCAGCTTCTCCCAGTTACTTCTCCAAATCTGCACGACATAAGAGTACTTGGAATCTCACTTAGCTGCAAGGTCCTCCAAAGCAGCTGATACAGCCTCTTTATTGGGTGCATTATTTATATTATAATATGATAATATCATAGAGAGGTATGCAGGGCCACAATCAGTATTCCCTACTTGTTTTACGAAAGGAAACTTTTTCATAACCTATTTATTTCAGAATTGTAACTTTTATTCTGAGTTGTACCTTTTTTTATTTTATTTAGATTAAACTTAAGTGTAAGATAGGGTATAAATCCCTGGGGTTTATCAGATTTCTTAAATACAACATCATTGTCGTATATTTTAGCATCATCCTTTAATGATCCGAAAACGTTATTAACACCAATAGTTAAGGACCATTTGCTTTTTAGCAATTTAGTTATACTGACATTGGCAAAATAATTGTTATATATTAAGCTAGTCTGAATGTTACCTTTAGTTCTATATAAAAGATTTGTATTAATAAGCCAGTTTCTGGGAAGTGAGAATATATTCTTTAGATCTAGCATAAAATAGGGTTTGTTATACTTCTCGTTACTTATAGAAATATTCTGTCCATATACTCCCATAGATAAGTTAGGAATCCATCGACCTAATCTTTTATAAAAAGTTAAGGTAGTGGAATACTGGCTTGTGTTAATATTGTGGGGTTTAAAATAATATATTGTTTTATTCTTATCTTTCTCAAAGATATATACTGAATTATCTTTTTGGCGACTATAATTGAGCTTTATTAAAACAAAGTTACTATAAGAATAAACTAAATCAACAATATTTCCAATAGTCATCTTTAATTCAGGATTTCCGCTTTGATAAGCATATGGATTAACAAAACTCATCGTAGAGTTTAGCATTTGATAAGAAGGACGAGTTATTTGAGTTCTATAAGAAATATTTAATACATGCTTTCCTTGTGTGTATTTAATACTAAAGGAGGGGGATAAATTTCTATATATTTGACTTATATTTCTGTCTTTCACATCATCAATAGTATATGTATAATCAGCAAGTTCATATCTTAAACCTAAATTAATAAAAAAGGAAGATAAATTCTTATTATAAGATATATATGGTGCAAAATATATTTGATCTGAAGAACTTTTAGTGTGGTTATCTTCTTCTTGTTGCCAATAATAATCTTGTTTGAATTTGGTACTTGAAGATTCAATTCCAAACTTAATACTTCCTATACTGGATATGTTATTATACCAAATGTTTGAAGCAATTAGTTGTGAGTTGGCTTTATTATCACTAACTAAGAATACCAATTCACCAGATTCTTTATCTATACTACTATTGTTCATGTAATCTCTCTTTTTATAGTAATCTAAATCTATATGTATACTATTCTGTTTATTAATTAACCAGTCTAGATTACCATTTAAGTGATGGCTCTTTGTATTACCTTCATGTGTTGATTTATAGCTATAGATCGAATCCTGACTACTACTTGAATTTGATGATGCATAAGAATCTCTTTTAGATAGAGGATTACGTGGACTATCTTTGTATTCATATTGAGCTCCAAAAGATAACTTGGGTGAATGTTGAAAAAAAGCTCCAAATTTAAATAGCGCATTTCTATAATCAGACTCTTTAAAATCCTTAGTTATAGGTTCATATAAGTTGTTGTTATCAATGAAAGACATTTTTGTATTCATTTTAGAGGTAATTCTTTTATCTATAAAGGATCCTGCTGAGAATAAAGACAATCTTTTAAACTGATAATTAAAATTAGCTATGTGCTCGTTGTTTATTTTTGGGTTATAGCTTATTTTTGATAAAATACCCACAGCCCAGTTATCTTCTATTCGAGATTTAGTAGTTATTCTTATAACACACTTTACGTCTGAACTATACTCTGAACCTGGATTATAAATAACTTCAACATCTTTTACATCTTCGCTAGCAATTCTTTTAAGCTCTGAAAGATCTTGTAGCTTTCGATTGTTTATATAAAATGTAGGGGAACCAACTCCTATAATATTGTAAGATTCGTCATTGCTTTGGACAAGCGGTAAGTTTTTTATGATATCAGATAAGCTACCAAGTTTGCTTATTGGTGTATTAGCTAATGAGTATTGAATACTTCCAACATTGGCCTTAACTATTGGTTTATGTCCTATTATAGTAACTTGTTCTAGATGTATATTATCATAATTAAGAACTAATGTATAAAAAGTGGTTGAATCATTAAGCCTAATATTACTGGGATGATAACCAAGTGATTTACAATTTATATAGGTTGTAGAAATATCTATTAATTTAGTGTTATTTATTTTAAACAAACCATTTGTATCAGTGACACAACCTGCAATAAAAGTAGAATCCACTTCATTCATAAGAACAACTGTGGCATAAGGTATAGGAATGCTATCATTATCAAGAATCAATCCTTTTATATCTTGACCATTAATACTAAAAAATGGACAAAATATAAAAATACAGTATAGTGTTATAAAATACCTTTTCATAAGTTAGATTTGAGGATGAGTGTAAGTTACTTATAATGTCATAGAGTGCTTATATATAAAATAAGACCGTCATTAATCAATGTATTGAATAATGGCGGTCTCTAATTCAAGTAAGTAAATTATGCAGTGCCTAATCCACACTATGAAGAATTATCTGGAGTATTAATGTCAATATCAGAGTCATCAAAAACACCAGAACCTTTAACAGTCATTAAACTTTGCAAGTCTTGTAGTCTTGCTTTTTCTTTAAACCTTCTTTAATGGTTAAAATTTAATCAATAACAAATCCACGTAGAGTGATTTTGTTAATATAAGGTATATTTTTGAATAAAAAACGTATTAAGTAAAATATTACTTAATTATGAATTAAAGTTTTTTACAACCATATGCTCATAGTTAAAAAACTAACAGCTGGTATGGCAACTTGAACATCTTTAGGGTATTTATCACCTAAACTTACTTCCCACTAAATCTCAAAATGCTTGTGCTTTCTATCCTTGTACCAGCGTAGCCCCATCTGTAGGGTAAAGAGCAGTAAGATGAGGGCACAGACGATTAGTACGGCACTGTGGGCACTAGCAAAGGCCGCTTTGGATTGGGTGGCAATCTGTTCGCCCACAGCTCCTCCCTGTGTTTCAGCATAGACCAAGGCATCTTGAATGGAGTGATAGACCTGAGCAGGGACTTGTTCGGCTAGCGCTGCATCAAACTTTACGGAGCGAGAAAATACCCCGGAGAGAATCACCCCAAAGAAGGTAACACCTAGCCCCACGCCTAGCTCATAAGAGATAGATTCTAGCGAGCCTGCTGCACCTGCATTCTCGTCGTCTGCCCCTGACATGATGGAGAAGGAGGCGGCCAGCATAATGATGCCCAAGCCAAAGCCTGCCAATAAGAGCCAGAAGAGTAGTCCAAAGGTGAGTTGAGCAAAGCCCATGCGACTCATCGCAAAGTAAGACACAGCCGACAAAACTAAACCCAGTACGATAATTTCGAGTATCCCAATCTTTTTGAGGTAGGCACCCAAAGCTCCCGATTCGGCAAAGGCCTCAAAGAATGGAGCGTTGTAGAGGGCGGTTTGGCTGGCCGCCAAGCCATGTACGAGCTGTAGCTCTTGGGAGAGTAGTAGCTCAAAGCCCGAGCAGATGGTCATCGGAATAAAGGTAAAGAGCATGCCATACTTCACGCGAGGCTTCTTGATGAGCTCCCAATCGACCATGATATCGGCTTTGCCGTGTTGTAGCTT
>JASLIW010000156.1 GCA_030152865.1 Bacteroides sp.
ATAAGCACTTCTATATGAGTGGGTTGTTTGGGTAGGTCTTCAGGTTTGCAACCAGTTATAGGTGGTATTAGTGCAGGGTACTTGTAATGCTTGTTTTTTAGGGAGGAATAGACTCCTTTTGTATCATTGACTAAAAACTGAGCCCTAAAAAAGGCTTGTCCTGCCAAGTTGTTATCTCGTGCAAAATAAAGTTGCCGCTGTATCTCCTCTGCAGGCCATCCACCTTCCGAATCGTCCAGAAAGTAGATACCCAAACCAGCTATAACTTGCTTTCCTTGACTGTTTTCTTGCCAGTCTAGTGCAAAAGGATAAAAGCTATTGCCCTGATGGTACATCATAGGGTAGATTTGGTCTTGTATCCCTAGCTCCACCCACTTAAATACATCTTGGTGTACCTCGTAAAAGGCATTCCACCCCTTAGAAGGGTAGCGGTTTGTATCACTATGCTTTCCTACAGGACAGGTACTTACCTTTACCCAAGGCTTGATTGCTTTGATTTCTTTATAGGCCTGTGCCAAGATTTGAGTTAGATTATCTCTACGCCATTCTGCCAAGTCTTTGCCTTTACCATAGGCCTTGTATTCTTTTATGTCAGGAAAATTAGGTGCACCATTAGGGTAGCGTAAGTAATCGAAATGTATGCCATCTAGATCATATCGTGTAACTAGTTCTTTAACGATATCTGCCAAGTAGTATTTGCTATTAGGATGACCAGGATTTAAGTACCATGCTGATTTATACCTCACACATACTTGAGGTACTCTTTTAGTAGGGGATGAGTTACCCAACTTTTTTTGCTGGCTCACGCTCCCCATAGGTATAGCTACAACCCACGCGTGACACTCCATGCCTCTTTTGTGGCACTCCTCTACCACAAACTGCAGTGGATCATACCCAGGATCTCCATTAATATTACCAGTAAGTGCAGTACTAAAAGGCTCATAAGAAGACGGATAGGTTGCATCACCTCGGCCTCTTACCTGAAACAGAATAGTATTGATGTTTGCTGCCTTGAGGTAGTCAAGTAACTGTATCATCTCTCTTTGTTGTTGAGCCCGACTATGAGGAGTCCGAGCTAAGGTTTGTGGCCAATCGAGGCTGTATGCGGTTGTGATCCAGACAGCTCTAACCTCTCTTTTCGGTTGCGACTGTAAAGAGTTCAGAAATAGAAAGAGTAGTGTTATTGTTAAAAGAATGTGTTTCTTTTGCATAAAAAGCTAGTATAATCAGTTTCAGAGCAAAGATAGCTAGTTTTCTAAGTTTATTCATTAATATTATGAGGAATATAAGTCATGCCTTTGTATCTTTACTGATAGGTAATAAAATAAGAAATCATGGCAAAGCGAAGACTTGGTAAGCGGAAATGGATAATAGGAGGCTTACTCATTTATGGCATATTAACATCTCTCTATTTCCTTGTTTACTCCAATACTCCCAATACAATGGAGCAATACGTAACGATGGGAGGTTTCTTTATTATTGTATTTATACTTCACATCGTATTAAAAAAGAAAGAAGAAATGGCTAGTCGTCGTGACGACGATATGAAGAACAATAAAAAGGAAGAAAAGTAATGAAAAAGTTTTTTTTAAGTCTGGTCTGCTTATTAATAGCAACTGTTAGTGTACAAGCGCAATTTGAAAAAGGAACGATATTAGTAAACACCTCAATAAGTGGTCTGGACTTATCCTATAGCAAAACAGAGAAAGGACACTTCGGCTTTCAGGCTGGAGGAGCTTACTTCTTTTTAGATAATCTAGCTGTAGTGGGTGAGCTGGGAGGAGATTGGTCAAGCCCATCAGATACCTATAAGCTAGCAGCAAAGGCTCGTTACTACTTAGATCGAATAGGTATTTACTTTAGCAGCGGGCTCCAGCTATCTAGTATCCACTTTGATGACAAAAAAAGAGATAATATAAATGACCTAGCTGTTCTCTTTGAGCTGGGCTATGCCTATTTTTTAAGTAAAACAGTTACCCTTGAACCCGCTATTTATTGGGATCTGAGTGCTAAAGATAGTGATCACTCAAAAATAGGATTTAAAATAGGCTTTGGTTTTTATTTTTAGAGGATTTATATCAATCAGCCTGCTTTGTCTAAGCGATAGCATACTACTTTATTTATACAGGCGATGTGAAATACCGGCTTCAAGAATGAACCCTTTTTTATGAGTTCGAGATTGGCTATACCAGCGAGTTGTAGCATATCCAGTAGTGAAAAATACTGACCACTTAGGGATAGGGATATACTCTGCATTAAGGCGATAGGCTAAGCTATATAGCCTCCTTGGGATAGCTTTCTGCTTGTTTTTGTTAGCAAAAGTATTGATATGGCTATAGCCTAGATCAGTACTTAGTTCAAAGTTTCTGCTGACTGGATAGTGTACACCTGTTCGGTAGTTTAGAGCTCCTGAAAAATGATCACCAAACCCAAGATAAGGACTACCAACTCCTATCACATTATAGAATAGACGATTTCTAAAACGAACGGCTAGATTGATTTTACTTTGATTGCCGCCATACATAAGTAAATCATACTTAGTATTTTTATTCACATTGATTAAACCTAGCTGCAAGCCACTCATTTGTTCTTTGTAGTAGTTTATTAGTCCAAGCTGTAAACCTTGGTGTTTGTGTCCAATATTAAGGAGACCCAGTTGCACCCCTTTGTATTGGCCGGAGTTTAAGTTGAGAGGCGCTATACTCACACCCTTGGTGTTTTCTGAAAGTTGCATAAGCCCAGCTATAGAAACCCCCTTGACATCCTCCTTAAAAGCATTGACTAGACCTGCAATAGCTAGTCCTTCGCTGTTGTATCCTCCCAGGTTAGCCAAACCTGCTAGGGTGACTCCTTTTGTGTCAATACCAATAAGGTTTAAGGCTCCTGACGCTATTAGTCCGTGTTGTGACTCCCCAACTATATTAATTAATCCACTCAGACTAAGCCCATTTGCATTGACACTGCTCAGCGAGACAAGTCCAGCCACTTGTAAGCCATAGACACTTTCACCACTAATTGTGCTTAAGCCAGCTAGTTGTATCCCTTTTACAGTTTGGAGGGTGTGACTACCCAGTAGATTTATACTTACTCCATGCAGTTTGTTTTGTTTGGATTGAATGCCCAAGTTGAGGTACGTCCTTTGGTTTTCATTATAGGGCTGTGTGGATATTTTATTCCAAAGAGATAAGTTAATGCCCGCACTTTGGTTTTGAGCACAAACAAGAACAGCAGCTGATAATAGAGCTGCTGTTAATGTGTATTTAAAGAGTTTTATTCTCATTTGCTGTAAGTTTAACCTTTTGCCTCTTGATAAAGGAAGCGTTTGATACTTTTCTTAGGTGTCTTTTCAAACTCCTCAGGATATACTTTCATTTTAGATAGTTGGCAGTAGTTAGGGAGGCTTTCGTTGAGTAACACTCGATTTTCCTCCATAATACGTTCTGCATCCTGTGGTTTAAGTCCATTAGCAAGCATATCATTGAAGTCTGGATAAACTAATCCTACTAGTCTTTCATTTTGTTGCACAACAAGACTTTCCGAAACATAAGGCAAGTTGTTTAGTTTGTCTTCAATCTCTTCTGGGTAAATATTTTGGCCATTTGCCCCGAGAAGCATGTTTTTACTTCTACCCCTGATAAATAAATTACCTTCAGCATCAAAAGTTCCTAAATCGCCCGTGTGTAACCAGCCATCTCTGAGTGCTTCTTTTGTTGCTTCCTCATTTTTATAATAACCCAGCATCACATTATCTCCTCTACAAACAATTTCTCCTGCTACATTTAGAGGATCTTCAGAGAGGACTTTTACTTCCATACGTGGAGCTGCTTTGCCACAAGAAGTCATAGCAAACTTCTCCCAGCCTTCGTAGCAGATAATAGGACCACACTCCGTCATCCCATAACCCACAGTGTAGGGGAAGTTTATGGCATTAAGGAATTCTTCCACTTCTTTATTGAAGGCAGCCCCTCCTATAATAACTTGAATAAAGTTGCCTCCAAAAGCCTCTACTACTTGTTGACGTATTTTATCCTTCACCTTCTTATTGATAATAGGTAGCTTAAGAAGCAGCTTCATACTAGGGGTCTCTAGCTTAGGAAGCACATTCTTCTTGATTACTTTTTCAATAATAAGTGGTACTGCAACAATAAGATTAGGTTTAATTTCAGAAAAAGCCTGAAATATAACTTTAGGCGTAGGCATTCTTGTCAAAAAGAATATTTGGCAGCCGACAGAAAATTCATAAAGAAATTCAAAGGCCATGCCATAAGTATGCGCCATAGGCAACATTGATATTGTTTTATTTCCAGCTTGTAAATCCAAAACCTCGTGTGCAAACTGTGTGTTTGACCACAGGCTACGATAAGGAAGCATAACACCTTTTGAAAAGCTAGTCGTACCAGAGGTATAGTTAATCATAGCTAACTCTTCAGGTTGGTCTTGATGGTAGGCTATATGTTCTACACCAAAGTTTTTGGGATACTTCTTTCCAAAATACTCGTTCAAATGTTCTCTAGCTCTAGTCAGTCTTTTACTTCTAGATATAAGAAGAGAGAAATCGTTGATTAAAACGATACCTTCTAAGAGTGGCATGGCATTTTCGTTTAGGTTCTCCCAAACGACATCACCAACAAAGAGAAGCTTTGCTTCTGAGTGATTGACAATGTTGTGAACATTATCTGCTTTAAACTCGTGTAGTATAGGCACTGCAACAGCACCGTAGGTTAGAGCTGCTAAAAAAGAAACTCCCCAATTGGAGCTGTTTTTACCGCAGATAGCAACTTTATCACCCTTTCTAACACCACTTTCTTCGAATAGAATATGCATCTTTTCAATTTTGCGAGCTACATCCTTATATTGTAATGTAACTCCCTTATAATCAGTAAGAGCATCTCTATCCCAGTTGTTTTTAATGCTATTCTCTATAAAAGCAATAAAACTTTGTTTCATTCTTTGCACATTAGTTGATAATCTGAGCAAAGATATAGCTTTCTCCATAGAGTGCAAATAAATTAATAACAAAACAGTTTTTGTGTCCTCTAAATCATGGCTAATTAATTAATTGCTTATGCAACTAATTAAAAAGACTTCTATCATCAACTGTAGTGCTTATCCTATTGATACAGGCCTAGTTTAAGCCCTAATAAGATCGATTCTTTCGAGTGGGTATAGTTCAGCACGAGTTCTAGATTAGCAGTAGTGCAATTAAATTAGTTTATAATAAAACTTTCAATAGATAGAAATAGCTGGTTTATTTGTAATATTAATAGAAAATAATAGGTGTTTTTGTAGGTACATCTGTGTTTTTGTTTACATTTGTATGTCGTAATGAAAAACCAATAATAACCTTAATTAATATCTAATTATGAACAGTGTTTAGCTGTGTACCTACTTGTCCTAGATTCTTAAGCTCTATCCTAAAAGTAAACAAAGTGATGGAGTAATATTAATACAAAACATTCTATGAAATTAAAAAATGTTCGAAAAGCATCTGTGCTTTTTATGGGATTTCTTATGCCCTTTTTTGTAGTATCATGCTACAATCGTCTTGGTGATGAAACAGCGGAATCTGATATTCCGCTGCAATTTACCTCTAAAATACTTCCTGCATCCACACGCATGACGGGTGAGAAGTTTGAAGAAAATGACAAAATAGGTGTGTTTCTTTTGCGTAATAATGAGAGCATAGGTAGTGCTTTTATTTGTAATGAAGCATTTGTCAGTAATTCAGCTGGGCTATTCCACGCAGAAGGAGAGCTGTTTTATCCCCAAAAAGCCAAAGAACTTCAAGTACTAAGTTATTACCCTTATTCTAAAAATACATTGGATAAAGAGTCGTCAAGCTTGAAGATCAGTGTAGCTTCTGAGCAAGCCAATGTGAATAAGTCTGCACAAAATGATTTTTTATTTGCTGTAAAAAATCAGGTAAGAGCCGATTATAAACCCTTAGCACTCGACTTCAAGCACCTGCTAACTAAAGTTCGTATTCGCTTAAAACCCTCCGAGGGCTATACTACTGCACAACTTTTACAGGTGCAACCAGCTCTATCTTTTGTCAACTTTCCTACGCAGTTTAAATATGATGCCTTACAAAGTCAATTTTTTGATTATTCAAGCTATGCTACTATCACGCCTAGTACAGACTGGAAAATAGAAAATGACGGTTTAGTAGGTTGTGAGGCGATTATACTTCCTCAAAGTGATTTCCAATCCAATCAAAAGATTCTGATTGAGGCAGAGGGGGTGGTGTATGAATGCCTACTACCTCCCGAGTTGATTTTCGAAAGTGGTACCATCAGTAATGTCACGATAGTATATAATCCATCTAAAGGTGTAGAGTGGCTAGAATCATCCTCATCTATCTCTAAGTGGGAAGACGGTAGCTCCTCAGAGGTTATAGCTTCAGAAATCAAAAGTGCTTTACCTATAAGTGCATTAAAGTTTAACGAAAGTTCTGTTCTAGATTTAGTTTCAGCAAGCGGACGAGTTGCTGCAATTGCTTGCGAAGAGTACTTGAATAGTGAGCAAGTACAATTGAAGGCTGTCGTTGTTTACCCTGTGCTTGAAGGAAGTGTACAGTTGGATAGTGGGGTTATTCTTTCTGTCGATTCAGCCGATAAAAGTGTTGTCGGCATGACAATTAGTTGGGATAAAGAAAAAAATAGCTTTGTTTGTACACCTAATCTTTTAAGCTCTATCTCCTACCTATTCATAGATCAAGCAGGTAAGCTGTGTTTTGAGGAGCCTGTTATGAAACAAAACATTCGAGTGGAGCCTCACAGAATAGTTGATAAGCGCGCTGATGAAGTGCAGCTATACCCCTTGCAGAAAGTAGTAACACAGCTGTGGATGAAGACAAATCTTAATGCTGCCTATAATGTAGCAGGTGCAGCCTTCGCTTCTAATGGTACTGAAGCTACACTCAATGCAGGATATAGTATTTCAAGAAACTTTGAGGGTGTTAAGCTCTATAATTTTGCAGCACTAGAGTCTGGTCAACTAGCACCCTTGTCTTGGCATATTCCACAGACCAAGGATTGGCAGCAACTTTTAGACTATGTGTCATTGGATGTAAATACCCTAAAAGGCTTGAGCCACAAAGTAGGTTGGAGCACAGAATCCGGACTAAATCTGAGCGGCTTGACCATCAACCAAGATGGTGTTTACAAAGAGGATATATGGGCTGGACTTTCTACAGTTTTTTTGATTATGGAGGGAGGTAAAACAAGCGTTTTCTTACTTCAAAGTCATGGCTACCCCTCAGGTGATTATGAGTTTCGTGAGTGTGAGAAGGTGTATCAAGGATCGGTACGCTGTGTGCAGTACTTCTAAATAATAGCCGCCACCAGAGATGTTATACATAATGGTGGCGGCTATTATTTTTTATAGTGAAGTATAAAACGATCAATATACTAGCTTACTTTGCTAGGGATAGTTTTGATTCACGCTTGTTTTAGGATTGGTATTGCTTTTCGTAATAGTCTATAAAAGCTTGATTTAGAAGTTTTACACCTCCAGAGGTAGGGTAGTCGCCTGAGAAATACCAGTCTCCCTTGTGATTGGGACAGGCTTTGTGTAAGCCTTCTATAGGTTGATATACTATTTGCAGTTCAGCATCAATCATCTCAGGTTTTAGCATTTCAGCGATTTTATCTGCTACCTCTTCATCAGTAAATGGGGCATAGATGTTTTTTACATAATTCTGCATCTCTTGCCTAGGCAAACCTACTTGCTCTTTGCATTTTAAGTAGGTGTCCTTAATCACATGATCCTGACCACTGTCTTTCAGCAATTGTATAGCGGCACAGAAAGCTATAAATTCTTCCATCTTCGTCATATCTATCCCATAGTAGTCGGGATACCTGACCTGCGGAGCCGATGAAACAACCACTATTTTTTTAGGATGTAAACGATCCAAAATACTCAAGATACTTTGCTTAAGAGTTGTTCCACGTACAATACTGTCATCAATAATAACTAAGTTGTCCACATTGGGTTCTAAGCTTCCATAAGTTACGTCATAGACGTGGGCAGCTAAGTCATTTCTGCTTTTGTATTCGGCAATAAAGGTACGTAGTTTGATGTCTTTGATGGCCACTTTTTCAGACCGAATGCGGTGTGCCAAAATATTTTGCATCTCCTGTATCGATGGATTCTTACCTAAGGCTGCTATTTGTCTTGCCTTTTCTTTGTTGAGGTAGATATCTAAACCTTCTAGGAGTCCATAAAATGCTACCTCAGCAGTGTTAGGAATAAAAGAGAACACGGTATGATCCAAGTCGGAGTCAATTGCTTTTAAAATGGATGGAATCAACATTTCACCCAGCAGCTTACGTTCTTTATAGATATCCACATCACTACCTCGTGATAGGTAAATGCGCTCAAAAGAACAGGCTTGATTTTTTTCTGCTTTAAGTACATTTTTGAAGCGTAATTCACCCTCACGGTTGACAAGTAGTGCTTGTCCTGGTTGTAGCTCATGTACCTCTTCAGCCAAAACATTGAGTGTGGTTTGTATCACAGGTCTCTCTGAGGCTGCCACCACAATTTCATCATCGGCATAATAAAACGCTGGGCGAATGCCCCAAGGGTCTCTTAGTACACAGGTTTCTCCGCTACCTGTGAGTCCAAGCATAACATAGCCTCCATCCCAGTCTTTGCTGCAATGACGCAAGACATTGGTTAAATCGATATGCTTTTCGATGTAGTGTGTAACATCCATGCCTGTAAGTCCTTCGGCTTCGGCCAAGTTAAATACACGCTCGATTTCCCGATCTAGTCGGTGTCCAATTTGCTCTAAAAGAATATAAGAGTCTGCAAACTTCCGAGGATGCTGACCAATAGCTGTAATTCTACTGAATATCTCATCTAAGTTGGTCATGCTAAAGTTGCCACAAAGTGCTAGGTTCTTAGCTCTCCAATTGTTGCGGCGTAAAAAAGGATGAACATATTCTACTCCTACTCTACCACAGCTATTGTCTCTGAGGTGTCCAATAAATACTTCACCGGCAAAGGGCAAGTTCTTCTTGGCATACTCGATATCTTGAAGCTTACTAGAGTCTAGGTTATTAAAGTTGGAATGAATGCTAGAAAAGATTTCTGTTATGGCATTAGCACCTAAAGCTCTTTCTCGGAACATATATTCTTCACCAGGTTCTGATTCAAGCTTAACACAAGCTATACCAGCACCATCTTGCCCTCTATTATGCTGTTTTTCCATAAGTAGGTAGAGCTTATTGATGGCATACATCCAAGTTCCATACTTTTCTTGATAATACTCTAAGGGTTTGAGTAAGCGAATCATGGCTACGCCACATTCATGTTTTAGTTCTTCCATTTTGGTTTGCAATGAATCGTAATACAATTCCTATTGTGAGTGAGGTGTAGTAAAACGATCGTGTATTGAACAATAAATTAGAAATAATTTAAGGTCTATCTCCTTATACAATTAATTTAGAGCTTGTAAAAACAGATAGCACGTTCAAAATTAGTTAATTTGGAGGACTTTTCATATGAATTTTGGAGGAAACTTATTTCGTTTTGTCTCGGTGCGCTACTTGTATTAGGGAAGAGCTACTGAAAACATAAAGCTTAGTCCTATCTCTATATTCTTTTTTCAAATCAAACGTCAATTACTACTTATTCGGAGATAAATTGTTCGTGTTCCCAACTCACTTTTTATAGTCTTGATTACTAGGCTCTAGGGGCAAAGTAAAAAGGTCAGGGACAGAAGCTCTTTCAGTCAGGGATCTTTGGCTCTTCTGTCAGGGTCATATGCTCCTTCTATCAGGGACCTTTTCAAATGGGTAAAAAGGGGTAAAATAAAAGAGGATGTTTCTTTACGAAACACCCTCCTGTTTTGTTGTATTCATTTCCTTTTATCGGTATTTAAGAGCTTTCATACTAGCATTGAATCAAACTCTTAAATGAGACTTCCAAACTTTTTCTTGGCTGTACTCCTACATTAGGATGCTGCACGTAAATAGTTCGGAAGTTCTATTGCTGAGATATTTTTGGCTAAAATAACGCCATTCTCATCCAATAAATAGTTTTTGAATCCACGATTTAGTTTATATCTTTTGTATAAGGTAGATTCTTCTCCCTTGTGTTCTATAAAACAGTTGGGAGTTTCTATTTCATCCATTTTTATTGTCTCTTTAAATATTGATGGGTATTCATCAAAAGAGATAGAGACCAACTCTACATGGCTTGGGTTTGCTGACTTCAACACATTGCTCAACTGTATGTTTTGCATCCGGGACTGTGTGTCGTAACTTGCCCAAAAACTAAGTAGCACGTATTTGCCTTTTAAATCAGACAGTGCAAACTTAGCACTTTTTGTTTGTTTTGATGTAGGTTCAATTTTAAAATCTGGGGCTACATCGCCCACATTCAAACCTCCGGTAGATTTGCCTTTTTCTATAAAAGAAGTCAAGGAACTTGCTAGTAATACAACAAAAATCCATTTTACATGTCTCATGTAATGCGAATTTAGTTAGTACTATTCGGGCCTGCCTCAAGCAGTGATTTCCCCCGAAACATAATTGGCTAAAGGCTTATCAAAATCTAAATCAATTGATAATCAGTGCCTTTAATTTTGAAATCGGATGCAAAGATAGAGAAAGAAGAGTCTACAATCCAAATAATTAATACAAATAAACACTTCATGCTACCTATTTAAGACTGAAATATCATGAATAAATCATGGATATTTAAGCGCTAGTTCGTTGTTCTTGCTAGCTGGGATTAGTGTGGAAAACGATAAGTAATGGAGTTCTATTTTTTAGGTTGAGCTCCTTCTAGCTTTGCGCTGAGAATTAATGAGAGTTGCTCAAATAGAGACAGCATTTTCTAATAAAATACTTGGCTAAGTGTTATTTTAATTAAGTCTTTATTTTGAATATAGTGTTCTGTGAGTGAGGTTGTAGAATATAAAAAAAGTAAAAAAAGGATGTCCTTCTTTTCCAAAGTGCTATTAAATTATTAGTTCTCAGATAAAAATAGCAACATCTTTGTAGTAAGCTACATTTAGCATTATATTTGTATAGTAAACAAACTAGATATAATGAAGTTTTCCGAATTAAAATTGCACGAGAGTGTGCTCGAAGCTATAGATGCGATGTGCTTTGAGAAGTGTTCACCTATTCAAGAACAAGCAATCCCTGTTTTGTTAGAGGGAAAAGATTTGATTGGTGTGGCCCAAACAGGAACAGGTAAAACTGCTGCCTTTCTTCTACCTGTCCTAAACAAGCTCTCAGAAGGAAAACATAAGCCAGATAAGGTGAACACCATTATTATGTCTCCTACACGTGAGTTGGCACAACAGATTGATCAAGAAGTAGAGGGGTTTGGTTATTTTTTGTCTGTATCTAGTGTCCCTGTTTATGGGGGAAGTGATGGTATTGCGTTCGAGCAGCAGAAAAGAGGGCTGACTATGGGGGCTGAAATAGCTATAGCTACTCCAGGTCGCTTATTATCTCACTTAAAGCTTGGGTACGTTGATTTGTCGCAGGTGCAGCACTTCATATTAGATGAGGCTGACCGCATGCTAGATATGGGATTTTATGAAGACATTATGGATATTGTCAAACACCTACCTAAGCAAAGACAAACCATTATGTTCTCTGCCACTATGCCTAAAAAGATACATAAGCTGGCGAGTGAGATCTTAAACAATCCTGTAGAGATTAAACTTTCTGTATCTAAACCTGCTGAGAATATAGTACAGGCCGCATACATTTGTTATGAGGATCAAAAACTGGCTTTAATTCATGATCTTTTTTCCAAAGACACCATAACGAAGTCTATTATCTTTGCTTCAACAAAGTCTAAGGTGAAAGAAGTGGCTCGTGCTCTTAAAAAGATGAATTTGAATGTAGGTGAAATGCACTCAGACTTAGAGCAAAAATCGAGAGAGCGAATCCTGCAAGATTTCAAAGCCGACAATGTTGATATTTTAGTGGGTACTGATATTATATCGCGAGGAATAGATGTGGATGATATCGGTTTGGTTATCAATTACGATGTGCCTAATGATAGTGAAGATTATGTTCACCGCATAGGTCGTACAGCTCGTGCCAATAGTGATGGTGTCGCTATTACTTTCGTAAATACGAAAGATCAGTCTGATTTCTATCAAATAGAGGAGTTTTTGGGGCAGACTATTTATAAAATGCCTATTCCTTCTAGCTTTGGTGAAGTGCCCGAGTATACACCCAATGCTAAGAGAAGAAGTAGTAGTAGAGGTGGTTCTAAATCTTATAGAGGTAAGCGAAACCATAAGAAAAGTAAGCGATAAAGTACAAATCGAAAATAAAATAATAAGGGCTATATGAATTCATATAGCCCTTATTATTTATTTTAAAAGTTTAAGCAAATCTACTATTCTTCAGTAGTTTCCTCTTCTTTTTCCTTAAATTCTGTGATGCCATTTGTGATGAGTGTATTATACCAGTTCAACATCTTCTTGATGTCGTTAGGGTACACTCTGTCTTGGTCATAATCAGGTAATACCTCTTCAAGGTAGGCTGTCAGCTCTTGCTTAGATGCTTTTTTGGGGTTGATTGAAGTAGGCTTGCCTTCTTCTTTTTTCTGGATTGTTTCAAATATATCTGCAAGTGCAGCCTCTGAGTCATTGGTATAGATTGCGATATCTCCTAGCGATACAATACGATCAGTTGCATGACTTGGCATACGCTTTTTGTCTGGGCTTATGGCTTCGACGATAAGCATGTTATTACCTTGTGAAACTAGTTTATATAAACCTGGTTTACCTGCTATTGTTAATATAGTCTTTAGCATACGTTTTAATCTTTTTAATTTGACACAAAAATAATACTCGAGTCCGATAGATACAACAATATTAGGTAGATAGTTTTAAAGGGGTGTATATTAAGTACATTTAATACTCATCAGGGATGGTAATTTCACCCGCTAGATCTGATTTCATTAAGCGTTTTACTTTTTTATAGTCATAGCCATGGCCCAATAAAAACATTAGCTTAGTCACAGCACACTCGGTAGTACTATCATATCCACTTATCACTCCTGCTTCTCGTAGATGAATACCTGTTTCATAGCGATCCATTTCTACGGTACCAGCCGCACACTGAGTGATGTTGACAATAATAACTCCTCGAGCAGTAGCTCTATTTATTAAGTCAATAAACCATGGTCTTTGAGGTGCATTTCCTGAACCGTAGGTGCGAAGTACAATCGCTTTTACTTTTTCATTTTCGAATACAGGTGCTATAATTTCCTCCTGAATACCTGGGAAGAGTGTAACAATGACCACATTAGGGTCATATAAGTAGTGAGCCTTTAGCTTCTTATGTTTATTTACCTTACGAATATGTTTGTACTCGTACTTAATATGAATACCTACAGTTGCCAAAGGGGGATAATTAAATGATGAGAAAGCTCTAAAGTTTTCAGCACTGTGCTTTATCGTACGATTGCCTCTCATTAAGTGATTCTCAAAAAACACACATACTTCAGGTACTATAGGGTCTCCATTGGGATAGTGTGCAGCTGCTATCTCTAAGGCTGTCAGTAAGTTCTCCTTGCCATCGGTGCGAAGTTTGCCAATTGGAAGTTGTGAGCCTGTGAGAATAACGGGTTTATGGTTGTTTTCTAGCATGAAACTTAAAGCTGATGCAGTAAAGGACATGGTGTCTGTACCATGTAGTATAACAAACCCCTCGTAATTATCGTAATTGCGATCAATGATTTTTACTAAGTCTACCCAAAAGGAAGGATCCATATCTGAAGAATCAATAGGGGGATCAAACTGAAACGAATGGAAATTAATATTAAATCGTTTCAGTTCGGGTACGTAGGTAAGCAGATGATCGAAGTCAAAGTTTTCAAGGGCTCCAGTCTCTGGATTCTCTATCATACCAATCGTTCCTCCTGTATAAATAAGCAGTACTGACGAACTGTTATCTCTCATAACGCAATAAGTTTAGCTATAATCTAGTTATATGGTGTTCTAAAGTGTCTCGGTTTATCCCAAATGTAAGTATTAAAAGTAACAAATTGTTAAGGTTTAGCCAAATACTATAGGGAAAACTTACGATTTGTTTCTATTATATACCTTTAAATACGTATTAATATCTTTATCTCCTCTCCCCGATAGGGTAATCACAACAATATCTGTGGGTTTGAACTGTAGTTTGTTTAGTGTTGCTAGGGCATGTGCTGATTCTAAAGCAGGTATGATACCTTCTTCTCTAGTCAATTCAAAAGCTGCCTGTAGTGCCTCTTCATCTGTGATAGCAAGGGCTTCGGCTCTCTTAGTCTTGACTAAGTGGGCAGGAAGTGGCCCAACACCAGGATAATCCAAACCAGCCGAAATAGAATAAGCGTCTTTGATATTTCGTTGTTCGTCGTACATTACTAGGGAGTTAAACCCATGTATGATGCCTTCTTCTCCTATGCTTAGGGTAGCTGCTGTCTGTCCTGTATGTGTTCCTAAGCCTGCTGCTTCTCCAAATATTATTTGCGTTCTCAGTTCATTGACATAATGATAAGCGGTGCCACTTGCATTGCTACCACCGCCTACGCAAGCAATAAGGTAGTCGGGGTAGTTGCGCCCTTCTTTCTCCTGAAGTTGTTCCTTAATTTCTTTACTAATAATAGCTTGTAGTTTGCTTACCATATCAGGGTAGGGGTGTGGGCCTACTGTTGAGCCTATCAAGTAATAGATTTCTTTTGGATTACTCACCCATACATCAATAGCTTCATCTACAGCATCTTTTAGAGTCATTCCTCCTCGTGTTGTAGCATGGACTGTGGCTCCAAGCATTTCCATACGTTGTACGTTTGGCTTTTGCCTGTCCATATCCGTTTTACCCATGTAGATGTGGCACTCTAGATTCATGAGAGCACATACAGTAGCTGTAGCAACCCCATGTTGACCTGCACCAGTTTCTGCGATTATTTTTGTTTTGCCTAGTTTTTTAGCAAGCAGTATTTGTCCTACTGTATTGTTTATTTTATGAGCCCCTGTGTGGTTTAAATCTTCTCTTTTTAGATAAACTTTGCACTGATGTTTTTCTGAAAGGTGTTTGGATAGATAAAGTGGTGAGGGCCTACCCACATAATCTTGTAAAAGTTGATAGTACTCCTTTTGAAACTCAGTACTGTTTAAAATATTCAAATAGCTATCTTGTAGTTCTTGAATAGCGGGTTGTAAGGCTTGGGGAATATAGCTGCCACCAAATTGACCATAAAAACCATTCTCATCGGCTAGATAATTTTTCATTTTGTTCTTGTTAAGTGATGAATAAATAAAATAATAAGCATAAAAAAAGAGCCCTGTCGCGTTGGCGACAAGGCTCTTTGTATGAATTAATGGGTTCTTTTTACTTAAATAGATACATAAGGCATTGCTCCTTCACGACTGCGAAAGTGTAAAAGGTGCCACCACCAAAATGTATTTATCTTTGAACAAACCATATATTTCTGTTTTTGAATGATTACAAACCTATTTATTTAAAAAATAAAATGCAAGTAAATGAGCTAAAAAAACTTATATTTGTTTAGTCTTTAGTATAAAACTCTTTTACGCTAACTGATTCTACACATGCATGTTTCTAATTCAGGTGTAGGGTTTGTTAGGTATTAAAAAATGAATATATGAAAAACTTTGTATTCCAAAATCCAGTAAAGTTAATTATGGGTAAGGGAATGATTGCCCAGCTTGCAAAAGAAATACCACAAGATAAAAAAGTGCTCCTTACTTTTGGGGGAGGTAGCGTGAAGAAAAATGGAGTTTATAGCCAGGTCAAAGAGGCCTTAGCTCAACACGATACCTTAGAGTTCTGGGGTATTGAGCCTAATCCCAAAGTAGAAACCCTGCGAAAAGCGATAGAACTGGGTAAAAAAGAGGGTGTGAATTATGTAGTGGCAGTAGGCGGAGGCTCTGTAATTGATGGCTCTAAGCTTATTTGTGCGGCATTACTGTCAGAAGAAGATGCTTGGGATTTAGTCTTAGCCGGTGAGCTTGTTTCGAAAAGTGTTCCTTTGGGGACTGTTCTGACTTTGCCTGCAACTGGGTCTGAAATGAACGCAGGTGCGGTAATCTCTAGTAGTGAAACCGAAGAAAAGTATTCTTTTTATACCAATTATCCCCAGTTTTCTATTTTAGACCCTGAGGTTACATTTACTCTTCCTGCTTATCAAGTAGCTTGTGGTATTGCAGATACATTTGTTCATGTTATGGAGCAGTATATGACTACACCCGGGCAGTCTAGAATCATGGATAGATGGGCTGAAGGTATTCTCTTGACCTTGATTGAAATTGCGCCACAGATTAAAAACAACGCCAAGGATTATGATTTAATGGCTGATTTTATGCTTTCTGCGACAATGGGCTTAAATGGCTTTATTGCTATGGGTGTAAGCCAAGATTGGGCTACTCACATGATCGGTCATGAAATAACTGCTCTGACAGGTTTGACTCATGGGCATACGCTTGCTATAATTCTCCCAGCTACACTCCGTGTCTTGCGTGAGCAGAAATCGGATAAACTAATGCAATATGCAGAACGTGTGTGGAACATAACTAGTGGTTCTAAGTTAGAGCGTATAGAGCAAGCGATTGTAGCAACAGAAGAGTTCTTTCGTTCTTTAGGCTTGACCACTCGCTTGGCACAAGAAAACATCGATGAGGCTGTTATCAAGGAAGTAAAACAAAGGTTTGAGCAGCGCAAAGTAGCTTATGGAGAAAATGAAAATGTGACAGCAGATGTAGCATACGAAATTCTTAAAACTGCTTATAAATGATGAAAGGTACAAGTAACTCTATTTTACGTGCAATTTTTGCGTTAGCTGTGGGCTTAGTTATGATTCTATGGCCTGATAAAGCTTTAGATTATCTAATTCTAACAATAGGGGTTTTATTTCTAATTCCTGGTCTTATAACTATTTCTAGGTTTTTTATAATGAGATCTAAGAATGTTCCTCTTCTATTTCCTATAGAAGGCTTAGGAAGTGTTCTGATTGGTTTGTTTCTGATGATCAGCCCTGCTTTTTTTACCGATATATTAACGATAGTACTTGGTCTTATTTTAGCTTTAGGTGGCTTACAACAGATAGGAACCTTGATACGATCTAGACAGTGGGTTCATGTCCCTTTTGTGTTCTTCTTAGTTCCCGCTCTTATTCTGATTGCAGGCTTAATTGTGATTTTCAACCCCATGGAATTCAAGAAAACCTTGCTGACCATAATTGGTGTTACATCTATTATTTATGCTTGCGTAGAGTTGCTCAATTGGGTGAAGTTTGAACGATTTAGACCTCACGACTCCGATGATTCTGATGAGGTAGAAGAGATAGATATACTAGATATTGAGGATAAAAACTAAGTCCTAGAATTAATAAGTTTATAGTAAATGAATACGACTTTTTTAGCTTATTTGCCACAAGTTGTTTTTAGTGTACTTACACTTCTGTTGGCATTAATAATTCGCACTCTTATTATAAAGCTAGCTCATACTTACGCTAGCCATAATCCGCGTATGCTTCAAAGAATTGCTCCCTTGCAGCGAGCTTGTACTATAACTGTGAATGTGTTAGCTTTGATAGCACTTATTACTATTTGGGGTGTAGATAAGCAGAATATTTTTGTAGCCCTTTCTTCTGTTTTTGCTGTAATAGGAGTAGCACTTTTTGCTCAGTGGTCTATACTAAGTAATATTACTGCAGGCTTGATTATTTTCTTTAATTCTCCTTTCAAAGTTGGTGATTCTGTACAGATTCTAGATAAAGACTTTCCCTTAGAAGCCAAGATTGTGAATATACTGACTTTTTATACCCACCTGGAAACTTCAGATGGGAGATTACATGTATATCCTAACAATTTGTTGTTGCAAAAAGGAATTTCCTTATTGAAGGAACAGGTTGAAGAATAATAAGTTTAAATGAAATAGCCCCCTAACATGCATGTTAGGGGGCTATTTCATTTAAACTTATTATTCTTCAACCTGTTCCTTCAATAAGGAAATTCCTTTTTGCAACAACAAATTGTTAGGATATACATGTAATCTCCCATCTGAAGTTTCCAGGTGGGTATAAAAAGTCAGTATATTCACAATCTTGGCTTCTAAGGGAAAGTCTTTATCTAGAATCTGTACAGAATCACCAACTTTGAAAGGAGAATTAAAGAAAATAATCAAGCCTGCAGTAATATTACTTAGTATAGACCACTGAGCAAAAAGTGCTACTCCTATTACAGCAAAAACAGAAGAAAGGGCTACAAAAATATTCTGCTTATCTACACCCCAAATAGTAATAAGTGCTATCAAAGCTAACACATTCACAGTTATAGTACAAGCTCGCTGCAAGGGAGCAATTCTTTGAAGCATACGCGGATTATGGCTAGCGTAAGTATGAGCTAGCTTTATAATAAGAGTGCGAATTATTAATGCCAACAGAAGTGTAAGTACACTAAAAACAACTTGTGGCAAATAAGCTAAAAAAGTCGTATTCATTTACTATAAACTTATTAATTCTAGGACTTAGTTTTTATCCTCAATATCTAGTATATCTATCTCTTCTACCTCATCAGAATCATCGGAGTCGTGAGGTCTAAATCGTTCAAACTTCACCCAATTGAGCAACTCTACGCAAGCATAAATAATAGATGTAACACCAATTATGGTCAGCAAGGTTTTCTTGAATTCCATGGGGTTGAAAATCACAATTAAGCCTGCAATCAGAATAAGAGCGGGAACTAAGAAGAACACAAAAGGGACATGAACCCACTGTCTAGATCGTATCAAGGTTCCTATCTGTTGTAAGCCACCTAAAGCTAAAATAAGACCAAGTACTATCGTTAATATATCGGTAAAAAAAGCAGGGCTGATCATCAGAAACAAACCAATCAGAACACTTCCTAAGCCTTCTATAGGAAATAGAAGAGGAACATTCTTAGATCTCATTATAAAAAACCTAGAAATAGTTATAAGACCAGGAATTAGAAATAAAACCCCTATTGTTAGAATTAGATAATCTAAAGCTTTATCAGGCCATAGAATCATAACTAAGCCCACAGCTAACGCAAAAATTGCACGTAAAATAGAGTTACTTGTACCTTTCATCATTTATAAGCAGTTTTAAGAATTTCGTATGCTACATCTGCTGTCACATTTTCATTTTCTCCATAAGCTACTTTGCGCTGCTCAAACCTTTGTTTTACTTCCTTGATAACAGCCTCATCGATGTTTTCTTGTGCCAAGCGAGTGGTCAAGCCTAAAGAACGAAAGAACTCTTCTGTTGCTACAATCGCTTGCTCTATACGCTCTAACTTAGAACCACTAGTTATGTTCCACACACGTTCTGCATATTGCATTAGTTTATCCGATTTCTGCTCACGCAAGACACGGAGTGTAGCTGGGAGAATTATAGCAAGCGTATGCCCATGAGTCAAACCTGTCAGAGCAGTTATTTCATGACCGATCATGTGAGTAGCCCAATCTTGGCTTACACCCATAGCAATAAAGCCATTTAAGCCCATTGTCGCAGAAAGCATAAAATCAGCCATTAAATCATAATCCTTGGCGTTGTTTTTAATCTGTGGCGCAATTTCAATCAAGGTCAAGAGAATACCTTCAGCCCATCTATCCATGATTCTAGACTGCCCGGGTGTAGTCATATACTGCTCCATAACATGAACAAATGTATCTGCAATACCACAAGCTACTTGATAAGCAGGAAGAGTAAATGTAACCTCAGGGTCTAAAATAGAAAACTGGGGATAATTGGTATAAAAAGAATACTTTTCTTCGGTTTCACTACTAGAGATTACCGCACCTGCGTTCATTTCAGACCCAGTTGCAGGCAAAGTCAGAACAGTCCCCAAAGGAACACTTTTCGAAACAAGCTCACCGGCTAAGACTAAATCCCAAGCATCTTCTTCTGACAGTAATGCCGCACAAATAAGCTTAGAGCCATCAATTACAGAGCCTCCGCCTACTGCCACTACATAATTCACACCCTCTTTTTTACCCAGTTCTATCGCTTTTCGCAGGGTTTCTACTTTGGGATTAGGCTCAATACCCCAGAACTCTAAGGTATCGTGTTGAGCTAAGGCCTCTTTGACCTGGCTATAAACTCCATTTTTCTTCACGCTACCTCCCCCAAAAGTAAGGAGCACTTTTTTATCTTGTGGTATTTCTTTTGCAAGCTGGGCAATCATTCCCTTACCCATAATTAACTTTACTGGATTTTGGAATACAAAGTTTTTCATATATTCATTTTTTAATACCTAACAAACCCTACACCTGAATTAGAAACATGCATGTGTAGAATCAGTTAGCGTAAAAGAGTTTTATACTAAAGACTAAACAAATATAAGTTTTTTTAGCTCATTTACTTGCATTTTATTTTTTAAATAAATAGGTTTGTAATCATTCAAAAACAGAAATATATGGTTTGTTCAAAGATAAATACATTTTGGTGGTGGCACCTTTTACACTTTCGCAGTCGTGAAGGAGCAATGCCTTATGTATCTATTTAAGTAAAAAGAACCCATTAATTCATACAAAGAGCCTTGTCGCCAACGCGACAGGGCTCTTTTTTTATGCTTATTATTTTATTTATTCATCACTTAACAAGAACAAAATGAAAAATTATCTAGCCGATGAGAATGGTTTTTATGGTCAATTTGGTGGCAGCTATATTCCCCAAGCCTTACAACCCGCTATTCAAGAACTACAAGATAGCTATTTGAATATTTTAAACAGTACTGAGTTTCAAAAGGAGTACTATCAACTTTTACAAGATTATGTGGGTAGGCCCTCACCACTTTATCTATCCAAACACCTTTCAGAAAAACATCAGTGCAAAGTTTATCTAAAAAGAGAAGATTTAAACCACACAGGGGCTCATAAAATAAACAATACAGTAGGACAAATACTGCTTGCTAAAAAACTAGGCAAAACAAAAATAATCGCAGAAACTGGTGCAGGTCAACATGGGGTTGCTACAGCTACTGTATGTGCTCTCATGAATCTAGAGTGCCACATCTACATGGGTAAAACGGATATGGACAGGCAAAAGCCAAACGTACAACGTATGGAAATGCTTGGAGCCACAGTCCATGCTACAACACGAGGAGGAATGACTCTAAAAGATGCTGTAGATGAAGCTATTGATGTATGGGTGAGTAATCCAAAAGAAATCTATTACTTGATAGGCTCAACAGTAGGCCCACACCCCTACCCTGATATGGTAAGCAAACTACAAGCTATTATTAGTAAAGAAATTAAGGAACAACTTCAGGAGAAAGAAGGGCGCAACTACCCCGACTACCTTATTGCTTGCGTAGGCGGTGGTAGCAATGCAAGTGGCACCGCTTATCATTATGTCAATGAACTGAGAACGCAAATAATATTTGGAGAAGCAGCAGGCTTAGGAACACATACAGGACAGACAGCAGCTACCCTAAGCATAGGAGAAGAAGGCATCATACATGGGTTTAACTCCCTAGTAATGTACGACGAACAACGAAATATCAAAGACGCTTATTCTATTTCGGCTGGTTTGGATTATCCTGGTGTTGGGCCACTTCCTGCCCACTTAGTCAAGACTAAGAGAGCCGAAGCCCTTGCTATCACAGATGAAGAGGCACTACAGGCAGCTTTTGAATTGACTAGAGAAGAAGGTATCATACCTGCTTTAGAATCAGCACATGCCCTAGCAACACTAAACAAACTACAGTTCAAACCCACAGATATTGTTGTGATTACCCTATCGGGGAGAGGAGATAAAGATATTAATACGTATTTAAAGGTATATAATAGAAACAAATCGTAAGTTTTCCCTATAGTATTTGGCTAAACCTTAACAATTTGTTACTTTTAATACTTACATTTGGGATAAACCGAGACACTTTAGAACACCATATAACTAGATTATAGCTAAACTTATTGCGTTATGAGAGATAACAGTTCGTCAGTACTGCTTATTTATACAGGAGGAACGATTGGTATGATAGAGAATCCAGAGACTGGAGCCCTTGAAAACTTTGACTTCGATCATCTGCTTACCTACGTACCCGAACTGAAACGATTTAATATTAATTTCCATTCGTTTCAGTTTGATCCCCCTATTGATTCTTCAGATATGGATCCTTCCTTTTGGGTAGACTTAGTAAAAATCATTGATCGCAATTACGATAATTACGAGGGGTTTGTTATACTACATGGTACAGACACCATGTCCTTTACTGCATCAGCTTTAAGTTTCATGCTAGAAAACAACCATAAACCCGTTATTCTCACAGGCTCACAACTTCCAATTGGCAAACTTCGCACCGATGGCAAGGAGAACTTACTGACAGCCTTAGAGATAGCAGCTGCACACTATCCCAATGGAGACCCTATAGTACCTGAAGTATGTGTGTTTTTTGAGAATCACTTAATGAGAGGCAATCGTACGATAAAGCACAGTGCTGAAAACTTTAGAGCTTTCTCATCATTTAATTATCCCCCTTTGGCAACTGTAGGTATTCATATTAAGTACGAGTACAAACATATTCGTAAGGTAAATAAACATAAGAAGCTAAAGGCTCACTACTTATATGACCCTAATGTGGTCATTGTTACACTCTTCCCAGGTATTCAGGAGGAAATTATAGCACCTGTATTCGAAAATGAAAAAGTAAAAGCGATTGTACTTCGCACCTACGGTTCAGGAAATGCACCTCAAAGACCATGGTTTATTGACTTAATAAATAGAGCTACTGCTCGAGGAGTTATTATTGTCAACATCACTCAGTGTGCGGCTGGTACCGTAGAAATGGATCGCTATGAAACAGGTATTCATCTACGAGAAGCAGGAGTGATAAGTGGATATGATAGTACTACCGAGTGTGCTGTGACTAAGCTAATGTTTTTATTGGGCCATGGCTATGACTATAAAAAAGTAAAACGCTTAATGAAATCAGATCTAGCGGGTGAAATTACCATCCCTGATGAGTATTAAATGTACTTAATATACACCCCTTTAAAACTATCTACCTAATATTGTTGTATCTATCGGACTCGAGTATTATTTTTGTGTCAAATTAAAAAGATTAAAACGTATGCTAAAGACTATATTAACAATAGCAGGTAAACCAGGTTTATATAAACTAGTTTCACAAGGTAATAACATGCTTATCGTCGAAGCCATAAGCCCAGACAAAAAGCGTATGCCAAGTCATGCAACTGATCGTATTGTATCGCTAGGAGATATCGCAATCTATACCAATGACTCAGAGGCTGCACTTGCAGATATATTTGAAACAATCCAGAAAAAAGAAGAAGGCAAGCCTACTTCAATCAACCCCAAAAAAGCATCTAAGCAAGAGCTGACAGCCTACCTTGAAGAGGTATTACCTGATTATGACCAAGACAGAGTGTACCCTAACGACATCAAGAAGATGTTGAACTGGTATAATACACTCATCACAAATGGCATCACAGAATTTAAGGAAAAAGAAGAGGAAACTACTGAAGAATAGTAGATTTGCTTAAACTTTTAAAATAAATAATAAGGGCTATATGAATTCATATAGCCCTTATTATTTTATTTTCGATTTGTACTTTATCGCTTACTTTTCTTATGGTTTCGCTTACCTCTATAAGATTTAGAACCACCTCTACTACTACTTCTTCTCTTAGCATTGGGTGTATACTCGGGCACTTCACCAAAGCTAGAAGGAATAGGCATTTTATAAATAGTCTGCCCCAAAAACTCCTCTATTTGATAGAAATCAGACTGATCTTTCGTATTTACGAAAGTAATAGCGACACCATCACTATTGGCACGAGCTGTACGACCTATGCGGTGAACATAATCTTCACTATCATTAGGCACATCGTAATTGATAACCAAACCGATATCATCCACATCTATTCCTCGCGATATAATATCAGTACCCACTAAAATATCAACATTGTCGGCTTTGAAATCTTGCAGGATTCGCTCTCTCGATTTTTGCTCTAAGTCTGAGTGCATTTCACCTACATTCAAATTCATCTTTTTAAGAGCACGAGCCACTTCTTTCACCTTAGACTTTGTTGAAGCAAAGATAATAGACTTCGTTATGGTGTCTTTGGAAAAAAGATCATGAATTAAAGCCAGTTTTTGATCCTCATAACAAATGTATGCGGCCTGTACTATATTCTCAGCAGGTTTAGATACAGAAAGTTTAATCTCTACAGGATTGTTTAAGATCTCACTCGCCAGCTTATGTATCTTTTTAGGCATAGTGGCAGAGAACATAATGGTTTGTCTTTGCTTAGGTAGGTGTTTGACAATATCCATAATGTCTTCATAAAATCCCATATCTAGCATGCGGTCAGCCTCATCTAATATGAAGTGCTGCACCTGCGACAAATCAACGTACCCAAGCTTTAAGTGAGATAATAAGCGACCTGGAGTAGCTATAGCTATTTCAGCCCCCATAGTCAGCCCTCTTTTCTGCTGCTCGAACGCAATACCATCACTTCCCCCATAAACAGGGACACTAGATACAGACAAAAAATAACCAAACCCCTCTACTTCTTGATCAATCTGTTGTGCCAACTCACGTGTAGGAGACATAATAATGGTGTTCACCTTATCTGGCTTATGTTTTCCTTCTGAGAGCTTGTTTAGGACAGGTAGAAGAAAGGCAGCAGTTTTACCTGTTCCTGTTTGGGCCACACCAATCAAATCTTTTCCCTCTAACAAAACAGGGATTGCTTGTTCTTGAATAGGTGAACACTTCTCAAAGCACATCGCATCTATAGCTTCGAGCACACTCTCGTGCAATTTTAATTCGGAAAACTTCATTATATCTAGTTTGTTTACTATACAAATATAATGCTAAATGTAGCTTACTACAAAGATGTTGCTATTTTTATCTGAGAACTAATAATTTAATAGCACTTTGGAAAAGAAGGACATCCTTTTTTTACTTTTTTTATATTCTACAACCTCACTCACAGAACACTATATTCAAAATAAAGACTTAATTAAAATAACACTTAGCCAAGTATTTTATTAGAAAATGCTGTCTCTATTTGAGCAACTCTCATTAATTCTCAGCGCAAAGCTAGAAGGAGCTCAACCTAAAAAATAGAACTCCATTACTTATCGTTTTCCACACTAATCCCAGCTAGCAAGAACAACGAACTAGCGCTTAAATATCCATGATTTATTCATGATATTTCAGTCTTAAATAGGTAGCATGAAGTGTTTATTTGTATTAATTATTTGGATTGTAGACTCTTCTTTCTCTATCTTTGCATCCGATTTCAAAATTAAAGGCACTGATTATCAATTGATTTAGATTTTGATAAGCCTTTAGCCAATTATGTTTCGGGGGAAATCACTGCTTGAGGCAGGCCCGAATAGTACTAACTAAATTCGCATTACATGAGACATGTAAAATGGATTTTTGTTGTATTACTAGCAAGTTCCTTGACTTCTTTTATAGAAAAAGGCAAATCTACCGGAGGTTTGAATGTGGGCGATGTAGCCCCAGATTTTAAAATTGAACCTACATCAAAACAAACAAAAAGTGCTAAGTTTGCACTGTCTGATTTAAAAGGCAAATACGTGCTACTTAGTTTTTGGGCAAGTTACGACACACAGTCCCGGATGCAAAACATACAGTTGAGCAATGTGTTGAAGTCAGCAAACCCAAGCCATGTAGAGTTGGTCTCTATCTCTTTTGATGAATACCCATCAATATTTAAAGAGACAATAAAAATGGATGAAATAGAAACTCCCAACTGTTTTATAGAACACAAGGGAGAAGAATCTACCTTATACAAAAGATATAAACTAAATCGTGGATTCAAAAACTATTTATTGGATGAGAATGGCGTTATTTTAGCCAAAAATATCTCAGCAATAGAACTTCCGAACTATTTACGTGCAGCATCCTAATGTAGGAGTACAGCCAAGAAAAAGTTTGGAAGTCTCATTTAAGAGTTTGATTCAATGCTAGTATGAAAGCTCTTAAATACCGATAAAAGGAAATGAATACAACAAAACAGGAGGGTGTTTCGTAAAGAAACATCCTCTTTTATTTTACCCCTTTTTACCCATTTGAAAAGGTCCCTGATAGAAGGAGCATATGACCCTGACAGAAGAGCCAAAGATCCCTGACTGAAAGAGCTTCTGTCCCTGACCTTTTTACTTTGCCCCTAGAGCCTAGTAATCAAGACTATAAAAAGTGAGTTGGGAACACGAACAATTTATCTCCGAATAAGTAGTAATTGACGTTTGATTTGAAAAAAGAATATAGAGATAGGACTAAGCTTTATGTTTTCAGTAGCTCTTCCCTAATACAAGTAGCGCACCGAGACAAAACGAAATAAGTTTCCTCCAAAATTCATATGAAAAGTCCTCCAAATTAACTAATTTTGAACGTGCTATCTGTTTTTACAAGCTCTAAATTAATTGTATAAGGAGATAGACCTTAAATTATTTCTAATTTATTGTTCAATACACGATCGTTTTACTACACCTCACTCACAATAGGAATTGTATTACGATTCATTGCAAACCAAAATGGAAGAACTAAAACATGAATGTGGCGTAGCCATGATTCGCTTACTCAAACCCTTAGAGTATTATCAAGAAAAGTATGGAACTTGGATGTATGCCATCAATAAGCTCTACCTACTTATGGAAAAACAGCATAATAGAGGGCAAGATGGTGCTGGTATAGCTTGTGTTAAGCTTGAATCAGAACCTGGTGAAGAATATATGTTCCGAGAAAGAGCTTTAGGTGCTAATGCCATAACAGAAATCTTTTCTAGCATTCATTCCAACTTTAATAACCTAGACTCTAGTAAGCTTCAAGATATCGAGTATGCCAAGAAGAACTTGCCCTTTGCCGGTGAAGTATTTATTGGACACCTCAGAGACAATAGCTGTGGTAGAGTAGGAGTAGAATATGTTCATCCTTTTTTACGCCGCAACAATTGGAGAGCTAAGAACCTAGCACTTTGTGGCAACTTTAGCATGACCAACTTAGATGAGATATTCAGTAGAATTACAGCTATTGGTCAGCATCCTCGGAAGTTTGCAGACTCTTATATTCTTTTAGAGCAAATTGGACACCGACTAGATCGGGAAATCGAGCGTGTATTTAACTTGGCCGAAGCCGAAGGACTTACAGGCATGGATGTTACACACTACATCGAAAAGCATATCGATTTAACCAATGTCTTGCGTCATTGCAGCAAAGACTGGGATGGAGGCTATGTTATGCTTGGACTCACAGGTAGCGGAGAAACCTGTGTACTAAGAGACCCTTGGGGCATTCGCCCAGCGTTTTATTATGCCGATGATGAAATTGTGGTGGCAGCCTCAGAGAGACCTGTGATACAAACCACACTCAATGTTTTGGCTGAAGAGGTACATGAGCTACAACCAGGACAAGCACTACTTGTCAACCGTGAGGGTGAATTACGCTTCAAAAATGTACTTAAAGCAGAAAAAAATCAAGCCTGTTCTTTTGAGCGCATTTACCTATCACGAGGTAGTGATGTGGATATCTATAAAGAACGTAAGCTGCTGGGTGAAATGTTGATTCCATCCATTTTAAAAGCAATTGACTCCGACTTGGATCATACCGTGTTCTCTTTTATTCCTAACACTGCTGAGGTAGCATTTTATGGACTCCTAGAAGGTTTAGATATCTACCTCAACAAAGAAAAGGCAAGACAAATAGCAGCCTTAGGTAAGAATCCATCGATACAGGAGATGCAAAATATTTTGGCACACCGCATTCGGTCTGAAAAAGTGGCCATCAAAGACATCAAACTACGTACCTTTATTGCCGAATACAAAAGCAGAAATGACTTAGCTGCCCACGTCTATGACGTAACTTATGGAAGCTTAGAACCCAATGTGGACAACTTAGTTATTATTGATGACAGTATTGTACGTGGAACAACTCTTAAGCAAAGTATCTTGAGTATTTTGGATCGTTTACATCCTAAAAAAATAGTGGTTGTTTCATCGGCTCCGCAGGTCAGGTATCCCGACTACTATGGGATAGATATGACGAAGATGGAAGAATTTATAGCTTTCTGTGCCGCTATACAATTGCTGAAAGACAGTGGTCAGGATCATGTGATTAAGGACACCTACTTAAAATGCAAAGAGCAAGTAGGTTTGCCTAGGCAAGAGATGCAGAATTATGTAAAAAACATCTATGCCCCATTTACTGATGAAGAGGTAGCAGATAAAATCGCTGAAATGCTAAAACCTGAGATGATTGATGCTGAACTGCAAATAGTATATCAACCTATAGAAGGCTTACACAAAGCCTGTCCCAATCACAAGGGAGACTGGTATTTCTCAGGCGACTACCCTACCTCTGGAGGTGTAAAACTTCTAAATCAAGCTTTTATAGACTATTACGAAAAGCAATACCAATCCTAAAACAAGCGTGAATCAAAACTATCCCTAGCAAAGTAAGCTAGTATATTGATCGTTTTATACTTCACTATAAAAAATAATAGCCGCCACCATTATGTATAACATCTCTGGTGGCGGCTATTATTTAGAAGTACTGCACACAGCGTACCGATCCTTGATACACCTTCTCACACTCACGAAACTCATAATCACCTGAGGGGTAGCCATGACTTTGAAGTAAGAAAACGCTTGTTTTACCTCCCTCCATAATCAAAAAAACTGTAGAAAGTCCAGCCCATATATCCTCTTTGTAAACACCATCTTGGTTGATGGTCAAGCCGCTCAGATTTAGTCCGGATTCTGTGCTCCAACCTACTTTGTGGCTCAAGCCTTTTAGGGTATTTACATCCAATGACACATAGTCTAAAAGTTGCTGCCAATCCTTGGTCTGTGGAATATGCCAAGACAAGGGTGCTAGTTGACCAGACTCTAGTGCTGCAAAATTATAGAGCTTAACACCCTCAAAGTTTCTTGAAATACTATATCCTGCATTGAGTGTAGCTTCAGTACCATTAGAAGCGAAGGCTGCACCTGCTACATTATAGGCAGCATTAAGATTTGTCTTCATCCACAGCTGTGTTACTACTTTCTGCAAGGGGTATAGCTGCACTTCATCAGCGCGCTTATCAACTATTCTGTGAGGCTCCACTCGAATGTTTTGTTTCATAACAGGCTCCTCAAAACACAGCTTACCTGCTTGATCTATGAATAGGTAGGAGATAGAGCTTAAAAGATTAGGTGTACAAACAAAGCTATTTTTTTCTTTATCCCAACTAATTGTCATGCCGACAACACTTTTATCGGCTGAATCGACAGAAAGAATAACCCCACTATCCAACTGTACACTTCCTTCAAGCACAGGGTAAACAACGACAGCCTTCAATTGTACTTGCTCACTATTCAAGTACTCTTCGCAAGCAATTGCAGCAACTCGTCCGCTTGCTGAAACTAAATCTAGAACAGAACTTTCGTTAAACTTTAATGCACTTATAGGTAAAGCACTTTTGATTTCTGAAGCTATAACCTCTGAGGAGCTACCGTCTTCCCACTTAGAGATAGATGAGGATGATTCTAGCCACTCTACACCTTTAGATGGATTATATACTATCGTGACATTACTGATGGTACCACTTTCGAAAATCAACTCGGGAGGTAGTAGGCATTCATACACCACCCCCTCTGCCTCAATCAGAATCTTTTGATTGGATTGGAAATCACTTTGAGGAAGTATAATCGCCTCACAACCTACTAAACCGTCATTTTCTATTTTCCAGTCTGTACTAGGCGTGATAGTAGCATAGCTTGAATAATCAAAAAATTGACTTTGTAAGGCATCATATTTAAACTGCGTAGGAAAGTTGACAAAAGATAGAGCTGGTTGCACCTGTAAAAGTTGTGCAGTAGTATAGCCCTCGGAGGGTTTTAAGCGAATACGAACTTTAGTTAGCAGGTGCTTGAAGTCGAGTGCTAAGGGTTTATAATCGGCTCTTACCTGATTTTTTACAGCAAATAAAAAATCATTTTGTGCAGACTTATTCACATTGGCTTGCTCAGAAGCTACACTGATCTTCAAGCTTGACGACTCTTTATCCAATGTATTTTTAGAATAAGGGTAATAACTTAGTACTTGAAGTTCTTTGGCTTTTTGGGGATAAAACAGCTCTCCTTCTGCGTGGAATAGCCCAGCTGAATTACTGACAAATGCTTCATTACAAATAAAAGCACTACCTATGCTCTCATTATTACGCAAAAGAAACACACCTATTTTGTCATTTTCTTCAAACTTCTCACCCGTCATGCGTGTGGATGCAGGAAGTATTTTAGAGGTAAATTGCAGCGGAATATCAGATTCCGCTGTTTCATCACCAAGACGATTGTAGCATGATACTACAAAAAAGGGCATAAGAAATCCCATAAAAAGCACAGATGCTTTTCGAACATTTTTTAATTTCATAGAATGTTTTGTATTAATATTACTCCATCACTTTGTTTACTTTTAGGATAGAGCTTAAGAATCTAGGACAAGTAGGTACACAGCTAAACACTGTTCATAATTAGATATTAATTAAGGTTATTATTGGTTTTTCATTACGACATACAAATGTAAACAAAAACACAGATGTACCTACAAAAACACCTATTATTTTCTATTAATATTACAAATAAACCAGCTATTTCTATCTATTGAAAGTTTTATTATAAACTAATTTAATTGCACTACTGCTAATCTAGAACTCGTGCTGAACTATACCCACTCGAAAGAATCGATCTTATTAGGGCTTAAACTAGGCCTGTATCAATAGGATAAGCACTACAGTTGATGATAGAAGTCTTTTTAATTAGTTGCATAAGCAATTAATTAATTAGCCATGATTTAGAGGACACAAAAACTGTTTTGTTATTAATTTATTTGCACTCTATGGAGAAAGCTATATCTTTGCTCAGATTATCAACTAATGTGCAAAGAATGAAACAAAGTTTTATTGCTTTTATAGAGAATAGCATTAAAAACAACTGGGATAGAGATGCTCTTACTGATTATAAGGGAGTTACATTACAATATAAGGATGTAGCTCGCAAAATTGAAAAGATGCATATTCTATTCGAAGAAAGTGGTGTTAGAAAGGGTGATAAAGTTGCTATCTGCGGTAAAAACAGCTCCAATTGGGGAGTTTCTTTTTTAGCAGCTCTAACCTACGGTGCTGTTGCAGTGCCTATACTACACGAGTTTAAAGCAGATAATGTTCACAACATTGTCAATCACTCAGAAGCAAAGCTTCTCTTTGTTGGTGATGTCGTTTGGGAGAACCTAAACGAAAATGCCATGCCACTCTTAGAAGGTATCGTTTTAATCAACGATTTCTCTCTTCTTATATCTAGAAGTAAAAGACTGACTAGAGCTAGAGAACATTTGAACGAGTATTTTGGAAAGAAGTATCCCAAAAACTTTGGTGTAGAACATATAGCCTACCATCAAGACCAACCTGAAGAGTTAGCTATGATTAACTATACCTCTGGTACGACTAGCTTTTCAAAAGGTGTTATGCTTCCTTATCGTAGCCTGTGGTCAAACACACAGTTTGCACACGAGGTTTTGGATTTACAAGCTGGAAATAAAACAATATCAATGTTGCCTATGGCGCATACTTATGGCATGGCCTTTGAATTTCTTTATGAATTTTCTGTCGGCTGCCAAATATTCTTTTTGACAAGAATGCCTACGCCTAAAGTTATATTTCAGGCTTTTTCTGAAATTAAACCTAATCTTATTGTTGCAGTACCACTTATTATTGAAAAAGTAATCAAGAAGAATGTGCTTCCTAAGCTAGAGACCCCTAGTATGAAGCTGCTTCTTAAGCTACCTATTATCAATAAGAAGGTGAAGGATAAAATACGTCAACAAGTAGTAGAGGCTTTTGGAGGCAACTTTATTCAAGTTATTATAGGAGGGGCTGCCTTCAATAAAGAAGTGGAAGAATTCCTTAATGCCATAAACTTCCCCTACACTGTGGGTTATGGGATGACGGAGTGTGGTCCTATTATCTGCTACGAAGGCTGGGAGAAGTTTGCTATGACTTCTTGTGGCAAAGCAGCTCCACGTATGGAAGTAAAAGTCCTCTCTGAAGATCCTCTAAATGTAGCAGGAGAAATTGTTTGTAGAGGAGATAATGTGATGCTGGGTTATTATAAAAATGAGGAAGCAACAAAAGAAGCACTCAGAGATGGCTGGTTACACACGGGCGATTTAGGAACTTTTGATGCTGAAGGTAATTTATTTATCAGGGGTAGAAGTAAAAACATGCTTCTCGGGGCAAATGGCCAAAATATTTACCCAGAAGAGATTGAAGACAAACTAAACAACTTGCCTTATGTTTCGGAAAGTCTTGTTGTGCAACAAAATGAAAGACTAGTAGGATTAGTTTATCCAGACTTCAATGATATGCTTGCTAATGGACTTAAACCACAGGATGCAGAACGTATTATGGAGGAAAATCGAGTGTTACTCAACGAAAGCCTCCCTAACTACTGCCAACTATCTAAAATGAAAGTATATCCTGAGGAGTTTGAAAAGACACCTAAGAAAAGTATCAAACGCTTCCTTTATCAAGAGGCAAAAGGTTAAACTTACAGCAAATGAGAATAAAACTCTTTAAATACACATTAACAGCAGCTCTATTATCAGCTGCTGTTCTTGTTTGTGCTCAAAACCAAAGTGCGGGCATTAACTTATCTCTTTGGAATAAAATATCCACACAGCCCTATAATGAAAACCAAAGGACGTACCTCAACTTGGGCATTCAATCCAAACAAAACAAACTGCATGGAGTAAGTATAAATCTACTGGGTAGTCACACCCTCCAAACTGTAAAAGGGATACAACTAGCTGGCTTAAGCACAATTAGTGGTGAAAGTGTCTATGGCTTACAAGTGGCTGGACTTGTCTCGCTGAGCAGTGTCAATGCAAATGGGCTTAGTCTGAGTGGATTAATTAATATAGTTGGGGAGTCACAACACGGACTAATAGCGTCAGGAGCCTTAAACCTTATTGGTATTGACACAAAAGGAGTCACCCTAGCAGGTTTGGCTAACCTGGGAGGATACAACAGCGAAGGACTAGCTATTGCAGGTCTAGTCAATGCTTTTAAGGAGGATGTCAAGGGGGTTTCTATAGCTGGGCTTATGCAACTTTCAGAAAACACCAAGGGTGTGAGTATAGCGCCTCTCAACTTAAACTCCGGCCAATACAAAGGGGTGCAACTGGGTCTCCTTAATATTGGACACAAACACCAAGGTTTACAGCTTGGACTAATAAACTACTACAAAGAACAAATGAGTGGCTTGCAGCTAGGTTTAATCAATGTGAATAAAAATACTAAGTATGATTTACTTATGTATGGCGGCAATCAAAGTAAAATCAATCTAGCCGTTCGTTTTAGAAATCGTCTATTCTATAATGTGATAGGAGTTGGTAGTCCTTATCTTGGGTTTGGTGATCATTTTTCAGGAGCTCTAAACTACCGAACAGGTGTACACTATCCAGTCAGCAGAAACTTTGAACTAAGTACTGATCTAGGCTATAGCCATATCAATACTTTTGCTAACAAAAACAAGCAGAAAGCTATCCCAAGGAGGCTATATAGCTTAGCCTATCGCCTTAATGCAGAGTATATCCCTATCCCTAAGTGGTCAGTATTTTTCACTACTGGATATGCTACAACTCGCTGGTATAGCCAATCTCGAACTCATAAAAAAGGGTTCATTCTTGAAGCCGGTATTTCACATCGCCTGTATAAATAAAGTAGTATGCTATCGCTTAGACAAAGCAGGCTGATTGATATAAATCCTCTAAAAATAAAAACCAAAGCCTATTTTAAATCCTATTTTTGAGTGATCACTATCTTTAGCACTCAGATCCCAATAAATAGCGGGTTCAAGGGTAACTGTTTTACTTAAAAAATAGGCATAGCCCAGCTCAAAGAGAACAGCTAGGTCATTTATATTATCTCTTTTTTTGTCATCAAAGTGGATACTAGATAGCTGGAGCCCGCTGCTAAAGTAAATACCTATTCGATCTAAGTAGTAACGAGCCTTTGCTGCTAGCTTATAGGTATCTGATGGGCTTGACCAATCTCCTCCCAGCTCACCCACTACAGCTAGATTATCTAAAAAGAAGTAAGCTCCTCCAGCCTGAAAGCCGAAGTGTCCTTTCTCTGTTTTGCTATAGGATAAGTCCAGACCACTTATTGAGGTGTTTACTAATATCGTTCCTTTTTCAAATTGCGCTTGTACACTAACAGTTGCTATTAATAAGCAGACCAGACTTAAAAAAAACTTTTTCATTACTTTTCTTCCTTTTTATTGTTCTTCATATCGTCGTCACGACGACTAGCCATTTCTTCTTTCTTTTTTAATACGATGTGAAGTATAAATACAATAATAAAGAAACCTCCCATCGTTACGTATTGCTCCATTGTATTGGGAGTATTGGAGTAAACAAGGAAATAGAGAGATGTTAATATGCCATAAATGAGTAAGCCTCCTATTATCCATTTCCGCTTACCAAGTCTTCGCTTTGCCATGATTTCTTATTTTATTACCTATCAGTAAAGATACAAAGGCATGACTTATATTCCTCATAATATTAATGAATAAACTTAGAAAACTAGCTATCTTTGCTCTGAAACTGATTATACTAGCTTTTTATGCAAAAGAAACACATTCTTTTAACAATAACACTACTCTTTCTATTTCTGAACTCTTTACAGTCGCAACCGAAAAGAGAGGTTAGAGCTGTCTGGATCACAACCGCATACAGCCTCGATTGGCCACAAACCTTAGCTCGGACTCCTCATAGTCGGGCTCAACAACAAAGAGAGATGATACAGTTACTTGACTACCTCAAGGCAGCAAACATCAATACTATTCTGTTTCAGGTAAGAGGCCGAGGTGATGCAACCTATCCGTCTTCTTATGAGCCTTTTAGTACTGCACTTACTGGTAATATTAATGGAGATCCTGGGTATGATCCACTGCAGTTTGTGGTAGAGGAGTGCCACAAAAGAGGCATGGAGTGTCACGCGTGGGTTGTAGCTATACCTATGGGGAGCGTGAGCCAGCAAAAAAAGTTGGGTAACTCATCCCCTACTAAAAGAGTACCTCAAGTATGTGTGAGGTATAAATCAGCATGGTACTTAAATCCTGGTCATCCTAATAGCAAATACTACTTGGCAGATATCGTTAAAGAACTAGTTACACGATATGATCTAGATGGCATACATTTCGATTACTTACGCTACCCTAATGGTGCACCTAATTTTCCTGACATAAAAGAATACAAGGCCTATGGTAAAGGCAAAGACTTGGCAGAATGGCGTAGAGATAATCTAACTCAAATCTTGGCACAGGCCTATAAAGAAATCAAAGCAATCAAGCCTTGGGTAAAGGTAAGTACCTGTCCTGTAGGAAAGCATAGTGATACAAACCGCTACCCTTCTAAGGGGTGGAATGCCTTTTACGAGGTACACCAAGATGTATTTAAGTGGGTGGAGCTAGGGATACAAGACCAAATCTACCCTATGATGTACCATCAGGGCAATAGCTTTTATCCTTTTGCACTAGACTGGCAAGAAAACAGTCAAGGAAAGCAAGTTATAGCTGGTTTGGGTATCTACTTTCTGGACGATTCGGAAGGTGGATGGCCTGCAGAGGAGATACAGCGGCAACTTTATTTTGCACGAGATAACAACTTGGCAGGACAAGCCTTTTTTAGGGCTCAGTTTTTAGTCAATGATACAAAAGGAGTCTATTCCTCCCTAAAAAACAAGCATTACAAGTACCCTGCACTAATACCACCTATAACTGGTTGCAAACCTGAAGACCTACCCAAACAACCCACTCATATAGAAGTGCTTAT
>JASLIW010000032.1 GCA_030152865.1 Bacteroides sp.
TTAGCATCCATAGATGTAAAGTCATTGATAGAGGTGTAAACAAACTGGTCATTGATGACAAAAACAAAGTCGTCTTTCTTATCTTGTTGAGGCTGGTAGTTTAGTGCATAGTTCAACCTCTTTAAGCCCTCTTTCACCACGGCTTCATCTTGCCAAGTTAATTTAATATCTTGTAATGAAGCTAATTTCTGTAAAGTTTCTTTAGGTGTAGTTTCAAAATCGTAGGTGCGCTTTACTTTATTAGGGATAAAGATATAGATGCAAAGCTTGTCCTGTGGCTGAAAGCGATCTGAGGCAAACCAGCCCAAGTTATTGAACTCATCTATGCAGTACATGTAATCGTTGTAGAATGAATTAAAGGGCATACCTACGTTTTCAGGCACAAGGTAGGCATCGGTGTTGGTGTTGTAGCGAGTCACCAAAATATCATAGCCCCCCAGTAGGTTGGGATCGTTGCTTGCATAGTAGAGTGTCATCCCATCACTGAGCATAAACGGGAAGTTGGTATCTACCGAGTCCTTGTTTAGCTCCACCAAAGCTTTCTTCTTACTCCACTCATCACCCAGCTTAGTCTGTGCATAGAGCTCATAAAAACCAGCAGCATTGGGCTGGCTGATGTAACGCTTATTGCCACGCTCAGTTTGGTATAAGATGGGGCGATAAGCCAATGAATCTGCTGAGGCCTGCTCCAGGTAAGCCAAGTGACCCGACTCCTCACTGAGCTTGAAGTGGGTAAGAAAGTCTTTCTTATCGACCACTAGGCTGTCTATGACTGTGACCTGTTCCACCCCTTTGATCATGCGTTGACTGAGCTTGCTTTGCTTGAGTAGCTGCTCTAGCTCACGGGTATCTTTTCTGCGTCTTTGCTGTGTTTTGATGTGCCCTTCCAACACCTTCACTGCTTCTTCAAACTGATAATTGGCCAAGTAGGCCTTACCTAAGTGGTAGGCTGCATCAGGCACTCGCCTTTTATTGGCTAGTTCCAGTGGCTTTACAGCTTTATGAGCCTCTCCTGTGTGCAAAGCACATACTCCATACCAAAAATTATAATTGGCATTGTTGGGAGCAGCTTGGAGCAAGCTCTCAAACATCGGTTTGGCCTCCTGGTATTTTTCTTGTCTATATAGCGCCCTAGCCTTATCTATGGTCTGTCCTGCGGTAGGAGTGAGCATACAGAAGGAAAATAGGACGAAAAGTAGTTGAATTTTCTTCATTTTTATGAAACAATCAATTAATGTTGTAAAATCAAAAATAGTAAAATTATTGGAATTAAAAGGGTTTAGAGCTGTTATTTAGCTAGCCCCTTATGAAGTAAAAACAGCCTGTATTGGGATATGTTTAAATTCTTGTGTAGTATATTTGCAGACCCAGCTACAAAAGATGAAGAAGAATGAAAAAACTATCGAAAGAATATAAATTAATGCAGCGACTTAAGCGTCGCTTAAATCAAGCCCTTTTCGACTACAAACTCATTGAGGAGGGAGATCATGTTTTGATTGGCGTGTCGGGAGGGAAAGACTCCTTGGCTTTGCTTGAGTTACTGGCCCAACGCGCCCAGATCACCAAACCCAAATTTCGGGTTTCAGCGGCTCATGTAGTTATGAGTAACATACCTTATCAGTCCGACTCCGATTACCTGGCCCAATTTGCACAAGAATTAGGTGTACCTTATCACCTCAAGATAAGTTCCTTTGATCCCTCGACCGACAAGCGTAAAACACCCTGTTTCCTTTGTTCTTGGAATCGACGAAAGGCGCTTTTTGATCTGTCCAAAGAGTTGGGGTGCAACAAGATAGCCTTTGGGCATCACATGGATGATATCCTAACCACTCTTCTGATGAACATGACCTTCCAAGGCAGCTTTAGCACCATGCCTCCCAAGCTTCAGATGAACAAGTTTGAGATGCAAATAATCCGTCCACTTTGCCTCATTGAAGAGCGTGACTTGGTGGAGCTGGCGGAGTGGAGAGGCTATAAAAAACAGCTCAAGAACTGTCCCTACGAGACCAAGAGTAATCGCAATGTAATGGAGGAGGTGCTAGCTTACCTCTCTGGCCTTTCTCCAGATGCTAAGTATAGCTTGTGGTCGAGTATGACTAACATCAATCCAGAGCTCTTGCCACCCAAGTTAAAATAAGAGAAACAAAAAAGGGATAAATATCAATTTATCCCTTTTTATTATGTGTTGAGAAAACAGTTGTCTACCTTCTGCGTCCCAAGAACTTGGAAATTCTTCGAATGGCCTTGACTCCCATCATTACGGTATCAAATGCCATCATTCCTATGTTGAAGGAATTGGCCAGTGTACTACCAGTAGCCGTTATCGGAGCTATTATTTGCTCTGTTTTCTGGCTTAGCCGATCTTGTTGATCTCTGATTTTTTGGAGTGTGTTCTGCTTTTGTTCTCTGATGTCCAATAGCGTAATCTGCTCCTTGCTGTCTAGTTTGTATTTTATTCGATCCATTATTTCGAGTCGTTTAAAAATAGCTTAGCTAAGAAGTTTATAACGGGATTGATAATCAATGGTTTTCTACCTAGGTAGATAAGGAGTAAAATCAAAAGCAAGATGCTAGCCATAATTGTTAGGCTAGTACCCATACCACCCACATACTCAGCTAAGACGTAGGCCAAAGCAAAAGATAAGTAGAGTAGGGCAATCGTTCCGATGGCCAAAACAATACCTCCAAGCACTAAAGTAGCGATCAGTACAGATAGCTTTTCAGTGAGCTCTAGCTTAGCATACTCTTTTTGTAGATTGAGGTATTTCTTTACCTCGGCAAAGAGTTCTTTGAAGTTGTTGATACTGTCTTCTTTTAAAAACATATAATCGCTTAGATCTAATATGACTTACTTATAAATCTTCAACCTCACCTTTGAGCTCTGAAGTAATCTCGTTAACCAAGTCTTTCATCTCATCGCGATTCAGCTTTATACCTCTCTTACGTAAGGCTTCTGCAATTTTTTCACGGGTTTTTTCACCTTCTTCTGGAGCAAATAAAATACCTAATACTCCACCTACTACAGCACCACCTAAAAAGGCACCAATTACATTTAAAGTTCTCATAATTTCTATCGTTTTTAAGTTACCAATGTTAAAACATTATTAAGGCCACTATTGTTTTCTAAAAGAATGTGTATTATTAAGTTACTTTGCCGTATCTTTATGCTTACCTTATATAGGTAAAGAGATAATAGGCAGTTTTGTAATACATTTTGTATCAAATAAACCTAAAATAAGGGTAAAAACATAATATTGTTGCCTTTTTTTATTGTAGTATTTTTTGAAAGAATAATTTAATTCCATTAATTTGCTATTAAATTACTAAGCCTAGGCCACTTTATGACATTAAATAAAGATGTATGGCTATCAAAAGTGCTGCATTTAGCTTATGTAGAATATTAATATTTAAAAGAATAATTATGAAAAAGTTTTTAGTTTTCAGCTTAGGAGCATGTTTCCTCTTTGGCCTTTCTTCTTGTAAATCATCAGAAAGTGCATACAAGAAAGCATACGAGCAAGCTAAGCAACAAGAGTTAGCTCAAGAAAAAGAAGTAGAGTATGTGGCACCAGTGACTCGTCAAGAGGTAGAGCCAGTAGTGTCTGCTCCTGTCAAGAAAACAGCTCCTGTACGTGTGCAGAGCAAAGATACCTCGGTACGTGAAGAGAAGGTAACTGTAGTAACAGGCGTTGATGCGTTGAAAAAATACAGTGTAGTAGTAGGTAGCTTTGGTGTAAAATCAAATGCTGATCGACTAAAGAGTGAGCTTGATGCTAGTGGTTACAACACAGTAGTAGCTTATTCAGCAGAAAACAACATGTATCGCGTTATACTTAGCACCTTTGACGACAGAAGCTCTGCGGCTTATGCTAGAGATGCTTTCAAAGCTAACTACCCAGGAAGAAAAGACTTCCAAGGTGCTTGGTTGCTTTACCGTGTATTCTAATTGAAACTTTCTCATTCTAAAAATCAATAAAAAGGACTAACTTCGGTTAGTCCTTTTTTTAGTTTGATATAATCTGTTACATTTGTAAGATTAGAAGAACTTTGACCTACCGAGTGTCAAACTTTAAGGTTCTTTTTTTTGTTTGGATAGGTCAAACTAAAATTAATAGATAGCTCAGTTCAGTGTAGAGACAGTAGGAATAAGAATGTTTTGTTAGACTGGCTGATCGTATTAAAAATAATAGAGTATGCAGAAAATGATGAGAACACTCGCTTTGGCAGTAGTCGTCTTCGGATTAAGCTACGAAGCCAATGCTCAGCGTGTTTTTGGTGATAAACTAGAAAATGAGCGTGAAGAACTAATCCCTTTTGGGGATATGGACCAGTGGGTGGTTCGTAAAATCAAAGAATCGGGTATTATCGGTGGTAAGCAAAAAGATGTTTATGCCATCGGGCCTCGTGAGGTAATAGAAGGAGATGCTCCCTATGTAGCTAAGGGAGGTTCACCCTGGGCTACATCCAATGTTTTGGCCAAGGTGGCCGGTGTAACAAAGACCAATACTTCTGTGTTTCCAGAAAGAAGAGGGACTGGCTTTGCGGCACGTATGGATACACGTATGGAGAGTGTGCGTGTTCTAGGTTTGATAGATATTACTGTTTTAGCAGCTGGGTCTACTTTTCTAGGAAGTGTGCACGAACCCATCAAGAGTACCAAGAATCCTCATAAAATACTTCAGTCGGGCATTCCATTTAGCAAAAAGCCTCGAGCAGTTCGTTTTGATTATAAAATCAAACTCTCTGGAGAGCCCAATCGTATCAAATCAACAGGTTTTGGCAAGACAAAAACCATTCAAGGTAAGGACTTGCCAGTAATGGTTTGTTTGCTACAACAAAGGTGGGAAGATGATAAAGGTAATGTATATGCCAAACGTGTGGGAACACAGGTCATCTATTTTTATGAAGATACGGACTGGGTGAATGATGCAACCTATCAGATACTCTATGGAGATATTCGTGACAATCGCTACTACCTCGAAGACCGTATGCACATACAAGATGAAGAGCGTTATACGGTAAACAGTAAAGGAGAGAGTGTGCCCATACAAGAAGTGGGCTGGGGGAGTGCCGACGATACACCTACACACCTTATCTTGCAGTTTGCCTCTAGTCATGGGGGAGCTTATATAGGTTCGCCCGGTAATAAATTCTGGATTGATAACGTACGTTTAGTATATTAAGTCTAATCAAATATTTTAAGTAGAAGGCTAGAGCACTGCTCTAGCCTTCTTTGTTTGTGTTCGTATTTCCACCCTGCCAAAAAATATTTGTACCCTGCACGAGGCATACTCTGTCCCTGAAAGAGCCGTGTTGGATCAGGACCCGAGCAAACTCAGCCCAGCTGTGAGCTTAGTCCTCAAAACTCCCTATATAATAAGGAGAAGAAAACGAGTAGTATTCTGGATCTATAAAAAGCTAATAAAAAAGATTTATAGCTAAAACTGTGATAGTAAGGCAGGTGTAATAAAACTGCACTAAAACTCACAAATAAAAGCCGCAATAGCTTGGAGCGTATAGATAAATCCCTTACTTTTGCACCCGCTTTGTAAGAGTAACAAAGCCTAGACAAACTGACATATTGAATCCGTGTTTCCATGAGGAGGAAAGTA
>JASLIW010000051.1 GCA_030152865.1 Bacteroides sp.
CTAGCTACTCAAGCATTATCTATATTTGGTGATCACCAAGACGTTATGGCTGCTCGTCAAACAGGTTTTGCTATGCTTGCTGAAGGTTCTGTACAAGAAGTTATGGATCTTTCTGCAGTGGCTCACCTAGCTACTCTAAAATCAAGAGTTCCTTTCATGAACATCTTCGATGGTTTCCGTACATCACACGAAATCCAAAAAATCGAGATGCTCGAAAATGAAGACTTAGCTCACCTGATCGATCAAGATGCGCTAAAAGAATTCCGTGAAAGAGCTCTTAACCCACACGCTCCTGTAGCTCGTGGTATGGCAGAAAACCCTGACGTATATTTCCAACACAGAGAAGCAGCTAATCCTTTCTATGATGATGTTCCTGCTATCGTGGAAGAATATATGAACGAAATCAGCAAGATTACTGGCCGTAAATATGGTCTATTTGACTATTATGGTGCTGAAGATGCTGATCGCGTAATCATTGCTATGGGTTCTGTAACAGAAGCTATTCGCGAGACTGTTGATCACTTAAATGCGAAGGGCGAAAAGGTAGGTCTTGTGGCTGTTCACTTATACCGTCCTTTCTCTGCTAAGCATTTCTTGGCTGCTGTTCCTAAAACTGCTAAACGTATTGCTGTTTTGGATAGAACTAAAGAACCAGGTGCAAATGGTGAACCTCTATACCTAGATGTGAAGTCTTGCTTCTATGGTAAAGAAAATGCTCCTGTTATTGTAGGTGGTCGTTATGGATTGTCTTCAAAAGATACTACTCCAGCTCAAATTCTAGCTGTTTACGAAAACCTAGGTTTGGCAATGCCTAAAAATCACTTTACTATTGGTATCGTAGATGATGTTACATTTACTTCTCTACCTCAAGAAGAAGAAATAGCTCTTGGTGGTGATGGTATGTACGAAGCTAAATTCTACGGCTTAGGTGCTGATGGTACTGTTGGTGCAAATAAAAACTCAGTGAAAATTATCGGTGATAACACAGATAAACACTGTCAAGCATATTTCTCATACGACTCGAAGAAATCAGGTGGTTTCACTTGTTCTCACCTTCGTTTTGGTGATAGTCCAATCCGTTCTACTTATCTTGTAAACACACCTAACTTTGTGGCTTGTCACGTTCAAGCTTACCTTAGAATGTATGATGTAACAAGAGGTCTTAAAGAAAACGGTACATTCCTTCTTAACACCATTTGGAGTGGAGAAGAATTGGCTCAACACCTACCTAATCACATCAAGAGATTATTTGCTAAAAAGAATATCTCTGTTTACTATATTAATGCAACTAAGATTGCTCAAGAAATTGGCTTAGGTAATCGTACCAATACGATTCTACAATCTGCATTCTTCCGTATTACAGAAGTGATTCCAGTAGATCTTGCAGTTGAACAAATGAAGAAGTTCATTGTCAAATCATACGGACGTAAAGGTGAAGATATCGTAAACAAAAACTACCAAGCGGTAGACCGTGGTGGTGAGTACGAACAATTGACTGTTGATCCAGCATGGGCTAATCTTCCTGATGAAGAGGCAGAAAAAAATAATGATCCAGCATTCATCAACGAAGTAGTTCGTCCTATTAATGCTCAAAATGGTGACTTGCTACCAGTTTCTACTTTCAAAGGTATAGAAGATGGTACTTGGCATCAAGGTACAGCTGCCTACGAAAAACGTGGCGTTGCTGCATTTGTTCCAGAGTGGGATCCTGAAAACTGTATCCAATGTAATAAGTGTGCTTACGTTTGTCCTCACGCTTCTATTCGTCCATTCGTTCTAGATGAAGAGGAACAAAAGGGAGCTAACTTCCCAACACTTAAGGCTGTAGGTAAACAATTTAAGGATATGACTTTCCGTATCCAAGTTGATGTACTTGACTGTCTAGGTTGTGGTAACTGTGCTGATGTTTGTCCTGGTAACCCACGTAAGGGTGGCAAGGCTCTTACTATGAAACCTCTAGAATCTCAAATGGAACAAGCTCCAAACTGGGAGTATGTTTCTAAGAAAGTGTCAAGCAAACAACATTTGGTAGATGTTACTTCAAATGTGAAAAACTCTCAGTTTGCTACTCCATTGTTTGAGTTCTCTGGTGCTTGTTCAGGATGTGGTGAAACTCCATACGTGAAATTGATTACTCAGTTGTTTGGCGATCGTCAAATCGTTGCTAATGCGACTGGTTGTTCTTCAATTTATTCAGGTTCAGTGCCATCAACTCCTTATACAACTAACGAAAGAGGTGAAGGTCCAGCTTGGGCTAACTCTCTATTCGAAGATTTCTGTGAGTTTGGTTTTGGTATGGAACTTGCCAATGAGAAGATGCGTGAGCGCTTGACAGACCTGATGACTAAAGGACAGTCTTGCTCTTCTTGCTCTGATGAGCTGAAAGCTTTATTTGCTGATTGGGTTGAAAACAAGAATAACGCCGAAAAATCTAAAGAACTTTACAATAAGATTGTTCCTGCTGCAGAAGCTTGTGGCTGTGATATCTGTAAAGACATATTAGGTCTTAAACAGTACATCGTAAAACGTTCTCAATGGATTATTGGTGGTGATGGTGCTTCTTACGATATTGGCTTTGGTGGTCTTGATCACGTTATTGCTAGTGGTAAGGACGTAAATATCCTAGTTCTTGATACTGAGGTTTATTCAAATACAGGTGGACAGTCATCTAAGGCTACTCCTCTAGGGGCTATTGCTAAATTTGCTGCTGCTGGTAAACGAGTACGTAAGAAAGACCTTGGTCTTATGGCTACAACTTATGGTTATGTGTACGTGGCTCAAATTGCAATCGGTGCAAACCAAGCTCAAACATTAAAAGCCATTCGTGAGGCGGAAGCTTATCCTGGTCCATCTCTAATCATTGCTTATTCTCCATGTATCAGCCATGGTATCAAGGCTGGTATGGGTAAAACTCAACACGAACAAGCAGAAGCTGTAGAATGTGGTTACTGGCACTTATGGAGATACAACCCACAATTAGAAGAAGAAGGTAAGAATCCATTTGTTCTTGATTCAAAAGAACCACAATGGGATAAATTCAATGACTTCTTAATGGGTGAAGTTCGTTATATCTCGGTTAAGAAACAGTATCCTAAAGAAGCTGATGAGTTATTCGCAGCTGCTAAGGCTAATGCACAGTGGAGATACAACAACTATGTACGTTTAGCGAACCAAGAATGGAATGCTGAATAAGCATATTATTCTATATACTAATAAAAAGGCTAGCTCTTAAGAGCTAGCCTTTTTAATGCCTATTGATTAGTTAGGCTACAAAATAAATAAGCCCAAGTAGAATTCTACTTGGGCTTAAAACTTTATCCTAATTAGATAAAGCCTATCTACTATTTAGTGAGTTGATTAAGCTGTAATAGCACCACCAATTAAGAAGGTAGCAGCTAGAGCAACAATAGCATACAACTCAGGGAATACGGCTAAAATTAGAGTATTACCAAACACTTTATGACCTTGACCAATTGCAGCAATACCATTAGCACAAATTTGTCCCTGACGAATAGCTGAGAACAAACCAATAAAACCTAGTGACATACCAGCAGCTAATACTGCAGCCGATTGGAATGCTGTAATTTCAGGTGTCAACACGTTAAAGATATTTTCAAACATGTAGTAGCCTGCAAAACCATAAAGACCTTGAGTACCAGGAAGCGCTGTAAGTACTAGGAAGTTACCAAAAGCACTGTCGTCTTTTTTAAGAGATCCAATAGCAGCATTACCTGCGATAGTTACTCCATAAGCACTACCAATACCTGCTAGAGATAGCATTAGGGTGATACCTAAATACGCGATTAACAAATTAATTTCCATAATTGATTCTATTTTTATTATTTGTATTTATACGTTGATTAATTATTCGATGTTTTTAAATGGGCTATACTCTTGTCCACCCCCTTCATATCCCGCGTTTTTGAAAAACTCTACGAAAGTTAGACGCATGGGGTGAACCATCGCTCCTAGCACATTCATAAATATATTGATAGCATGTCCAATCACAAAGATTAACACCATTACGATAGGTCCTAAAATTGCATTGTCTGGACTCATACCTGTAGCTAAACTATTAAACACTTCGGCGAGAATTCCTCCTGATAGGCCTAAAGCAAATAGGCGAACATAAGATAGAATATCACCTAGTAAGCCAGTAGCCATATTGTATGTATCCCATAGTGACAGTCCAATATTGACAAAGATGTTTTTATCAGGACTATTGTAGAATACAATCCCTAAAGCACTGATGCCGGATATTACATAGAACAGCGTAGACTGAAATCCTTCTGCACCAGATACCAAATAGGTTACAATAATGTTTAATAGCAAAACAAACCACCCTATTGTTGCTATAGCATATTTAAAGCCTAGTTGAATGGTTTCATTCACAGCCTTTAGCACCATGCCAAAAAGTACTTGTATTACTCCTAGTACCAAAGATAGAACAAACATTTTGTTCATATCCAAAGCAAGAAGAGATTCTAACCAATGTACGACGGGATGATCTATGCTATATAACTTAGCACCAAAGAATCCTCCTGTTAGTAGTCCACAAAAAACGGTAGACATACCTAGAATCTGTACTAAGGATAAGATAGGCTTAAGTGTTTTGCTTATATTTTTAGCAAACAGCTTATATAGGGTTGCCGCTAGAAAAAGGAATAACCCATATCCTGAATCACCTAAACACAGTCCGAAAAAGACCATAAAGAAGGGTGCGAAGAAGGGTGTCAAGTCCAATTCATTATACTTTGGTAGCATATACAGCTTGACTATAGGCTCAAACCAAGCAAATATTCCTTTATTCTCTAGTAGAATAGGTATATCATCATCGGGTTGAGGATCGGATATTTCGTAATATGCCTCTGTCCCCGCTAGATTTGAAGTAACTTCATCTTGCTTAGCTGCAGGTATCCATCCCTGCAAAACCATTAACTTATCTTCTACCGAAGATTGTGTGTTTAATACAACCTTAGAAAATTCAATACTACTTTGAACTTCTTTTAAGTATAAGTCTAAGCTATCAATATCCTCCCTAGCAATCTGAGCTATTGCTGCTTCAAGCTGCTCAATTTTCTCTTTTGTTTCTTTATAAGCATCTTTTACAGTATGCAGTGCATAAGGTGGTAACTTGATGTGTTCAGCATTTATATCAAATTCTGTTTGAGGTGGAGTCAAAGTTACGAAATGTAGCCTAGATCCATCTTTACTGATTTTAACTGCATTGTATTGCTCAACCCAGTCAGATTCAAAATTGCTTTCTGAACAAATAAAGAAGTTCATGACAAGCCCTGCCTCAAGCAGTCTCTCTACACTCTTGGGGTTAAAATCACCCCATGGCTCTAGAGTTTCTATTAGTTTATCATGACTTACTAACTCCTGCTTAAGATCGAGTAGTTGCTTCTCATATTTCTCCAAATTTTCAAGTACATCTTTACCTTTTGATTTTGTAGGATGAGTACTTCTCTCAAGCCCCAAACGCTCAAGCCGTTTGAGTGCTTCTTTGATCTTACTTGCTAAGATTAATTTGTCTTGTAGCTCTGGGTTATCCAGATTACCACGTTCTAGTTCTTGGATATGTACAACACCTGCATCCCGAAGAGTTTTCAAGAAGGCTTCGTATTCTCTGTGATATACTAAAAATGTAAGTTTTTTCATCTTGGTAATCATACTTCAACAGCCTCCCTTCTTCTCTTTTCTTGGATTGATTTCAAAATCTTCTGTGAAGACTTTGAAAGGTTTTCCTCATCTTCCATAAAACGTTTAATCTTTAATAAAGCATCTTCATACCCCGGTATCTGAACTTTCTCAAAAAGATTCACTTTTTGAGTGGTCTTCTTTCGAGCATGCTCTAATAAATTCAACTTAGCCAAAACAAACTCTTGCTCTATGGCATCATGAGCTAAACGTTTGAGTAAGTTGATTCCATCAAAGTACCACTTAGGTGCATTAAAAAAACTATAAGGAGCAATCTCAAAATCGATGTTTTCTAGTAAAGGTATCTTCACACCTGCAATTTTCTTAACACCTAAATTGACGTCCTTCACTCGTATTAATGACCCATCAAATTCATTCCATAGGGCGAACATGGCTTCATAATTCTGAATCTGCTTTTCGAGCTCAATAGCAAGTCTCTTCGCATCATCTTTACAACGTTTTACCTCGATACGTAAAGCACTCTCCTTACTTTGAATAATTGGGAGCATGCGTTCACGCATTTGGAGTTGTTTTTCCAAATGTTGGTATGAGGTTTTATTGTATTGAAATTTAATAGCCATCTCTTAATTCATTTAAAAGTAAATTATTTCTGCTGTCCTTCTTTCCAGAACTCTTCTACGAGATCCTGACGAATATTCACTTCCTCCGGACGGAAATATTTACCAAATAATCCCCAAGCTGTATCTAGCATTTCGGTTGTATTCAAATTAACATCAATAGCTAGTAGCTTTTCTGAGTATTCATCTGAGAACGATATAGTACGCTCATCATAATCAGTTAAGTCAAAACCGTTTTCACGCTTAGTCTTAGCATTTGATGCATCTGCATACAAGCGAACCGCAGCATTCATCACTTGAGGGTGATCTTTACGTGTCTTCTTACCAATTACCAACTGCTTCAGGCGTGATAGCGAGCGGAATGGGTCAACAATAACCTTACCTACATCACTATCTCTACGTAAAAATAACTGTCCTTCTGTAATATAACCTGTATTATCAGGTACAGCATGCGTGATATCTCCACCAGATAGTGTAGTTACAGCTATAATTGTTATCGAGCCTCCTTCAGGAAACTGTACTGCTTTCTCATATATTTTGGCTAAATCAGAGTAAAGGGAGCCAGGCATAGCATCCTTAGATGGAATCTGGTCCATACGGTTAGATACAATGGCCAAGGCATCTGCATAAGAGGTCATATCTGTTAAAAGAACAAGTACTCGCTCGTTGTTTTGTACTGCAAAATACTCTGCAGCTGTCAAAGACATATCTGGAATGAGCAGACGCTCAACCGCTGGATCCTCTGTCGTATTCATAAAGCTTACAATACGATCTAATGCTCCAGCATTAGAGAATACATGCTTAAAGTAAAGGTAGTCATCATTCGTCATACCCATACCTCCAAGGATAATCTTATCCGTCTCAGCTCTGAGTGCTACATTTGCCATAACCTCGTTAAAAGGCTGATCTGGGTCAGCGAAGAAAGGAATCTTTTGACCTGATACCAAAGTGTTATTCAAGTCAATACCTGCTATACCTGTAGCTATCAGTTCTGAGGGTTGTTTACGACGAACTGGATTTACAGAAGGTCCACCTATCTCAACTTCTGTTCCTTCAACAGCTGGTCCTCCATCAATCGGATCACCAAAGGCATTAAAGAAACGCCCTGCCAACTGCTCACCTACCTTCAAAGTAGGTGCTTTGCCCATAAATACAACTTCAGCATTACTAGGGATCCCTTCCGTTCCTTCAAAAATTTGAAGAGTTACTTCATCTCCCATAATCTTAACTACCTGTGCAAGCTTACCATCAACAGTAGCAAGCTCGTCATAGCCTACTCCTGTAGCTTTAAGAGAACAAGTAGCCTTAGTTATCTGAGTTATCTTGGTGAATATTTTTTGAAAAGCTTTTGTTGCCATCTTTCTTTTTAATTTAAAAATGTTCTACGCTATTTTTCGTTCAGCTACTAATTCTTCAACTTGTTTCATAAACTTGAAATAGTCATCAGATTTGTATTCTGAATAATTCATCTGCTTACAAATGTTGATCATCTTTTTGAAGTAATCCATTACTTCTGTAAAGGTATCAAACTCAAACTCTGTGTGACAGATATCAATCACCATATCCAAAATAGCTTCTTGTCTTTCTAAGGAAGTCACAGCATCTACATCATCAAATGCATCTTGCTGTAGAATAACAAAGTCTATCAACTCAGACTTCCAAAATACAACATGATATTCTGATGGAACACCGTCATCACCCAAAATATTAATTTGTTCTGCGATTTCCTTACCACGTTGCAGACGATTCTTTATTTCGTTTACCTTGTCTATCCACTTATCATTTATTTTCTCAGCAATGTAAGATTGGAATTCTGGGTATTCAATGTATTTGGAGTACGAATCAATCGGATTAACAGCTGGATATCTCTTACGGTCAGCACGATCTTGCTCTAAAGCATAGAAACAGCGTGCAACCTTCTTGGTGTTTTCTGTAACGGGCTCTTTGAGGTTACCACCTGCTGGTGATACCGTACCGATAAATGTAATAGAGCCAGTCTCACCATTATTTAATTTCACATAACCCGCCCGACCATAGAAATTCGATATAATAGATGAAATATCCATAGGGAAAGCATCTGGTCCAGGAAGTTCCTCCATACGGTTAGACATCTCACGAAGAGCTTGTGCCCAACGAGATGTAGAGTCAGCCATTAGAAGAACTTTAAGTCCCATAGCTCGATAGTACTCTGCTATGGTCATAGCTGTATAAACTGATGCCTCACGAGCAGCTACGGGCATGTTCGATGTGTTCGCTATAATAATCGTACGCTCCATTAGTTTACGACCAGTGTGTGGATCCACCAGTTCAGGAAACTCGGTAAAAATCTCTACCACCTCATTTGCACGTTCACCACAAGCTGCTATAATCACAATATCGGCTTCTGCTTGTTTAGAAATAGCGTGCTGCAAAACCGTCTTACCCGTACCAAAAGGACCAGGAATAAAGCCTGTACCGCCTTCAACAATAGGATTCAATGTATCAATAACACGAACTCCTGTCTCCAATATTTTGAATGGACGAGGTTTCTCTTCATAATTCTTCATGGGTATCTTCACTGGCCAACGCTGAATCATCGTTACAGGAATTTCTTCTCCTTCATCATCGAGAAGAACAGCGATTGTATCCTCTAGCTTATAAGAACCCTCATTAACAATAGACTTAATGGTGTATTCTCCTTCAAGGGTGAAGGGTACCATTATTTTAAGGGGCTGAAAGTTTTCCATAACTTCACCTAGCCAAGAGGCTGCAATAACTTTATCACCTACCTTGGCTAAAGGCTTAAATTCCCATTCACTGCCCTTTTCTAATGGATAAGTATATTGTCCTCTTTGGAGGAAGACACCATCCATCTTATCAAGATCATTTTGCAAACCATCATAGTTTTTGGATAACATACCTGGTCCTAAAACAACCTCAAGCATATGACCTGTAAATTCAGCTGGAGCACCTACTTGCAGTCCTCGAGTACTCTCAAATACCTGCACAAAAGCATTCTGTCCCTCAACCTTAATTACTTCGGCCATCAATCTGTCACCACCTGTGGTAATATAGCAAATCTCATTTTGAGCTACTGGTCCATCTACTTCGATGGTAACCATATTTGCTATAATCCCTTTTACAGTTCCTTTTGTTGCCATATATCTATTTTACTTTTATTATTGTCTAAACTCTACTGGAATTTGAACATCATTCTTGAATGAATTGATAATTTCTCGAAAATACTTGTTACCCTCTTCTTTGTCAAGGGTGAGCCAACGTTCAATCATTTGCACTTGAAGTAAAAACACAAATACACGCTCTATCGTGAAATAATCAAAGAAAGTCTGCTCTTCAATCCAATTCCACCTCATTTGATCAATTCGCTTCTCACGTTGTACCCAATCACTCTCATCTGTAATTCTAATCAACTGATTGATAAAATCAAGTGTAGTACTTAAGCCAAAATCTCTAGCGCTAGAATGACGAATCTGGCGTGAAATCTCATCATCACCAATAATTTGATTTTGATAATCAATCTTATATTCACGGCAAGTAAAAGCAACCAATAAATTATTGATCACCTTATTATACTGAAACCAACTCCTGACAAAGTTGTTTTTACTCTTAGAGGCGTAATCATAATACATTCCTGTAAGTGTATTCTCTAATATATCTTGATCGTCAAACTCTTCAGCAAAGTACTTCTCTACAAAAGTTACAAGATAGGGTGCAAAGCCTTTTGCTTGTTCTTCTCCATACTTTACAGTATCAATTAGATCTAACAATTGATCTTTGCTATACACTCCTAGCTCCTTGAGCTGAGCCTCTTTATTATCCAGTAGTGCCAGCAAGTTAGAGTTATCAAACTTAAGATATACCAAATCTATTATCTGTCTATCTTTTTTTGATAACTCAGGATATAGTTCAGTCCTAAAACTCTGAACTGTATAGTTCAACTTATTATCCTCAAGAGTGAGTTCAGGTAAACCTGCAATTAAGTAATAATATTTACTCATAATTACTCCATTTATTAATTCAATGTTTGTTATTTTTCACCAAAAAGCATTGATATTAATTTAGGACGGAGGAATGATTTAAAGTAATCGATAAACTCTTTTTCACCAAAGGTTACCTTGTATGAACCATCGGCTGGTGAAATCGCAAAGTGAGCTTCACTACCATTCACTTGTTTAATAGTAACACCCTTGTCTAAAAGATCCTTAGCATTGGCGTTGAAATAAGCTGTCAATGAGTCTGCATTTTGTGTCGATATTTCAACACCCTCATTTGCTGACCAGTTTTTAGCGAGTTCTAGGATAAATTGATTTAGAAAATCTGTATCTGAAGTAGTCTTTTTAACAGACTTAGTCACAACTTCATCTACTAGAAGGTCAGTCACCTCTGACTTTAAAGCATTTATAGCTTGATCAGCAAATAGCTTTAATTCTGACTTAGTATTATCACTTAGTTCTTCAGACTTTTTCTCAGCTTCTTTTAAAATAGTTTCAGCCTTTAACTTAGCATCATTCACTATTCTTTGAGCCTCTTCTTCTGTCTTTTGGAGTAAACTTTGTGCTTCAGTATTTGCCTTCTCCACACCTTCACGATAAATCTTATCTGTTAACTCTTGAATTTTGTTTTCCATACGTTAGAGACTATATAGTTGTTTATTATTATTTTTTTACTTCGTTCTTCAAATTTAGCAAATAAAAATGCTCTTCAAAGTATAATTCTATAAAACTATCACATAGATTATAAAAGTTTATACACTCTATTTTATAAGATAATCTTTTCTATTATTACAAAAAAACTATCAAGGGGGAAAGCTCAGTAAAAATGTAATTTTTAAACAGTTGTCAATGTAATATAACAACTCTATAACATATGTTTAGATTTAAAGTAAGCTCTGATCGAGTGTCTACCCACAAAATGCTGCGGCATTAAGCAGGCATAATCTCATATCCTTAGGCTATAATACTCCTAAAAAAGAGCATAAAAAAAGAGAGTCCTTAGAATGTTACTTCTAAAGACTCTCAATAAAACGGCGACTACCTACTCTCCCACTGTTACGCAGTACCATCGGCGTGACAAGGCTTAACTTCTCTGTTCGGAATGGGAAGAGGTGGAACCCTTGTGCTATAGTCACCTAAAATAAGGTAGACATAATGACAATATATA
>JASLIW010000056.1 GCA_030152865.1 Bacteroides sp.
AGCTCAAGCTTGTCAGGCTGTCTGTCTCGCACACCAAACACTTCTACCTCTTCTAAGGTATTGCTCGATTCTTTGAGAACAAAGTCTAGCTGTCTAGCTACTTGCTGTGGATTCACCCGTATACTCTTGCTTTCGTAACCCAAAAATTGAGCTGTAATAGTAGATTCTTTAAACGCATGAATCTTTAACTTATAATGCCCATCTACTGTACTTATAGTACCTATAGTAGTACCCTCTACATAGACTGTTGCAGCAGGAAGAGGATTTCCTTCCGTGTCCGTAACAGTGCCCTCGATAATCTTTATTGGCTTGGCTGGCTCAGCAAAGGCTGTCAAAGAGATAAGTAAAGAGAGTACGATGAAATAAATTTTTTGTAAGCCCATTTTATAATTTCGTTAATCGTTTATAATGCGCTACAAAGCTCTCACATTAAACCCTGCTCATCAATCGCTTATTCTAGCTATTTTGGAGCTCCTAACTACTTAGATGTAGGGAGTTAAGAATAAGCTAGCACATGCCCCACAGACTTCGGTGTCTTAAAACCAAGCCAAAAGTATTATTTAGAATTATTATAAGTGAGTTGAGCTGGATTATCTTAACTATTCACTATTTTTGATACAATAAAAACAGAATACTATGAAATATAATTTTGATGAAGTAGTCAATCGCTGGGGTACAGACTCGATAAAGTACGATGGGCCTAAGGAAGACATGGGGAGCAAACCTTACATTCCGATGTGGGTGGCCGATATGGATTTTAAAACCCCCGAACCCATAGTAGAGTCCATACAGGAAGCTTTAGAGCAGGGTGTATTGGGTTATACCAAACCTTCTGCTGAGTGGGCACCAGCTATTCAACACTGGCTCAAAACTCAACACAAATGGGAGGTCGCTACTGAAGAGCTGATTTATACACCCGGTATCGTACGGGGTCTTACATTTGTGCTACGTTGCTTCACTCAGCACCAAGACAAGGTGCTAATCATGTCGCCCGTCTATCCCCCCTTTACTCGGGTACCCGAGCTCAATGAGCGTCAGGTAGTACGCCACAGTCTGCGTCTAGAAGCAGGACAGTATGAAGTAGATTGGGAGCAGCTGGCTGTAGATATGAAAGGCTGTAAACTCTTTATACTTTGCAATCCACATAATCCAGGTGGAAGAGTTTGGAAGCCCGAAGAACTTCAAAAAATAGCAGAGCTGGCCCAAGAGAATAACACCTTAGTCATTTCTGATGAGATACATGCCGACCTTAGCTTGCCTGCCTATCCGCACACGAGCTATGCCACGGTATCTAGCTCGGCAGCTCAAAACGCAATTGTTTTTATGTCGCCCAGCAAGGCCTTCAATATGCCAGGACTAGGTAGTGCCTATGCTATCATTCAAAATGCCGACCTACGACAAGCTTATCAAAGCTATGTAGAAGCACTTGATATGGAGAGCGGACATATGTTCTCTTATAGCCCTCTCGTAGCTGCTTATACACTTTGTGAAGACTGGCTTCCTCAGCTACTCCCCTACCTGCAAGCCAATATTGATTATGTAGAAGAGTTTTTGGCTAGCCACTGCCCACGCATCCAAATGATAAAGCCTCAGGCCTCTTACCTAATCTTCTTAGACTGTAGAGCGCTCAAGCTTACCGATGAAGAGCTAGACCAGTTCTTCCGTAATCAAGCTGGCCTTATCCTTAATCCAGGAATTAGCTTTGGACCAGAAGGAAGTGGGTTTATGCGTTTGAATATAGGCTGTCCTAAATCTACCCTAGAAACGGCGATGAGACAGCTTGCACAAGCCTATCAAGCGCTCTAATACTTAAAACCAGTGTTATGCCTAATTAAGTAGATTGATTTTGTTCTAGGCTAAGGAGCAATCCAGCAAATAGCTCAGTGTTGCTGAGCAAATAAAGGGTCGAATGTATTCGGCCCTTTATTTTTTATATTAAAATGTGCTAGATGTTGATTGGTGGATATTTTCAATAAGTTATTGATAAAAAGAGTTTTAGCTTAAGCAGAACCAATAAGCAGCCCAGGCCAGCAAAAAAAGTTTGTAAATAATTGCGTTTTTTTATTTGTACTTCCACAAAAAATAATACCTTTGCAACTGCAATCGGGTCAATAACACGATGCGCTCATAGCTCAGTTGGTAGAGCAATTGACTCTTAATCAATGGGTCCAGGGTTCGAGTCCCTGTGGGCGTACAAAGAAGCAGCAGTTACATAAGTAGCTGCTGCTTTTGTTTTGATAATTAGCCTTAGCCTGTACTTTGTCACTCCAACATAAGGCTCATACTGAAAAGCTAGTAGCTACAAACCTCAAAATTTGTATATACTAGGTTCTTGTCAAGTAAATAGAATAAGCTAATAGGTCATCTTTCATCTGTTTAGCCATTTAGCTAAAACAATAGGGGTCAGCTATCCACCTGAATAGCTGACCCCTATCGTTTATTATATTAAATACCGAGAATTTACTTCTTTTGCTCTCCAAATTTGGCTTGTTGCTCTTCTACCTCTCTTAGCCTACTATCTTTTGATGTATCGACCTTTATATCTGAAGTCGACTCCTTATTGGATAGCTTGGAGTTGAGCTCTTTTAATTCCTTTTTCTGATAAATCATAGCATGCTTAGCGGGTGTAGAATGTAAAATAAGTTCTCCTGTGAGAGGTGTTCTTGACCCTTGATACAGGGTAGAAGCTTTTATTTTTATCTTACCGGGCTGAGTGCTAGACCGTACTAATATGGGCGCTGTTCCCCAGCTTATGCGAACAGGATTAGTCTGGCTCCTTGTGTCAGCCACGAGCTCCCCCTCTCCTTCTATTTCAAAAGCTATAGTCTGATTACTTAAGCGCTTGACGTTTCCTTGGTCATCTACTACTGCTGCAAGTACAGTTACTAGGTCTGAGCCATTGGCAAGTAAGTCTAAGCCTTCATTGTCAAGCCACAGCTTTATAGCTACAGGTCTTCCCGAGTTTACTACTTTATCTTGCACCACGAGCTGATCATCCAGATACCCCTCGGCTAGGAGTGAGGTTTCTACCCGATTCCCGTCTTTATCTGTACGGTATTTAGTATTCATAAAGTGGTAGGCATCTTTAAAGATAATAGCAGGAGATCTTAGCTGATCGGAGGTTCTAGGTACGCGCTTGTGGGTATAAACTTGCTCACCATGATTGACAATTAGGCGTACACTATCACAATTTGTAAAAACCACAACGTCTTGTACAGATCCTGGAGTCATTTCATTGGCTATATAAATCATGGGTCCCGAGTCTGCCTGTTGGAGTTTCTCATACGGATCACGTTGAGATTGAAACATATAGTAAGAATACTTGGGTTGCCTAAAAGCATCCATAATCCCTCCATAAAATGGATCTGGATGATAGCCACGCTGATGGTCAAATGAGTGCCAAAGTGCTCCTCCTATGTGTTGTCTAGTCGTATTCCGTAAGGAGGTGTAACTAGTTTGAGAATAATCCAGACTTCCCTGATAGTGAAATGCCTGTGTGAGCATGGGGTATTCTCCCCAGTTTCGAGCGATTCTACTAGAGGAGTTTTGCGCATACCAATCATCAACATTATCTCCCCACTCACGGGTAAAATACACTTTGTTGGGATCAATATCCTTAGCATCAATGGCCCATGCCTTATCGCCCGTTTGTGGGTGAGTAAAGATAACAGGATAGTAAGAGCTTCCCTTGGCTGTCGCATCACTGGCAGCATAGCAATAAGGGTATGGATACTCTTGATGAACAATATCTAAGGCATTTTTGGCAAAGTAGTCAGGGTAGTTGGTTTCATTTAATATAGGCTCCCACATCCATACGCTTGGTCGGTTGCGATCTCTTCTAATCATATTACGGATATCACTATACACACGCTCTTCAAACAAGGGGTTATTATCCCAATACTGCCAACCTGGAATATTTTCAATCACTAGTAAGCCTAGTGCATCACAAGCATCCATAAATGCAGGGTCTTGCGGATAGTGTGCATTACGAATTACAGTCATGCCAGCATCTCTGAGCTTTTTTGCATCCCTCCAGTGCATAGAATTAGCTAGTGCATTACCTACCACAGCGAAGTCTTGGTGACGGTTACCTCCTATGACAGCTTCAGGATAAGGCTCTCCATTGAGCCAGAAACCATCTTCTCCTTTAAACTCAATGCTTCGGATACCTATCTTTTGCATATAGCCATCCACGATATGCCCAGACTTATCTCTTATGTATATGATTAAGTGGTGTAAGTTAGGGGTTTGTGGGCTCCACAATTTTGGCTTGTTAAGGTGAAAGACAGTTTTCACCTTTCCGTCTGAGTTCTTGCTCAACTTAAGTTTGCATACTTCTTTAGCGATTGATTTACCTTCAGAGCTTTGTAAATCAAACTCCACCGAACCTTCAAATTTACTCTTCTTGTCATTTCGAATGTGTAGTTGAGCCCATACTTGAGCCTTATCCTTGGAAACTTTGTCGTAAGATACAAACAAACCACCTCCTGCCACTTTATCTTCAAAGATAGGGTCACTAATATAGGTGTCATTGTGTGCAATGAGCCAGCAGTCTCGATAGATACCTCCACTATAAGTAAAGTCCAAAACATCTTGAAACTTACCTGGAGGGTAAGTAGGGTCATCGCTATTGTCGGCTTTGACTGCCAAGACGTTCTCTCCACTCCAGTCTATATAATCCGTTAGGTCTAAGACAATGGGAAAGTAACCTGAGAAGTGCTTCTTGAGTAAATGTCCATTGAGGTACACTTCACTTTTACCCATAATGGCCTCAAAGTGTATTATTATT
>JASLIW010000081.1 GCA_030152865.1 Bacteroides sp.
AAACAAACGGGAGCTTTCTTGCCCATTTTTTGTGCCAGCTCATTAATAATTTCAAGCTCTGGAATAGACTCTACATTGAAGCAAAAGATACCCAAATCCAACCCCAGCTCTATCTCCCAATCGGCTTTGCCAACACCCGCAAACACAATGTTTTCAGGTTGGAAACCCGCCTGTATAGCTGTCCTGATCTCTCCTCCGCTCACACAATCTGCTCCGAAACCAGCCTTTCGAATAGCCTGCAAGATCTCTGCATTTACATTGGCCTTAAAGGCATAGTGCACACGAAAATTGTCTTTCCCTTTCAGCTGCTTCTTGATCTCGCCTAGCGTAGCCTGGAGCAGCTGCATATCGTAGTAATAAAAGGGCGTATTTATCTTTTTAAATTCTTCTATTGGAAACTGGGCTTTCATCATAGATCACAAATAAAAAAGCGTTTCTAACACCTTATCCAAGATGCTAAAAACGCTCGTGCTGATTATATAAAATTAAAGATTACCATTGAATAGGTTGTCGCTCAACAATTGTAGCGCCTTATCTTTATCTTCTTTGCGTATTAAAAATGAGATGTTGTAGTTACTTCCACCAAAGGAGATCATACGGACAGGGATATTGCTCATCGCATCCAAGGCTTTGGCCTCAAACCCTACGTTTTGCCAGCGTAAATCACCCACCACACAAATGATGCACATCTCTTCATCCACCTCAACAGTACCGTATTTTTTGAGGTCGTCTAGAATCTCTTGCAAGTGTTTTTTATTGTCAATTGTAACAGACACACCTACCTCTGAAGTGCAAATCATATCTATGGGCGTTTGATAGCTTTCAAAGATCTCAAACACCTTGCGTAAAAAACCATAAGCCAAAAGCATGCGGCTCGACTTGATTTTTATGGCTGTAATCCCCTCTTTGGCAGCAACTGCCTTAATTTTACCTTTTTCAGAGTCATTGCTCACCAGAGTACCTGGCGCATCTGGATTCATCGTATTGAGCAGACGAACAGGAATATTGGCATATTTAGCAGGCTGAATACAGGTAGGGTGCAATATTTTAGCACCAAAGTAAGCCAGCTCTGCCGCTTCTTCAAACTGCAAATGACGCACAGGCTGAGTCTTATCTACTACACGTGGGTCATTGTTGTGCATGCCATCAATATCTGTCCAAATTTGAATTTCATCGGCACCCACAGCAGCTCCAATTAGTGAAGCCGTATAATCACTCCCACCTCGTTGCAAATTATCTATCTCTCCATAGGCATTGCGGCAAATATAACCTTGGGTTATATAAACCTCCCTATCGGCATGCAATTCAAGTTGATTCTGTAGTTTCTCCTTGATGTAGATAGGGTCTGGATCTGCATTCTTATCGGTACGCATAAACTCCAGTGCAGGAAGAAGAACCGATTTCACCCCCTGCTCTTGTAGGTAGTAATTCATCATAGCTGTAGAAATCAACTCTCCTTGAGCCAAGATGACTTTCTCTTCAAATAGCGTAAACAAATCTTTAGTAAAAGAGCGAATGTAGTCGAAGTGAGACTTAATCAACTCTTTTCCCTTTTGTTTAAACTCAGCCGTAGCATACAAATCTTCAATGTGTTGACGGTATTGTATTTCCAGCTGATTAATAATTTCATTAGCACCCTCAGGATTCTTTTTATAAAGATAGTCTGATATCTCTACCAAGGTATTGGTTGTACCCGACATAGCCGACAGTACAACTATCTTTCTGCCTCCTTTGGTAATTAATTTGGCCACCTCTTTGATGCGCTCTGCACTACCCACGGAGGTTCCTCCAAACTTCATTATTTTCATTTCGCTACGCTATTTTAATTAGTTTGTATTTCTTCAAAACCGATAAGCTTATATTGCTTATCCTTAGCCTGTAATATCGTATATATTATGGTTCTAAGAACAAAGATACAAACATAATTCGAATTTATAGAGTAGGAACTAGCGAAGTTTCAACACCCACCCGCACTGCAGACTGCTTTCCATAAACAAATTGACAGTTATTTGAATTAGAGAGAAGCTCGTACTCCTCACTGCTAATTTCATGTTTAAGCTGTCATGTGTAACCCTATATTTGCCAGATATACATGAGCCGATTATCTTTTGTATTCAGCGCAAGGATTCTGAAAACCTAGAAGCATAGAATGCTCAACTATTTTATAAGTTCGAATAAGGGTATTCATATATTTGATTATCTTGCGACGCTTTGGAGTGCATTCATTGATTCAATAAAAATAATGGCACCTTGTTTCTAAGATAAATGTACAAGCGATTAAAAAACTCCTTTTCTATTTGGTTTAGAGCTATTTGTATGAAAATACCACTATATATTTTTATTTTCTCTAGTTTAATTCTCTTTTGTTTTTCGTGTAGTAAAAACTACAAATTAGAATTGAAAGATGCTTCACAAAATGGCTATGAGGTATGGCAAGGCTATTTTATTGTGCAAGATAGCATACAAATACCCTTAATTTTTGGAGTCGAGAGCGAAACAGCGATACAACAGCTTCGCATATACAGTGGATCAGAGCTAGCATATTGGAGCTATTGGCATGAGAAGAAGGACCCTTCAACTCACATTGACTCAGTTAGTTTCAAGTGTGGTCCTAACAGTGAGTTTAGAGGAGTTAGAAAAAATAATCAAATAGCAGGTAGTTATTTTGAGGGTATTTATACTAAAAAAGAACGCGCCAAGTTTGTTGCACAAAAAGTAGATAAACAGCAGCCTCTCTTCCCTAAAGTGGCTAATCCTAGTAATATATCGCCTACTGGTACTTGGATACTTGATTTTGGCACATTAAAAGACCTAAGTGAACCAGCTGAACTACTTCGTTATAATATAGATCGAGTGCAAACTTTTGACCTATACAGAAGCAAGGATAACATCATAGGAAAGGCCTATGGAGCTGAGGGCGTTCAAGGATTGAGTGGAGTGATGAGCACTAAGGGCTTTATC
>JASLIW010000093.1 GCA_030152865.1 Bacteroides sp.
CTCAAAAGTCGTCAATAAACTCTTTGAGTAATCGTTCTCTTATAGAGCGGGTGGCTGACCTAATGGAGGCTTTATAAGTTCTGGCTTGCCAAAAATATCTCGCAACAATTTATTGAAACTCTCTTCAAAACATACTTTATCCCTCATATCGATGTAGCGGCTTCCACTAAGTGCCACTGGTATAGAGCTTTTTATTGAGCCTGATCTCAGCAATGGTATAAATTTCGTTCGATTTTTACTATCATTAAATATATTTGAAGAAATGATTGAAAACTCATATCCAACTCCCCCACTGAGATCATCAGTTTTCTTCTTATAATTAGGAGTCAGTATACAAATTACTCGATTTGATTTAACTATGGATTGCTCCATAAACAAAGGAAGAGGGCTACCGAAAGGACCCAAATCCCACTTATCTAGTTTAACATCTACCCCTTTCTCTCTTAACTTTGTAGCTAAGTTAAGAACCCACTTCTCATGTTCCTCGCCATCCCAAGAGTATGAAATGAATACGATAGGAGCTTTGTCATCTTCAACTGAAACATTTTTAAACTCACTACTACTTCTATTTAAAGAAACAGTTTGATCTACTACTTGCACCTGCTTATTAACTAAATCAATTTTTCCATCTAGTAGTTTATATGAGAAATTATTGCTAGCAAGTAAGTCATTTATGATTCTAGAGAAATCATTATCTTGATTATAATCAGCAAAAAACTCTATGGCATCAAACACCTGATATGGATAGTTATGAAGAATAAAATCTTCTAAGGATTCGGTTTCAGTGTATTTTTTATTGGCATTAAAACACATAGGGGTATAATGCTCCCTAATATCTCCTAAGACCGCTTCTTTCGTGCTGATGGAATAGTGCCAATTCGTTTCGGTTGTTATATCTTCAACCCCATCATACCTAGTAAATATATTCATGATTTCTCTGCGTATCTTCCTAGATATAGAAGTTTTTATAACACCTGATTTTATATCTGCTTTATGCCGTATTGAAAAAGGTTTAAACTTCCCACTCAACACTTCTTCTCGAGACAAAGATCTCCATGAATAAATATCTCTACCAGATATTTTGTCGACTACATAGAGTTCGTATCCGTCGACTTTTATTAATGCATTAATCTTAGCATAGTACTCTTTCCAATACCCTTGATCATCTCTATATTCTGGATGAAAAACAGCACATAAAAAATTCAGTAAAACAGCATCATCACCTTTCAGTAAGCCAAAACGATCATCACTAAATACCCAGCCAAATTCATAATCCTCATTATTTATAGTATGTTGCCAGATATCCTCTTTTACATTATTAAATCGAGCATCATAACTAGGCATATCTTCTAAGGGATAAAGCTGTTCCAGAAACTCTAATTCAGTAAGTCTACCATAATACGGATAAAAAAACTTATCTTTTGTATCACTCCACCAATTATCTTCTGTGTAACCTTCTTTAAATAACTCTATAATATCCCTTCTTGTGATCCCTGTGATTTTTTGCATTTCTCTGTCTTTTACTTACAACACCCTATTATCTACAAATAGCCTACTCTATCTGCCTAGCCAGCTCTTCAGCCTGTTTTATAACTGCATCGGTAGCTAACTTCTGCATATCAGGTGGAAATCCATATCTCCGCAACAGTCGCTTCACAGACACCTTCAGTTTAGCCTTGACAGACTCTTTAATCGTCCAGTCGATAGAAGCGTTTCTTCTAATCGTATCAGTAAGAGCTACTGCAAGCTCTCTCAACATGTCTTTACCCATAAGCTCACGAGCACTCTCATTCTGGGCTACTGCAGTATAAAAAGCATACTCGTAATCAGTCAAACCCATTTCTTGGGCTTCTTTATCACTTTCGGTGATTGATTTGCTGAGCTTTATTAACTCCTCAATCACTTCTGCAGCCGTCAGTATTTTATTATGATAGCGTTTGATAGAATCTTCCAAACGAGCTATTAGCGTTTTTCCTTGTACGATATTTGTCTTAGAACGTGTTTTTATTTCATCCCTCAGTATTTTTTTGAGCACCTCAATCGCTATATTTTTATGCTCCATTCCCTTAATCTCTTCCATAAACTCCTCCGATAGAATAGAGATATCGGGCTTCTTTATCCCTGCAGCATCAAACACATCTATGACTTGATCTGAGACCAAAGCACTGTCTATCACTTGTCTAATTGTAGTTTCAATAGATTCATCACGTACTGTATCGGCACCTTCCACTGTTCCTCCGCCTTCAAGCTTAACTAGCCGTGCCTTAATAGCCTGATAAAAAGCTATCTCATCAGCTAAAGCCATCGCTTCTTCATTGGGCACAGCAATAGCAAAAGCCTTAGATAGGGCAGAGACCTCATCTATAAGCCGTTTCCGTCCATCTTCTACTCCTAAGATAAATTCTTGAGCCTCCAAGATAAGCTTCAGTTTCTGCTGCGTATTGGCTGTAAAGTAGGCTTTATAATCAAACCCATGAAAGAGTTGGCGAATCACCTCTATCTTTTCTAACACTATTTCAACTGCTTGTTCTTGTGCTATGGTAGGATCTCCCTTACCTCCAGCATCGGAGTAAAAGGACAAGGCTTCTTTAAGGTCTGAAGCAATGCCCAAATAATCTACAATTAAGCCCCCAGGCTTATCCTTATATACTCGGTTCACCCTGGCAATCGCCTGCATTAGGTTGTGCCCTTTCATCGGCTTATCTATGTATAGAGTATGTAAGCAAGGCGCATCAAAGCCTGTAAGCCACATATCACAGACAATCACTAGCTGTAGCTCATCTTCAGGGTTTTTCATTCTGTCAGCTAACAAACGACGATCTTGCTTAGAAGTATGATGCTTGGCTAACAAGGGTCCATCAGAAGAGGCTGAGGTCATAATCACCTTTAATTTTCCTTTCGTGAGCTCATCACTATGCCAGCTCGGTTGGAGCCGAATAAGTGCTTCATAGAGTTCGGCTGCTATACGCCTACTCATGGCTACTACCATAGCCTTACCCTCAAACACCTTTTGACGCTCTCCAAAGTGAAACAAGATATCTTTAGCAATCAAGTCTGTACGCTCTGTAGTACCTACGAGTGCCTCAAGTTGAGTCCAGCGTGCTTTCATCTTCTCAGTTTCACTCATATCATCATACTTCAACTCCTCATCTAGTTCTTCGATAAGCCTTCTGCCCTCCTCAGTCAGTTCTATCTTTGCGAGCCTACTTTCGTAATATATCGGAACAGTAGCTCCGTCTTCAACAGCTTGTGCGATGTCATACACATCAATATAATTACCAAATACAGCGGGTGTATTTTTATCAGTACCCTCTATAGGTGTACCTGTGAAACCCAGGTAAGTAGCATTGGGCAAGGCATCACGCATATATTTCGCAAAGCCATATACAGTCTTCTTTCCGATGACATTCCCTTGCTCATCTTTGGCATCTACCACTTTGGCTTTAAAGCCATATTGAGTACGATGCGCCTCATCAGCTATTACTATGATATTTTCACGATTAGATAAGGTATCAAACTGATTACCGTCGTCGGGTTGAAACTTCTGAATCGTAGTAAAAACAATTCCACCTGAACGCACCTTCAGCAACTCTTTGAGCTGGCTAATACTTTCTGCCTGCACAGGAGTCTGTCGTAGTAATTCGCTAGACGAGACAAAGGTATCAAACAGCTGGTCATCCAGATCATTGCGATCAGTTATTACCACAACAGTAGGATTGTCCATTCGTTGCACTATTTTGCCAGTATAGAATACCATAGATAGTGATTTACCACTGCCTTGCGTATGCCATACTACTCCACCCTTACGGTCTCCTACACGCTGTGTTTGCACATCGGCCAGCCCATACGCTAATGGGGATTCTGCAACCCTAGCGATATCTACCTGCTCTTCTATATAGCCCGAAGCACGTAAGGTAGAATCTACTGCTTTATTTACCGCGTAATACTGATGATAAGCAGCTATTTTCTTTACAGTACTTATCGTAATTAAGCCATGAGCATCTTCCGCCTTAGACTTCTCAAAGACTGTAAAATAGCGAATCAAATCAAGTAAAGTCACTGGATTAAGCATGCCCTTAATCAGGGTAAGCAAAGGTATATCATGACGATGTGCTTCTTTTTTGCCATCAGCTGTTTTCCACGACATAAAACGCGTAAAACCTGCCGATAGCGAACCTGCCTGTGCATCTAGACCATCGGATATTACATTGATGGCATTGTAGGTAAAAAGCGAAGGAATAGTAGCTTTATACGTTTCGATCTGCTGATAAGCTGATTTTAGAGTAGCGTTTTCATCGGTAGGGTTTTTGAGCTCTAGCAAGACAAGTGGCAAGCCATTGACAAACAAAAGAATGTCTGGGCGTTTTGTTTTGCCATCCTCTTCTATGGTATATTGGTTACAAGCTACAAAATCATTATTCAGGGGATGTTCAAAATCAATCAAGTACACACGCTCACCTCGCTCCTCACCCTCCTGCTGATAGCTTACAGGAATCCCTTCGGTGAGCAAGCGATGAAAAGCTTCATTGTTTGCTAGAAGTTCGGGCGAGTGAATTTGATTCAATTGGCGGAGCGCATCTTGAAGTAGGTCTTCACTCAGTGTAGTATTGATGCTGCGCACAGCTGCTTCGAGCCGCCCTTGCAAGATTACTTCTTGATAAGAGTTTCTCTGGGGATTATCACCACCAGGGGCTATACTCCCCCCATGAAGTACCTCATACCCCAGCGCCTCCAACTCTTGGAGTGCCATTTGTTCGATATCGTCTTCGTAAAGTTTCTTCATAGCATTATGATCTTAATCGGCTAGTTTCACCCGCACTGCTCCACTCATCAGTTTAGGCAAGAGGGTGTCTCGCATTTTGGTTAGGGTTTGGATTTGTAGTTGATTGGATTCGATTTTAGTGAAATAAGGAGATACTATTTTAGTATAATAAAACACCCTATCTTGTGGATAGTGAGGAAAAGCAATGCTCTTTAAGTTCTTCTGATTTAGCTTTGGCTGAACGGCACCTGTTATATATTGCTGAATTTTCTTATTCTTTAGAAATACCCAAATAAAACTATTAGAGTAAGGAGGCTTACCTGTCATTATATGAGTATGATTATTAACCCAAAACTTTCCTCGTGCATATTGTAAAACTGGATAACCTTCTTCTGTTAGAACACTACCATCCTCTGCCATTAAAATATAATTACCTTCAAAAATATAAGAATTAACATAATCCATTATAGTAGCTGCACCATAATATGGATACAACTGTCCATCTTTCATTTTACTCCTCTCTATTTTAGACAGAGGTACTCTTTTATAGTCATATAAATTAATTACATCTCCCAACGTTTTTTCCTCCCAATCCTCCTCAGCTTCTTCAATGAACCACTGACGAAATAAAGTTTCTGCTAGCTGCTCCAGCGTTTCATTCTGCTGTTGAAGCAACTCTATTTTATCATCTAAATTGGATAAAACCTCTGCTATCGCTTTTTGTTCTTTTAATGGGGGAAGGAAAATAGGTATAGACTTTACGACCTTTGCTGAAATTTCAGCAAAAGTTGTACCTGTACCTAGCTGTTGAAGATAATCAGCTTTTGATTTTAACCAATAATATAAAAACAGATTATTAAGTGGCCCATTATCTTTTAATACGAAGCTTTTAAACCCTTGATTAGTACAAACATCAACACCAGCTATAGCCAAATACCCAATAGGTGCTCTAGATGACATTAAAACAGAGTTTTTAGGAAGCATTTGTGTTGAAGAGTTTTCATAACCTTCCCTTGTGATATAACGCTCTCCACCAAAAATATAACGCTTTGAAAAGTTACTCAGATCTCTTGGAGTTAACCATGGTATATCTCCACCCCAATAAGATTCTTTTTTAGTAGAAGGTGTTCCTCCTCCAATAACATCAGTTACATCCCCCAACTTTACCTCTTTCCACTCCTTCATTCTTCCTCCTTTTGAATTTGTAGTAAGCTCAAGCTCTCTTTAATTTTTGCATTGATGCGGTCTTCTTCCGCCATCTGTTCCATCAGTTGGTTATGAAGAGAAGTAAAACGCTCTTCAAAATCAAAATCATCCTCTTCTTCGGGCAAGCCCACATAGCGACCAGGAGTAAGAATATAGTCTTTCTCTCTTACCTCATCAATTGAAGCGGCGCAACAAAAACCAGGAATATCTTTGTAATCCCCACCTATATTTCTCCAATTGTGGTAGGTAGAAGCTACCTGCTGGATATCTTCGGCACTAAACTCTATATTACGTCGATTGATAGGGGTACCTAAGTTACGTGCATCAATAAAAAGGATCTCTTTGGAACGATCGCGAAACTTATGATTGGTACGGTTGCGACTCATAAACCACAAAGAAGCAGGAATCTGTGTATTCAAAAACAGCTTACCTGGTAGGTTTACAATGCAATCAATCAAGCCCTGCTCAATCAATTCTTTGCGAATCTCACCCTCACCACCCGACTCCGAAGTAAGCGAACCTTTGGCTAGTACAAAACCAGCCTGACCCGTAGGAGCCATGTGATATACAAAATGCTGTATCCACCCAAAGTTAGCATTTCCCTCGGGAGGAACACCATATTGCCAACGTGCATCTTTACGCAGCTCAGCTTGGCCCCAATCACTCATATTAAAGGGAGGATTGGCTATGATGTAGTCGGCTTTTAAGTCTTTGTGTGCATCATTGAGGAAAGAACCCTCACTGTTCCACTTCACCTGTGAGCTATCAATCCCCCGTATGGCTAAATTCATTTTGCACAGCTTCCAAGTAGTTTGATTGCTTTCTTGTCCATAAATAGAGATGTCATTGACAAGACCTTGATGCTTCTCAACAAACTGTTGAGACTGAACAAACAAGCCACCTGAGCCGCAGCAAGGGTCAAAAACTCTACCTTCGTAGGGCTCTAGCATCTCTACAAGTAGCTCTACAATGCTACGAGGCGTATAGAACTGCCCGCCTTGCTTACCCTCGGCCAAGGCAAACTCACCCAAAAAGTACTCAAACACATGTCCCAAAATGTCGGCACTGCGTTCTTGCACCTCATCCATGGCAATATTACCAATCAGATCGATCAATTCACCTAGACTTTTTGGATCTAAATTAGAGCGTGCATACACCTTGGGCAAGACTCCCCTCAGTGACGTATTTTCTTTTTCCAACGCATCCATAGCTTCATCGACAGTAGTACCAATCTGCGTAGATTTTGCCTGTGCTACTAGGTAATCCCAACGCGCCTTTTTAGGAACAAAAAACACATTTTCTGCTTTGTACTCGTCACGATCTTCTGGGTCTGCTCCGAGTTCTTGCTCTTTAACCAGCTCAGCATGCAATGCTTCAAACGCATTTGAGATATATTTTAAAAAAATCAATCCTAATACAACGTGCTTATACTCGGCTGCATCTATATTTTTACGAAGCTTATCTGCAGCCTTAAACAGCTGCTGTTCAATAGATTCTTTGTTCTTATTTTTTTGTTTTGCCATTTTTATTTACTACTATTTTGAAGAGGTAAATATTACCCCAATTTAAACAAGTAGTTAAATATACGCAATATTTAAGAGCCTGTAATAATTTAAGAACTAAAAATGGGAACGACCCATACCCTCCTGAGGGTTAATATTAATTTTAAATCTTTTATTATGAAGTATTATGTCAACAAAAATGCTCAACCCACTGGTGAGCATGAAGTACACGAAGAAACTTGCTCATATCTACCCTCTCCCAATAATAGGAAGGATTTAGGAGAGTTTTCGAGCTGCCACGGTGCAGTGCAGAGAGCTAAAGAGCTTTACTCTAATGTAGATGGATGTTACTATTGCTGCAAACCTTGTCATACAAGATAGCATTCATTTATTACTCAGTAAAAAAATCGGGGCAAGCTCTACAAAGCCTGCCCCGACCACTATCATTTATTTAAACTTAAATTTTTTAGCTAGTTACTCCTTCCCCTTAACAAGTAGCTGTTCCTTTTTTTGCTTTATTAAATCATTGATGTCAATAGCTGGAAAACTATACTTACCTAAGGGGTAATAAGAGGTCAAATTAGCAATAAAACTTCTTAGCTGAGTAACACAAATACTTACCCCTGAAAACAAAACAAGCTGATTCTTTTCCTTCTTGCTGACTGAGCTATCTGCAATATCAAATGCTCCAAGACCTTTTACACAAGCATAATAGCCTGGCTCTTTTTCTGGATTTACCCTTAGGGTAATTAAAATAATGTGTTTATTCTCATCTTCTTTATGTTTCATCACATCAAAGTCTATATCAACAGAATGATTTAAATGACGTTCTTCTGATGCGTCCTTAGACCATGGAATAAGAGAACACTCGCTTTCTAGAACAGAAAAGCTATCCATTATTAATACTGAGTTTTTAGCTTTCATAATTTAAGCAACTATTTCATAATCACTGTTTATACTCCTATATATATCTTCTTCGATCTTTTCACCCACTTCGCTCGGACAAATAGTTGACGCTTGATTTTTATACTCTGACGTCAGTTGTTTTATATGCTCGAGCAACTCTTCAACCTTCGACCTACTTTCAGCGTTCTCTTTATCTATAGGGGCTAACAAAAATTTAGGGTAAAAACCAATGGCTAAACTGATTTCAATCATTTTCTCCAAACTCATCTTAGCATTACCATTCAAAATTTGTGTGATGTAGCTTTTACTTACACCTAGTTGGTTCGCAAGATCAGTTCTACTCATCTTATTCTCCTCTAAATATTCAGTTATTTTATAGAAAAACTCATATTGAATACAACTTATCCAGTATTCCGGCGTTTGTATTAATTCTTGATGTGTCATAATTATCTTTCGTTATAGTTTAGCTAACTCATGTTGGAAGAGATCAGAGTTTATTAGCTTTATCAACTGGGCTATATCTTTTTTTTGATTCTTTTTAAAACCTCCTAAAACTACGATAACATCAGGCTCCTTCTTTACACAGTAAACTCTTAGGGATTTAGTTTTAAATTCATACGCTACTGCTCTTCCTCTATCCTTTACTGGTTTAAACCAAGTACTTGGCATAATTTGATCCTTTTCAGCCATGATTTGCATGCGTGAAAAGATGGTGTTTAATTCCTTAGTAAAATTAGTCTGCTTACCTTTTCGTATATTATATACAAACTCATCAAAACGACAATATTTAGGCTCCACTAATTTCAAAAAACGCAGCTTTCCTTTCTGAATAGCTTCAATTTCACGTAAGTCAAAGGTAGGCATAATTTATTAGAGTTAAGTAATCTATTAACTATTATTTTTATCACACCCTCACTTCCCAATCCGAATCACCCCATTTGCAATAATCGCAACGAGGCCACCCGTAGTAATCCCCGACGAGAAAGTACCGCGGATCCACTCGGGCATCTGATTCAAGATCTCAGGGACAAGCTCTACACCTAGGCCAAAGGCAAAGCTGACGGCTAGCACCAACACCGCCTTGCGGTCGATGTCTTGCGAGGCAATGATGCGCACACCCGAGGCAGCCACCGTACCAAACATCAGCAGTGCCGCACCCCCAAGCACG
>JASLIW010000143.1 GCA_030152865.1 Bacteroides sp.
AAAAGTCTTGTGGAGGTTGAGGTGACAGACGTCTGCACCAATAAAGCCAGGATTGGTCAAGCCCACCTGTCCGTTCATATTGGCTCCGTCCATATAGACTTGTCCTCCTGCTTTGTGAATGAGTTCACACATCTCTACGATGTCTTTTTCGAAGATACCGTGGGTAGAGGGGTAGGTGATCATAAGTGCGGCTAGCTCGTCCTTATGCTCTTCTACTTTGGCTCGGAAATCGTCCATAGATACATTACCTCCCTCGTCCGATTTGACGATGACTATATCATAGCCTGCTTGTACAGCCGAGGCTGGGTTGGTTCCGTGGGCCGAGGCAGGTATCAATACCTTGTTGCGGTGTCCTTGCTTGATGCTCTCTAAATAGGCACGTATGGTGCGTAAGCCTGCATACTCGCCTGCAGCGCCTGAGTTGGGCTGTAGGCTGATGCCATCAAAGCCTGTTATGGTTTTGAGCAGCTTGCCGAGATTTTCGATCATCTCTAGTGAGCCTTTGGCTTGGTACTTGGGAGCTAAGGGGTGGATGTGCATAAACTCTGGGCGTGTCATCGGGATGACTTCTGCTGCCGCATTGAGCTTCATGGTACAAGAGCCCAAGGAGATCATGGAGTGAGCCAGTGAGATGTCCTGACGGTCGAGGCGTTTGATGTAACGCATCATCTCAGTCTCGGTGTGGTATTTCTTGAAGACTTCGTGGCTTAAGAATGTAGAGGTACGAGTCAGAGCTTTGGGCAGGGCTTGCTTATTGGTTGTACAGCTGGTGTCTGCGCTCTTACCTACCACAGTTGCAAAGATGTTGAGTAGATTCATTACATCGGTGCAGTTGGTTGTTTCGTCGATACTTAGACCAATCTCAGCTGTGGGGAAATAGCGGAAGTTGACGCGGTTCTTCAAGGCCACTTCTCTAAACTGCTCTAGGCTGATACCTTCTGGCAGCTGAATATGGAGGGTGTCGAAGAAGTAGGTGTTGAGTTGTTTGTAGCCGATTTGCTCGATGGCTTCGCTCAAGCCTACTGCATAGCTGTGAATGCGTTTAGCTATCTCTTTGATGCCTTCTGCTCCGTGATATACGGCGTAGAAGCCCGACATAGTGGCCAGTAAGGCCTGTGCCGTACAGATATTGGATGTGGCTCGTTCGCGCTTGATGTGTTGCTCACGAGTTTGTAGGGCCATGCGGTAGCAAAGCTTGCCATAGGCGTCTTTGGATAGACCAATAATACGTCCAGGCACATGGCGCTTGTATTCCGAGCGAGTGGCAAAGTAGCCTGCCGATGGACCTCCGTAGAACATGGGGATACCGAGTCTTTGGGAGCTACCAAAGGCGATATCTGCTCCCCATTCGCCTGGAGGGGTGAGGAGGGCTAAGCTCAGGATGTCGGCAGCGACAGCTACCATGGCTTCGGCTTGGTGTGCCTGCTCTACAAATGCACGATAGTCTTCTATGCTACCTTCGTTGTTGGGGTATTGGAGAATGACTCCGAAGACTTGCTCGTTGAATTCAAACTTACGGTAGTCGCCATAGACAAGCTCCATGCCCTGAGGTATGGCACGTGTCTTGATCACTGCTTTGGTTTCTGGAAATACCGATTCATCAATAAAGAGTACATTCGCTTTGGCTTTTTTCTTGGCTCGTGAACGCAGGTTGTACATCATAGTCATAGCTTCTGCACCTGCTGTGGCTTCGTCAAGCAGGGAGCAGTTGGCTAGTGGGAGCCCCGTAAGGTCACTGATGGCGGTTTGATAGTTCATCAAAGCCTCCAAACGACCTTGCGACACTTCTCCCTGATAGGGGGTGTAAGAAGTGTACCACACTGGGTTTTCAAATACATTGCGTTGAATCACAGCTGGGGTAATGGCACCATACCAACCTTGACCGATGTAGGTCTTGTAAATTTCGTTTTTCTGAGCCAATTCCACAATGTGATTGCTGTATTCATACTCAGAAAGCGCAGGAGGCAAGTCCATGGGCTTATCGAGTAAGATGTTCTCAGGGAAGGTCTTTTTGATGAGTTCCTCCATGGAGGAAACACCAATCTTAGCCAACATCTCTTTTTTGTCAGCTTCACCAATGCCAATGTGTCGTTTGGCCAAATAGTTTGTACTCATAGTATTATAATTTAAGTTCGATTAATGGGTCGAAATATCCGTAAAGAATGGGTTATACATCTTTTCATTGCCGATATTGGTGCTCGGTCCATGTCCAGGATAGATAACCGTCTCATTGGGTAAGATAAAGAGTTTTTTGATAATATGCTCCTTAAGTTGGTTGAAATTTCCCCCTTGCAGATCGGCTCTACCCACACTGCCTTGGAAAAGCACATCGCCCACAAAAGCTTCTCCTGTGGCTTGGTTGTAAAAAACCAGATGACCTGGAGAGTGACCTGGGACTTCAATCACCTGAAGCTGGTTGTTGCCAAAGTGGATTGTGTCTCCTTCTTGGAGCTGCTTGCCTAGAGGTACTTGTTCTTCAGGGAGCTCAAAACCAAACATACGGGCTTGTTGGGCAGCACCTTCGAGCCAGAACTCATCGGCTTGATGAGCCATGGGCTTTAAGCCATAGGTGGCACAGACAAAGGGATTGCCTAAGATGTGGTCTAAGTGGAGATGGGTGTTGAGAAGGTACTTAAGCTGGAGTCCTTCTTGAGCTATAAAGGCTTGTAGCTCTTCTTTTTCCTTAGGGAAAAACATACCTGGGTCTATTAAGACTGCTTCTTTGGTTTCGTCCCAAAGCAGGTAGGTGTTCACGGGGAACATGTTGAATTCAAATTTCTTTGTATGCATCATCTTTTATCTACTTTTTTTTGTTGAGGTTGACATACACCACTTTTTTGGTAGCAAAGAACTCTTCCTTGAAGGAGTCACTGAGTTCAAATACGGTGGTTTGCTGGCGTAGCGGTGCAATCTCTTCTTCCAATTCTCCGCCTTTCAAACAGATTAATCCGTTGGGTAGGGCATTTTGGTCTTTTCTGCTGATGTTTTTGCGGCAGATTTTGACTAGATCGCCCAAAGGCATTACTGCTCTACTAACAACAAAGTCGAAAAGTTGTTTCTCTTCTTCGGCTCTGGCGTGGCGGAAACTAACATTTTTTAGTCCGATGGCTGTAGCTACTTCTTGGGCTACTCGCACTTTTTTGCGGATGCTATCTACCAAATGAAACTGTACTTCTGGAAAAAGTATGGCCAAGGGAATCCCTGGAAATCCACCTCCTGTGCCCAAGTCCATCACCCTGCTACCCGGCTTAAACTGAATGGCTTTGGCTATGCCTAGCGAGTGTAGGATGTGGTGGGGATATAAGTTGTGTATGTCTTTGCGTGAGATGACATTGATCTTGGCATTCCACTCGGTGTATAAATCGTAGAGTGCTTCAAATTGTTTTTTCTGTGTATCACTTAGGTTCGGAAAGTAGTGTAGAATTAATTCCATAAATTGAATATCTATTGTTTTTTTAGTCTTTGTAAAGATAAGCTCCTTGAGGGAGATAGGAAAATGAAAGCTGGTTTATGGGGCTTAATTAGGGCCCTAGCTGGTTTTACATGCGCTGAAGAATGCTTTCAGGGGCTGTACGCAAGAGGGGCTTTAACTGCTTATAGCTAAGTGTTACCTCTATTTCTCCTGCTGCATAGGCTGCGATCTCGTAGGGGGTGTAGCAGAAGGTGATTCCTTCGGCTCCTATTAGGAAGTTCTCTGTAGGATAGACATCGCTAGCTGTAATCATGTGTTCTAACAGGTCTTCGGTCTGAAAATCTGCTCTGAGTTGGGCGAGTAATAGCTCAACGAGCTTGGTCTGATAGCCTTCTTCAAAAATATCAGCTAGGTATATCAGCGTTTTGTTACGTAGGTCGAAGTTGAAGTAGTTGGTACTGTACATGCCGTGTGCACCACCACTGTACATCTCGGTAAATGTTTTTAGGGTGAGTATATCCTTTTGGTAGCTGATGAGCTCAGCCTGGCTTTGAAACTCGTAGTTATACCAATGACTCATCTGGTCTGGCTCATTTTTGAGCTGCTCGAGGTAGGGCTCTGTTACATCCGAAAGGTATTCTTCCTTGTAGGCCTGTGTGTATTGTTGGGCTGCCTCTTGAAAGCTTAGGTTCTGCAGTGCATACTCCTCTCCAAAGAGAATATGTATGAGCTGCTTATTCAACCAGTTTTTGGTTTGTTCTTCTCCTTGGCTTGCGTAAAAGAGCTTGAGTTTGTAGCTGGCTGCAGGGGCTGTAGGGTCCTCTTCAATGTGGAACTTTTGTTGCGTGTTGAATGGGCTGAACTGCAGGTCGGCATACTGCTCTTTTTGAGCCTGACAGGAGCAAACAAAAAGGAGGCTCAACAAGAGTGTGAGTTGGCTGTATCTAAATTTGGATTTCATCATGGGTTTTTGTTTTTAGAAGTGTAAAATAGAATTTGTCTTTTGAAACTTAAAGATACACATATTCCCTAGAGATGCCTCGATTCTCTGTAAAATAAATCGAGCTTTGGGACCGACTTTATTACTGCTGAGTGCAGATCAGCTATTTTTTTCTTATCTTAGTTAGCCTATTGCTACTTTATTCAAATCTTGCTGGGCTTCTCCTTTGTTATATCAAAGAGGAATGGTTATCTTGTTCTATTTTAAGAATTTAGAAAGGCAACCAAACTGGGCTTTGGTTTGTTAAGGAAGCAGGAGATGAGGTCAAAAGATTTCATGCGTTTGAATTCAGAATATTGTTAATTGGAAATAGCTGTTTATGAGCAAAAAGATACATAAGACTTTCCCCGTGCTAAATATGCACGCAGCAAGCTGTGCTACCAATGTGGAGCGCGCCATCACAGATTTGCCTGGTGTGTACGAGGTAAAAGTAAATTTAATGACAAATATGGTATGGATAGAATACGATCCTGCACGGGTGAGTGTGGGGGAGATTCGAGCATCTGTACTTTCTGATGGCTACGACATCATTACCGATCAAGAGCATCAGGTGGAGCAACAAGAGCGGGAGTACAATAAGCGTTACAGCCGCCTGCGTGCCGAGGTGATTGGTGCTTGGATAGTGGCTGTGCCTATGATGCTACTGAGTGTGTTTAAGTTTTTTGAACACCTGGCCTATGCTCAGCACGTGAAGATGGTGCTGGCTCTTTTTGTGCTGGGGCTGTTTGGAAGTGAGTTTTACCGCAATGCTTGGTCGCAGATGCGTAAAAAAATTTACGGCATGGATTCGTTGGTGGCAGTGAGCACTACTGTAGCCTTCTTATTTAGTGCCTTCAATACTTTCTTCCCTGATGTGTGGTTGAGTAGAGGTTTTGAGGCGCATACCTACTATGAAGCTACGGTACTGATTACTGCTTTTGTGCTTACGGGTAAGTTTATGGAGGCCAAAGCCAAGGGGAGCACGACGGTAGCGATTCGTAACCTGATGGGGCTACGTCCCAAAATGGCAAGGGTCAGACGTGCGGGTCAGACAGAAGATGTAAAGCTTAGTGAGCTACAAGTGGGTGATCAGGTTGTGGTGCATCCCGGAGAGAAGATACCTATAGATGGTGTGGTGATAGAAGGAGGCTCGTATGTAGATGAGAGTATGATGTCTGGGGAGCCTATGCCTGTGGTGAAAGAAGTGGGCTCGCAGGTAGTTACGGGTACCATCAATCAGCGAGGTAAGTTTGTGGTTGAGGCCCAAAAGGTGGGCGAGGATACGTTCTTGGCTCAGATTATTCGGATGGTGCAAGAGGCACAAAGCCGCAAGCGTCCAGTGCGCCGTATTGTAGATAAGGTTTCTGCTTTCTACCTGCTGTTTGTGTTGGTGGTAGCGGTGCTTACTTTTGTAGCTTGGCTGCTGTTTGGACAGGAGTACCGCATGGCTCAAGCGGTCTTGACGAGCTTATCGGTCTTGATCGTGGCTTGTCCTTGTGCCCTAGGCTTGGTTACCCCTATCGCCTTGATTGTAGGTATCAATAAGGGAGCCAATAACCACATTCTCATTAAAGATCCTTTGGCGTTGGAGCAGCTTCATAAGGTAGATAACATTGTGTTTGATAAGACAGGTACACTCACTGAGGGTACACCTCGTGTGATTGAGTGGCTCTGGACGGTGAGTCAAGATGATGCCTACAAGCAAATTCTGCTGGCTGCTGAGTCTAAATCGGACAATCCTCTGGCCTTGTCGCTGATGGAGGAGCTGGCTATAGAGCAAAAGGTAAAACCTGTCGATTTGGATTCCTACGTTAATCTTCCAGGTAAGGGTATCGTGGTGAAGTACCAAGCAGAGAAATACTGGGTGGGCGGTAAGCGTCTGCGCCAAGAGCATATCGGGGAGATCACTGGTCCTTTGGTCGAGATGCTTATTCGTTATGAGAGCAAGGGACATAGCCTTGTCTATTTTGGTAAGGAGGATCAGCTGTTGGCTATCATAGCTATTGCCGATCAGCTCAAGCCTACCTCTTATGGAGCTATCAAGGAGTTGCGTCGCATGGGCTTTGAGGTGAGTATGCTTACAGGAGATAGTGAGCGTTCGGCTCAGTCTGTGGCTCGTAAGCTCACCATTCTATCGGTGAAGTCGGAGGTGCTACCTGATGAGAAAGAGAGCTATATCCGTGAGCTACAAGACAGGGAGCAAAAAGTGGCTATGGTGGGTGATGGAATCAACGACTCACAAGCACTTGCCTGTGCCGATGTAAGTATTGCTATGGGTAAGGGTACTGATATTGCGATGAATGTGGCCAACATTACGCTGATGACTTCTGATCTTTCACTTTTGCCTCGTGCCGTTCGTTTGTCTAGGCGTACGGTAGCCTTGATTAAGCAAAACCTGCTGTGGGCATTTATTTTCAATGTATTTGCACTACCCATAGCTGCAGGTGTGTTCTATCCCATTACAGGCATATTGCTTACACCTCTAGTAGTAGGTGCTGTAATGACACTCTCTACACTCTGTGTCTTACTCAATTCTTTGACCTTGGATCAGAGGAAGCTCTAGGGTATCCATTTTACGCTATAAATAAAAGGCATACACTTTTGAATGTGTATGCCTTTTTTAGCTTTATCTGAATCTTTACTTTTAGTCTTGTTGCTTATAAGCCAAGGGGCTTGTTCCTACATATCTCTTGAAGTACTTTCCAAAGAAAGAGGGAGTTGGGAAGTTGAGTGCATAAGCAATTTCCTGTACCGACATGTTGGTCGATTTGAGTTTCGACTTGGCATCCATAATAACTACATGCGCTATGAGGTCCAAGACTGTACCACCCGTAACCTGACGAATGGTTGTGCTGAGGTGCTGAGGGGTGATTTCTAGCTTGTCTGCATAGAATTGAGCAGAACGCTCACGCGTATAGTATTTGGTGATGAGTTGGAGCAAGTCTCTATAGATTTCTTCTTGACGGTTCTTTACCACAGGGTGGAAAGGCTTGTCGGTATAGAGAGAGCTTGTAGTCAACACTACATTATGCATGGCATGCGTAATGATGTTGGGGTGTAGGTTGATACTGCTGTCGTTGGACATTTTAGCCCAAAGCGAAAAGTAGGTGTGGATGTACTCAAACATATTTCCTTGTACAGGAATAACAGGGTTTTCTACCATCTTATGATAAGAGGTAGTGAGCACTTCCATAAAGTTGATTTGGCTAATCGTGTTGGATGAGAAGCCAATAAAGCATAGGCGCAAAGGAGCTTCTGCTTGTTTAAACTGAATGATTGTACCGGGCAATAGGGTGATGAAATCACCTTTTTGGATGGTGTAATCAATTAAATTGATAGCTGCCTTCATTGATCCTTCTAGGCAGAGTGCAAAAATTCCAGCTTTGAGTTTGCATGCCTGCTTGTAGAGGTTAAGCAAATCTTGAGTGATGTTGTCAAAGGCCAAAACTTTATTTGGCAAGTCAACCTGTGGAAAGTCAAAATTTAAATTTATCTTGCTTGTCATAGAACAATTATTGTACTAATTATTAATTTTATTCCTTCATTAATGATCAGTTGGATTACTTATAATGACAAAATAAAGAAAGAAATTCGATAAAATGGTCAATAATTGCGATTATTTTAAATAAAATCTTCATAAAAGTCAAGAAACTAGGAGGCTTCACTAAAAAACCATGAAACTAATCACAGAAAACTGGAAAAATATACCTTATGCCGAAGCGTGGGATAAACAAAAAGCAATTTTTCAAAAAATAATTGATGCTAAGGTCGCTGGACAAATACATGATAATTGGCTTGTTTTTTGCGAGCATCCACATGTCTATACGATAGGAAAGCACGGTAAAGATTCTAATCTTTTAATAAAGGCTGATTTTTTAGCAGAAATACAGGCCACTTATGTACACATTGATCGAGGAGGGGACATTACATATCATGGACCTGGTCAGGTGGTCTGCTATCCGATCTTGGATTTAGAAGATTTTCATCTGGGCCTCAGAGATTACATTTACTTACTCGAAGAAGGGGTGATTCGTACCTGTGCTTTTTATGGTGTTGAGGCAGGTCGATTGGAAAAGGCCACTGGCGTATGGCTGGATGCTGAGCTTCCAACAGCCCGTAAGATTTGTGCCATTGGTGTGAAGTGTAGTCGCTATGTGAGTATGCATGGCTTGGCTTTCAATGTAAACACCAACCTCAATTACTTTAATTACATCAACCCTTGTGGCTTTGTAGATAAGGGGGTGACCTCACTTGCTCAAGAGCTCGGAAGGGAACTGCCCGAACATGAAGTGGCTGAGGTACTTGACCATCAGCTAAGAACTCTTCTTGCTGCTATTCGAGTATGATAAAAAAAGAGGAGAAACTTATGGTATCTCAGTAATTAATACATATATTTACCACAGTCTATTAGGTATTTGGGCTTTGAAGTCGCAAATACCAAATTGAAAAGGGAATGCCGTGAGAATCGGCAGCAATACTCGTTGCTGTATGTCTGTTAGTGCCTTGAGTACTAATATTTAGAGCTACAATATCCACTGCTAAGAGACAATTAGTGGGAAGGATTCTAAGTCAGACAAGCCAGAAGACCTGCCTAATAGATGTTTGATGCATTGTGCCACGAGAGTATGGACATAGCTGAACTAAGAGTAGCAATTTTTGTGCTCGCAATCATCATGGTTTTTGATTTTTAGAATAATCACCTCAGCCGCAGGTGAGATAAGGTGTCTTATGCCTTATTAAATAAGAGAGTACAAGCTGTGATTTATAAATTAGCAGCTTTGTATAACTAGGTTTTAAGCCGTGCCGATGGCTAGGCAACTGTTAGTCTTTATAGTTAGCAGTGGTTTAAAATGATTCAGTTCATGTGTGTATGTAATAGTTAGCTAGAGGTATTTGCTGTGAAGCAAGTGCCTCTAGCCTTTTTGGGGGTTTAGAGCTCCTCTTTCCTGTACCTAGTGCATGAGTCAAGCTTATCTAATCCCATACGTTTCTGTAGTATGTACTACAAAGAGGGGGCCGCTCTACTAGAAAAACTAAAGCCTGATGTAGGTTTACACCGGTTTAATTTGTATTTTTGTCGTTCAAATTTGAATTATCTTTTTTAATAAATAAATTAATAATGGCGAAAGAACTGAAAGATCTCACCAAACGTAGCGAGAATTACTCGCAATGGTATAACGAATTGGTGGTTAAAGCTGACTTGGCAGAGCAATCAGCTGTGCGTGGCTGTATGGTGATCAAACCTTATGGATACGCTATTTGGGAAAAAATGCAACGTCAACTCGACGATATGTTTAAAGAAACGGGTCATGTGAATGCTTATTTCCCTCTTCTTATCCCGAAATCATTCTTGAGCCGTGAAGCTGATCACGTAGAGGGTTTTGCTAAGGAGTGTGCTGTAGTAACTCACTATCGTTTGAAAAATGCGGAAGACGGCTCAGGTGTAGTCGTGGACCCCGAAGCAAAATTGGAGGAGGAGTTGATTATCCGACCTACTTCAGAAACCATAATCTGGAACACTTATAAGAATTGGATTCAGTCATACCGTGACCTTCCTATCCTGTGCAACCAATGGGCCAATGTGTTCCGTTGGGAAATGCGTACACGCTTATTTCTCCGTACTGCGGAGTTCTTATGGCAAGAAGGGCACACGGCTCACGAAACCCGTGAAGAAGCAGAAGAGGAAACTGTAAAGATGCTCAATGTTTACGCTGATTTTGCTGAAAAATACATGGCTATGCCTGTGGTGAAGGGGGTGAAAACTGCTAGTGAGCGTTTTGCAGGAGCCTTAGACACCTATACTATTGAGGCGATGATGCAAGATGGTAAGGCACTACAAAGTGGTACTTCTCACTTCTTAGGTCAGAACTTTGCCAAGGCCTTTGATGTGAAGTTTGTCAATCGTGAGAACCAATTGGAATATGTTTGGGCTACCTCATGGGTCGTTTCAACTCGTTTGATGGGTGCACTGATCATGACACACTCCGATGACAATGGTTTGGTACTTCCTCCCGCTCTAGCACCGATACAGGTAGTGATTGTTCCTATCTTCAAGGGAGAAGAACAATTGGCTCAAATTGACGAGCGTGTCAATCCAATCATCAATAAATTAAAAGGTATGGGCATCTCAGTCAAATATGACAATGCCGATAACAAGCGCCCAGGT
>JASLIW010000104.1 GCA_030152865.1 Bacteroides sp.
GATTATCCAGCGCATCACAGACTGTGGTATTGTGGGTTTGGGTGGAGCTTGCTTCCCCACGCAGGTCAAGCTGACACCTCCACCTTCATTTAAGGCTGAATGTGTTATTATAAATGCAGTAGAGTGTGAACCCTACCTGACTGCAGACCATCAACTTATGCTTGAAAAAGCCGAGGAAATTGTAGTAGGAGTTTCTATTATTATGAAGGCTGTCAAAGTAAATAAGGCGTTCATAGGTATAGAAAACAACAAGGCAGATGCCATTGAGCTGATGACTAAAGTAGCTTCTACCTATGCAGGAATTGAGGTGGTGCCACTACAAGTTAAATACCCACAAGGTGGTGAAAAGCAATTAATTGATGCTGTGATTCGTCGTCAGGTACCTAGTGGTGCACTTCCTATTGCAACAGGAGCTGTGGTACAAAACGTAGGTACAGCTTATGCTATTTATGAAGCTGTACAAAAAAACAAACCTTTATTTGAGCGTGTAATTACAGTTACGGGTAAGTCTGTTGCAAAGCCTTCCAACTTTTTAGCTCGGATAGGTACACCTATGCAGCAACTCATAGATGCAGCAGGTGGTTTGCCTGCAGACACCGGTAAAATTATTGGTGGTGGCCCTATGATGGGTAAGGCACTCATTGGTACTGATGTGCCAACAGCCAAGGGAAGCTCTGGAATTCTCATCATGAACAACAAAGAGGCTAAGCGTGGGCAGGTACAGACCTGTATTCGTTGTGCGAAGTGCGTAAGCATTTGTCCGATGGGCTTAGAGCCTTATTTGCTGGCTGCTTTGGCAGAAAATAGTGAGTTTGAAGAGATGGAGCCCGAGCGTATCATGGATTGTATCGAATGTGGCTCTTGTCAATTTACCTGTCCTACAAATCGCCCCTTACTCGATTATTGTCGTCTGGGTAAGGCTACTGTAGGTGGTATTATTCGTGCACGACAAGCTAAAAAGTAGAGTAAAGATGGAAAATAAATTAATAGTATCACTTTCACCTCACATCCATAGTGGCGATAGCGTTCAACGTAATATGTACGGTGTACTTATTGCGTTAGTACCTGCATTTTTAGTTTCGCTATACTTCTTTGGGTTAGGTGCATTAGTCGTAACAGCTACTTCAGTAGCTGCCTGCCTGTTTTTTGAATGGGCTATCAATAAATTCTTAATTGGCAATAAAGAGGTGTCTATCTTAGATGGCTCTGCTGCTATAACAGGAGTACTCCTGGCTTTTAATGTTCCTTCCAATCTTCCTATTTGGATCTTGATTTTAGGTGCCTTATTTGCTATTGGGGTAGGAAAGATGTCTTTTGGGGGCTTGGGCAATAACCCTTTCAACCCCGCTTTGGCTGGACGTGTTTTCTTGCTCTTGTCCTTTCCTGTACAGATGACTACCTGGCCTGCTGTAGGCCAGCTTACAGCTTATGCTGATGCAGAAACGGCAGCGACTCCATTGGCTGTAATGAAAGGAGTAATCAATAATACTCCTGGCTTTTCTATGGATCAGCTGCCAGACGCCTTTAGCCTTTTGATTGGTAATAACGGAGGTTCGTTAGGAGAAATTAGTGTCATAGCACTTCTCTTAGGGCTGGCCTATATGTTGTGGAAGAAAATCATAAGCTGGCACATCCCACTTTCTATTCTAGCAACAGTCTTTCTTTTTGCTGGAGCTATGCACCTCTATAATCCAGAGGTCTATGCTTCGCCTTTGGTGCATCTCATGACAGGAGGGCTCATGCTAGGAGCTGTGTTTATGGCTACAGATTATGTAACTTCTCCCATGACACACAAAGGAATGCTGATTTATGGAGTGGCTATCGGAGCTTTAACTGTCATTATTCGTCAGTTTGGAGCTTATCCAGAGGGCATGTCTTTTGCAATTCTTATCATGAATGCATTTACACCTTTGATTAATCTATATTGCAAACCAAAACGCTTCGGGGAGGTAGCTAAGAAGAAATGAAAAAGTTAGAATCATCATTAAAGAATATGTTATTGGTGCTGACTATAGTTACAGCTATTTCTGTGGCTTTACTAGCCTATGTCAATGCACTCACAGAAGCACCTATAGCAGAAGCTAAGGCCAATAAGCTCCAAACAGCTATTGGTCTAGTGGTTCCTGAGTTTGATAATAATCCTGCAGAACAAGTAGATACCATCCAGGTAGGTGATCAAGTGTGCAAACTGTATGCTGCCCTTAAAGGTGGTGAGTATGTAGGAAGTGCTGTTGAGGCTCAAGCCCCAGCTTATGGAGGAGCTTTGAAAATACTAGTAGGCTTCAATAAGGCAGGTGAAATATCAGGTTACTCTATCTTAGAACATGCTGAAACACCAGGATTGGGCTCTAAGGTAGATACTTGGTTTCAGGCCGATGGAAAGAGCAGTGTGATAGGTAAGAATCCTGCAGATGAGGGTTTTAAAGTCAATAAAGACAATGGTGAAGTAGATGCTATTACTGCATCCACCATCACTTCTCGTGCCTTTATTAATGCCATTAAGACTGCTTTTCAAGCTTTTCAAGCAAATACGAAAGAGGGTGGTGCCAATGGTGCTGTGATCGATGCAGCTTCAGGAGCTACCCAGAGTGTTGAATCTACTGATGCAACAACTAGTCAAGTTGACTCATCAGAAAATAATAAGGAGTAAAAGCAATGAAGAACTTGAGAATACTATTGAATGGGATTATAAACGAAAATCCTATTTTCGTACTCCTACTGGGTATGTGTCCTACTTTAGGAACAACCTCTTCTGCTATAAACGGTATGGGTATGGGATTGGCTACTATGTTTGTACTAATCTGTTCGAATGTAGTCATATCCTTGATAAAGAATCTAATCCCTGACATGGTGCGTATTCCTGCATACATTGTAGTAATTGCATCATTTGTAACGGTATTGCAGATGGTGATGCAGGCTTATATGCCTGGTCTTTATGCCTCATTAGGTTTGTTTATCCCACTGATTGTGGTAAACTGTATTGTATTAGGACGTGCCGAAGCCTTTGCAGCTAAAAACAAGCCCATAGCTTCCATGTTTGATGGTATGGGTATGGGTCTAGGGTTTACCTTGGCTTTGACACTGCTCGGTGCAGTCCGTGAGTTATTGGGCACAGGTAAGGTGTTTGATATGCCTATTTATGGTGATGAGTATGGTATGCTTCTATTTGTATTGCCTCCAGGTGCATTTATTGCCCTAGGTTTTCTCATTGCCATCATTAACCGTTTGAAGAAGGCTTAGCCTTTACTTTATAAAGCATTGAATTATGGAATATATTTTAATATTTATCTCAGCTATATTTGTGAACAACGTTGTGTTGTCACAGTTTTTAGGGATATGTCCTTTTCTAGGTGTTTCTAAAAAAGTAGAAACAGCCTTGGGAATGGGAGCTGCTGTTACTTTTGTACTAACTATTGCAACAGTAGTGACCTTCTTGATTCAAAAGTGGATGTTGGATCCTTTAGCATTGGGTTATCTACAAACGATTACCTTTATTTTAGTTATTGCGGGTTTGGTACAGATGGTAGAAATTATACTAAAGAAGGTTTCTCCTGCACTCTACCAAGCTCTAGGAGTCTTCTTGCCACTGATAACCACTAACTGCTGTATCCTAGGGGTTGCTATTCTAGTTATAGATAAAGACTTTGATCTGTTAAAAGGCGTGGTTTATGCTTTTTCTACAGCCATTGGTTTTGGTCTAGCGCTGGTCTTGTTTGCAGGCTTACGTGAGCAAATGCGTTTGGTTAAGCTTCCTAAAGGAATGAAGGGTACACCTATTGCGCTAATAACAGCAGGTTTACTAGCTATGGCTTTTATGGGTTTTGCAGGTGTTGTAGCTCCTCAATAAAACCCCAGATAATACTATTTTAATCAGGAGGATTGTGTTTGCAATCCTCCTTTTTTGTATCTTCAGATTTGAGTCATAATTCTATAAAAGAACAGAGTATGGGTGACAAAGGATATGTGCATGTCTATACAGGCAATGGAAAGGGTAAAACTACAGCTGCCTTTGGTTTAGCTGTTCGTGCTTTATGTGCGGGGAAGAAAGTCTATGTTGGTCAGTTTGTTAAAAGTATGGCATACAGTGAGACTAAGCTTACTGAGTTTTTTGGTGGTCTAGTCATAGAGCAGTTGGGACATGGTTGTTTTATCTATGAGCAGGCTACAGCCGAAGATGTTAAGGCAGCTTTGGCTGGCCTGAAGCGCTGTGAAGAAGTTTTACAGTCTAATCAGTATGACGTGGTAATCTTAGATGAGTTGACGATAGCGCTTTACTTTAAGTTGTTTTCGGTGTTCACAGTGCTCGACATACTGGATGCACGTCCTCCTCAAATAGAGGTGATTATTACTGGTCGTTATGCTCCAAAAGAATTACTTGATTATGCCGATTTAGTAACAGAGATGCAGGAGGTAAAACACTATTATACGCAAGGGGTGTTATCACGCAAAGGGATAGATAAATAGCTCAGCCTATAAATACAAAAGGTGTTTTGATTCAATCAAAACACCTTTTATTATCTTATCTTAAATTTTAGAAAGGAAGATCATCTGTATCATTTCCTTGTTCAGGGGTAGGGGCTTCTGTTGGCATTGGAGGAGGTACAGGCTGACCTGCTGTTGTATTTTGTACTTGCTCTACTCGCCAAGCACGTATACTGTTAAACCAGCGACCTTGCCACTCTCTAGCATCAATGTCAAATGAAACAGTAAGCTCATCTCCTAGTTTTATATTGAAGTTTTTGATTTTCTCTTCTCCAAAGACATCAAAACACATTTTCTTAGGGTACATTTCGTTACTTTCAATGACGTATTCTTGTACCATCCAAGGGTTTCCAGTTTTTGACGTCCCACTTTTTACGGGTAATACAGCTATAATTTTTCCAGTAAAATCCATTATGATAATATTTTAGTAATTGTGATGCGAAGTTACAATTTTTAGCGAAATATCCCAATCTTAAGACTCCTTTTTCCTCCTAATATATTATCAGAGGCCAATCTTTTTTAATATCTTTGTATAGATAATTTAGATAGAAAAGTATAATTACAATAGATAATAAATTAACACTCTTAAATATGAAGTTTATCGTTTCAAGTGCTGTTTTATACAGTCATTTACAAGCTGTTAGTCGTGTAGTTAATAGTAAGAACTCATTGGATATCTTGGAATGTTTTTTATTCCAACTTAAAGATGGCGTTTTATCTGTTACGGTATCTGATAGTGAGACAACTATGCAAACCTCTATTTCTGTAATTGAATCCATTGCAGAAGGAGAAATCGCTATTACCGCGAAGACGCTCTTAGATGCTCTAAAAGAAATACCAGATCAACCCTTGACTTTTGAAACTTCTGACCTAGAGGTTACAGTTACCTATCAAAATGGTCAATACAGTCTGATGGGACAAGATGCTCGTGAATATCCTCAGCTAGCTAAGCTTACTGAGAGTCCTGTAGAGTTTTCGATGACTGTTGATACTCTTTTGACAGGTATCAACAGAACTGTTTATGCTACTGCAGATGATGAGTTACGCCCAGTGATGAATGGTATCTACTTTGATATTACGACGGATAGTATAACTATGGTTGCCTCGGATGGTCATAAGCTCGTTCGCTGTCAATTTCTAGAGTCTAAAGGTAGTGATCGTGCTGCTTTTATTTTACCCAAAAAGCCAGCTAATCTTTTGAAAGGTATCCTTCCTAAGGAACAAGGAGATGTGCAGATCTCATTTGATGAGACCAATGCTGTGTTTAAGCTTGGCAATTACAGTATGATTTGTCGTTTAATAGAAGGACGCTACCCTAACTATAATTCTGTTATTCCAGAGAATAATCCTTTTAAAGTAACAGTAGATAGATTGTCTCTTGTAGGAGCACTACGTCGTGTTTCTATTTTCTCATCCGAAGCGAGTAGCTTGGTTAAGTTGAGATTGAAAGATAACTCAATCAACATTTCGGCTCAGGATATCGATTTTTCTACTTCAGCAGAAGAAGTTTTAGCGTGTCAGTATGCAGATGCTGAGATGAGTATTGGTTTTAAATCTACTTTCTTAATCGATATTTTATCCAATATTCCTTCTGAAGAAGTTGTGATAGAACTTGCAGATCCTTCTCGAGCTGGGGTTATTATACCCGTTCAGCAGCAAGAAGGTGAAAAGCTCTTGACTTTATTAATGCCTATGATGCTGAATGATTAATTAAGCTAGGTTAACTCAAAAATAGATGAAATTAAACTTAAAGAACCCGTTAGTCTTCTTTGATTTGGAGACTACGGGTATTAATATTACTACAGATAGAATTGTTGAAATCTGTTATTTAAAGGTGCACCCTAATGGAAATGAGGAGACAAAGACACTCCGAATTAATCCAGAACAACCTATACCAGCAGAATCTTCGGCTATTCATGGTATCTACGACGAAGATGTTGCTGATTGTCCTACTTTTAAGGAGGTTGCAAAAACCATAGCTCGAGATATTGAAGGCTGTGATCTAGCTGGCTTTAACTCCAATAGATTTGATGTCCCACTTCTAGTAGAAGAGTTTTTACGTGCAGGTGTAGATATCGATCTGAGTAAGCGTAAATTGGTGGATGTACAGGTTATTTTCCATAAAATGGAACAACGCACCTTATCAGCGGCTTATAAGTTCTACTGTGGCAAAAGTCTGGAAGATGCGCACTCAGCTGAAGCAGATACTTTAGCTACTTATGAGGTGCTAAAAGGGCAGTTGGATAAATACCCCGAGCTTGAGAATGATGTTGCCTTTTTGTCAGAGTTTTCAAGTTACAATAATAATGTCGATTTTGCAGGTCGCATGATCTACGATGAAAATGGGGTAGAGGTATTTAACTTTGGAAAGTACAAGGGTGTTCCAGTAGCTGAGGTTTTGAAAAAAGACTCAGGTTATTTTGGCTGGATGCTAAGTAGTGATTTTCCTTTGAATACAAAGGCTGAGCTGACCAAGATCAGACTCAGGGAATTAACAGACAATTAGGATGCTTAAGGGTAAGAAGATAATATTAGGTATTACAGGTAGTATTGCTGCCTATAAGGCCTGTTTGATTATACGCGGCTTGATAAAAAAGGGTGCTGAGGTACAGGTAGTAATCACTCCATCAGGCAAGGAGTTTATTACTCCTATTACACTTTCGGCACTTACAAGCAAGCCTGTGATTAGTGATTTCTTTGCTCAGAAGGATGGGACTTGGAACAGCCATGTTGATTTGGGCTTATGGGCAGATGCGATGCTGATAGCACCAGCTACAGCTGCGACTTTGGGCAAGATGGCTCATGGGGTGGCTGATAATATGCTTATTACTACCTATCTTTCAGCCAAATCTCAGGTGTTTGTAGCGCCTGCTATGGATTTAGATATGTTTGCTCACCCTTCTACACACAGAAATTTAGATATTTTGCGCTCGTATGGTGACCTAATCATTGAGCCTACTGCGGGTGAGTTAGCGAGTCATTTGGTGGGTAAGGGTAGAATGGAAGAACCAGAAAACATCATACAGGTGTTGGAGGATTATTTTGCTCACCAGGCTGATTTAGCTGGAAAAAGGATTCTAATTACTGCTGGCCCTACTTATGAGCAGATTGACCCTGTTCGATTTATAGGCAATTACTCTTCAGGTAAGATGGGGTTTGCCTTGGCCAAGGAGTGTGCAGAACGGGGGGCGGAAGTGACTCTAGTTGCTGGTCCCGTGAGTCTGGATACACCTCATGCTGCTATAAAACGAGTGGATGTTAAGTCGGCCAGTGAGATGTTTGAGGCTGCTGTTCGTTGTTTTAAGGATATGGATGTTGCTATTCTCTCAGCTGCAGTTGCCGATTATACACCGACTGAAGCTGAAGCTACAAAAATGAAAAGAGAAGCAGGTGTAAATCTAGACTTGACTCTAATGCCTACTCAAGATATAGCTGCTCACTTAGGTTCCTTAAAAAGCAATGAGCAGGTGCTGGTGGGATTTGCCTTAGAGACAGATCACGAGGAAGAGCATGCTCGTAAGAAGCTCAAGAAGAAAAATCTAGATTTTATTGTTTTAAACTCGCTTCAAGACAAAGGGGCTGGGTTCAAACACGATACGAATAAGATTAGTCTGATTGATGCGAGTTCTCGCACTGACTTTCCTCTGAAAATGAAGTCAGAGGTAGCAAGAGATATCGTAGATCGATTGGTTGCTGTTTTAAACTAAAAACACTCTAAATTTACTACTTATGCTTCGTTCCTTACATATTAAAGATTATGCGTTAATAGATGAATTACACATCAACTTTGATGCTGGTTTCTCTGTTATCACAGGTGAGACTGGTGCTGGTAAATCTATTATACTTGGGGCTATAAACTTGCTTTTAGGTCAGCGAGCAGATTCAAAAGCTATTCGCCGTGGAGCTAAAAAGTGTGTGATAGAAGCGGTCCTTGACATCAGTAAGTATAAGATGCAAGCCTATTTTGAGGAGAATGAGCTCGAGTATGAAGATGAGTGTATTTTACGCCGTGAGGTACAAGCCTCAGGTAAGAGTAGAGCGTTTGTAAATGATTCTCCTACGTCTGTAAGTCAGATGCGAGAGTTAGGAGAACAACTAATAGATATCCATTCTCAGCATCAAAACTTATTGTTAAATACAGAGGGTTTTCAGCTTAATGTATTAGATATAATAGGTAGTAATAGTCAGTTATTAGCTAAGTATCAAAAAGCTTTTAATTGCTGGAAATCTTATGAGAAAAAACTCAATGAGCTAAAGACCTTAGCTGAGACTAGTAAGGCTGATGAAGATTACATCCGTTTTCAATTGGAGCAGCTGGCAGAAGCTGAATTAAAATCTGGCGAAGAAGAGGTGTTGAAGCAAGAAGCTGAAACCCTTGAAAATGCGGAGGAAATAAAGTCTTCACTCTATAAGCTCACACAGTTGTTTGAAGCCGATGAAGTGGGCTTACTAGCACTTTTACGTCAGGGTGTCTCTGAGCTTTCTAGCTTGCAAGATATTTATCCACAGACGGAGGAGCTTTTAGGCCGTATGGAAAGTGCAGCTATTGAGCTCAAAGATATCGCACAAGAGATTTCTGCTAGTACAGAAAATGTGGTTTATGATCCTGAGCGACTCCAGGAGGTCGATAATCGCTTGAATATCATCTATTCGTTAGAACAAAAACACCGTGTTCAGACTATTGATGAGTTGCTTACTATAGAGCAAGAGTTTATCGAAAAGCTAGATGCTATAACCTCCTATGATAGTCAAATAGAGCACTTAGGTGTTCAAACGAAGGAGGCTTATGAAGAAGCTAAAAAACTTGCTGAGCAACTAACAGATAGCCGTAAAAAAGCGGCAGTACAGGTAGAGGCAGAACTTAAAGCGCGTTTACTTCCTTTGGGTATGCCCAATGTTCAGTTTCAGATTGATATTCGGATGAAGGAGAGTTTGAGCAGCCAAGGGGAAGATGCGGTTACATTCTTGTTCTCAGCCAATAAAAATGGTTTGTTACAGAACATTACATCCGTAGCTTCTGGCGGTGAGATAGCCCGTGTTATGCTATCTATCAAGGCCATGATAGCCGGTGCTGTAAAGCTACCTACCATTATATTTGATGAAATTGACACGGGTGTATCTGGTGAGATAGCCGATAGGATGGCAGAGATGATGGTGGAGATGGGCGGTTTGGATAGACAGGTAATAAGCATTACGCATTTACCTCAAATAGCTTCAAAAGGGTCTTCACACTACAAGGTGTTTAAGGAAGATAATGTCGAGGAGACAATCAGTAATATTAAAAAATTAACTAAAGAAGAGCGAATCGAAGAGATCGCCAATATGCTAAGTGGTGCAACTCTTACAGAGGCCGCATTGAGCAATGCTAAGGCACTACTTGGCTTTTAATAGCTATTAAACATAGAATATGGTAGATAAAAATGAGATAATCTTTGGTGTACGTGCTGTAATTGAAGCAGTAGAGGCAGGTAAAGAGATAGATAAGATCTTAGTGAAAAAAGACATACAGAGTGATTTATCCAAAGAGCTTTTTACAGCTTTAAGAGGTAAATCTATTTTTGTTCAACGTGTACCTGCCGATCGTCTAAACCGCATAACACGTAAGAATCATCAAGGTGTTATTGCTTATATAGCTGCTGTTACTTACCAAACGGTTGAGGACTTAGTTCCTTTTATTTATGAGCAAGGAAAGAATCCTTTTTTTGTGATGCTAGATGGCATTACAGATGTACGCAACTTTGGAGCTATAGCACGTACCTGTGAATGTGCTGGGGTAAATGGTATTGTTATCCCAACGCGAGGAAGTGTAAGTGTCAATGCAGATGCAATAAAGACTTCGGCTGGTGCTTTACACTCTTTACCCGTATGTAGAGAACAAAGTTTAAGTACGACCATTCAGTTTTTAAAAGACAGTGGCTTTCGTATATTAGCAGCTACAGAAAAGGCCGATTTTGACTATACGAAAGGAGATTTCACTGGTCCTATTTGCTTGATTATGGGAGCAGAAGATAAAGGAATATCCCCAAATATCTTAGCGCTCTGTGATCAAAAGCTTTCTATACCTATCTTGGGTTCTATCCAGTCTCTTAATGTTTCGGTTGCAGCTGGTGTTCTTATCTATGAGGCTGTCAAACAGCGTTTAGGAGCTGATGACTAAGGACTATTAGATTTTTAATCTAAGTCAATTCTATTACTAACACACAATATTTTTATACATGAAGCGAATACTAACAACTTGTCTGTTTTGTCTCTTAATGACTACTTTTGCTTATGCACAAGGTCCCAAATGGGTAAGTAAAGCGGGTAAATCGGTGATTACTGTCACAACATTTGATAAAGAAGGAGCATTACTAAAGACAGGTAATGGTTTTTTTATTTCAGAAGATGGGGTAGCTGTATCCGACTTTAGTTTATTTAAAGGAGCTTATAAGGCAATAGCTATAAATACAGATGGCAGAGAGCTGGCTGTAGAGTCTATCTTAGGTGCGGATGACACGTATGATATTGTGAAGTTTAGAGTAGACACCTCAAACAGTAAGAAAATACAGGTTGCTGCTTTTAATACTTCTCTTATTGAGGTAGGAGATGAGGTCTATGTCTTGCCTTATTCTGTAGAGAAAAGCCGATCTTGCCTGCCAGGTAAAGTGAAAAAAGTAGATACAATTACAGATGGTCTAAGCTATTTAACTTTAGACATTCGGATGTCCGAGACTCTGGTGAGTTGTCCTGTAATGAATACCAAAGGTGAAGTATTGGGTATACTTCAAAGACCTTTTGGCACATCTGATGGTATGACTTCACACGTTTTAGATATCCGTTTTATTGAGGCCCTTCAGGTTGGAGCTCTTTCTTCTGCTGATTATGCGCTAAATGATATTCACATCAAAAAGGGCTTACCCAGTACAGAAGAGCAGGCTTTGGTATACCTCTATATGACTAAGCAGTATGTAAGTTCTGCGCAGTATGAAGAGTTGCTAGGTGATTTTATTAAGCAGTTTCCGAATAGCATAGAAGGTTATTTTATGCGAGCCCAACATCGCCTGGCCTTTGCTGAGAAGCGTGAAGATATACGTCAGGTAGAGGTGGATTTAGATCAGGCAAAATCTGTAGCTACTGATCAAGCAGACTTAGCTTTTCGTTTAGCTCGCCTTATCATGAGTAGTCAAGATAATGAGTTGCTCACAAATGAGAAAGGGTGGAGTATTAATGATGCACTTCAGCAAATAGATCAAGCTTTGGATAAGCAAGCTGATATGGCTATTTACTGGCAGGTTAAAGCGGAAGTCTTGACGATGCTAGAACGATATGATGAAGCTTATGCCTGTTATGAGGTAGTAAATAAATCGGAAATAGCCTCGCCAAGCTCCTATTACAATGCTTCTTTGGTTAAGCAGGCTCAAGGAGCAGATCTTACAGAAGTGGTAGCCTTGATGGATAGTTGTATTAATCTTATTCCTAAGCCCTACAACATTCAATCTGCCCCTTACCTCTATCAGCGAGCTTTGCTTTTAAATGAAATGGGTAAGCATAGAGAAGCACTAATAGATATGAAGGAGTTTTACTATGCTGTAGATGGCGCTGTTGAAGCTCAATATTTCTACGAAAGAGAGCAAATAGCTCTGAAAGCTCGTTTGTATCAGCAGGCCTTAGATGACATTGCATTAGCTATACAAAAGGAGCCTCGTGAGACCTTATACCATTTAGAGTTGGCTTCAATTAACCTACGTTTAGGAAGAAATGAGGAAGCTTTGAGGGCGATAGCGCATTGTTTGACATTAGATGCTACAAATGGGGAAGCTTACCGTTTGCAGGGAGTGGCTTATATACAGCTGAAGGATAAGAAAAATTCCTGTATAAGCTTACACAAGGCCAAAGAATATGGTGATCCTTTAGCACAGTCTTTGATAGATAAATATTGTGGAGAGTAGAGGAGTTAGTTAGATGTGTCACTCTTTCATAAAGCATGCTCGTTTAACTAAAGCATGAATATAAAACATACCCCAAAAGCTCATTGAGCTTTTGGGGTATGTTATTTGAGTAGATATACTATGTAGGTGTACTTATTACTTTGTAATAGGTTCCTTAGTTAGTTCGGGATTTCTTTCCTATCCACATTCCACCCATATATTTCCACAGCAGGTTTTACATTCTTTTGTGCAATGTATTCTATGATAACCTTCACTGTTTCTCCCGGTAAGACAGATAAATAGTTGTCATCATAAAAGGCTGGAAGAATTCTCTCTTTTGTGTTGGAATCGATTAGAGCTAAGCGGTTGAAGAAAGCTATAGTGTTTTCTTTTGGGTTGTTTAAAGTGACTTCCACTTTACCATCACCGATGTGTTTCGTTGATACCCTCAAGTCTGCCTTTTTCATATTCTTTAGTCCTAAATACTCTCCATTTTCATTAGGGAACCAGTAAATATTTCTACTTAGCTGTTGTTGATCACTATCTAATAGTTCAAGGGCTAAAAAGCCTCCTTGTTCTTTAAATATGGGTTCAACAGCACGAGCTACTGAGCGAATATTTTTAGCACTTGTCCCCTCCATATACACAAATGACTGATCAATAAAGGTTTCATTTCCATCCATATCGTATGCTGATATTCTAGCCATAAGGTCATTTTGCTGTTCAAAACCATTATTGACAACCATTACCATTTTTGTGCTTGGATTGGCCATGATATGTACGGGTTGGCCACCGGTTCTTAGTCCATACAAAGCAGCATTAGGATCTAGGTAGTAATCATACATCTGTCCACGCATAGATGTCCATGGGTTTTGAGTCTTCCAAATAATAACACCTGTATACCAATCCCACATGTGAGCGCTAAAACCTTCCATTAATGCTCGATACTGATCATAATTAACTAGCTGAGCCTTCATGGCGAAATCTTTAATATCTGTTGGCTCTCCATAAGGCACCAAATGTCCTTCATAACCCACCCCTGTATAAGTGTGGTATGTCCAAACAGAGTCAACGACCTCTTTAAACTGTACATCTGGATTATATTTTGGTGGTATGAGATTTTTCTTTGGGATGAAGCGAACCAAAGATTCGTAATCACCAACACCCACAGAACCTATTTCTGAGTTGAAGGGCCAGGTACGATCATTCCAAAAGCTTTCTTTCTCTTGTATGGTATAAGGGCCATCACCATTACCTCCTTTGAAATTAAAAGACCATTCATCAGAGTTGGAGTAGTCAATAAACCAGCGAGTTCCATCTAACTTAGGAAGAATTTCATCTCTTAGGGGAAGTAGTATGTCTTGTGGGGGCATAATTTCGTTTCCTCCACACCACATAGCCAAAGATGCATGATTTCGAATCATCTTAATCATATCTTCTGCGGCTTCCAATACTAAATTATGATTATCTGGATATTTGCGTCGAGTCCATTGATCGTCAGCCTTTTTGGGGTCTATCCAGCGTCCGTTGCAGTCTCCAGAGAACCAGAAATCCTGTATGACTAACATACCATACTTATCACAAGCCTCGTAAAATTCTGGACGCTCAGTGAGGGCACCACCCCAGATTCGTATTAAATTAAGATTCATATCGCGGTGGTAACGTATTTCATGATCATATCTCTCAGGTGTAAAGCGAAGCATTGCATCTGAAATAATCCAGTTACCTCCTTTGATAAATATTCTTTGTCCATTGATGGCTATCTCCTTACTTCTAGTATGCGGATTCCAGTAAGTTTGTATTTCTCTTACTCCTACCTTTACATCTTCAAAGTCAGTTTGTTTTCCATTTTCAATGAACTCTAGTTTGGTATCGTAGAGGTATTGTTCTCCATAGCCTGATGGCCACCAGAGTTTGGGGTTATTTAATGTAAAATCATCTAGAGAAACTTCTTGAGTTTGATGAGCTCCCAGTGTAAGTGTTTTTTCTATGGATGAGCCATCTATTGTGTAGCGTAAGGTTCCTTGAACAGTTCTATCTGTGGCATTCTCAAGCTCAGCAGAAACTTTTAGTGTGGCAGGCTCTTGAGTTTTTGAGGCGTCTCTTTTACCAGCAACCAAAGTTACGATGTGTGGATTCTTCAGTTTGACACTACCTGTTTTTTCAATATAGACTTTATCCCATATACCTGTGTTGCGGTCTCTAATAGGCTGTATCCAATCCCAACCAGCAACATATTGATGAGTCAAGTTTTTTGCAATTTTCCCATCACCACCCTGACCACCATTTGGTTCTCCAACCTCATAAGGAGGATAAACAATAACAGCTAGTCGATTCTTTCCATCTTTATTTAATAGTGCAGTAATGTTAAATGACTTGCGGAGGAACATTCCCTCATAGACCTCTTGATTTACTTTTTGACCATTGAGGAAAATTTCGCAAGAGTAGTTTATTCCTCTAAAAGTAAGCCATACTTGCTCATCTCCCTGAGGTGCATTTTCTTCAAAATCCTTAGCAAACCAATAGGTATAATAGGCTCTACCTGTGTCATAGATGTCCTTAATATACTTATTATTCATTCCATAGAAAGGGTCTGGTATTTCTCCATTGGCCAATTGAGTAGTAAGAACTGTACCCGGAACTACCGCATCCTGCCATCTTTTTAGTGAGAATTTAGGGTTTGATAGCTCTTCTCCTGTATTTTTTATTTTAGTTGAAGGCATTGCTTTCCAACCAGAATTAAGCTCATATCTATTCTGCCCCGAAAGTGGTAGAAATAGAATGACGCTTAAAGTCGTAATTAAGATAAACTTTATTCTATTCATTATTTTATTTGTTTTTCACTTTGTTAGACTTGTGTTCGTTATTTGATTCCCCATGATGTTGAGGGTTCACTTCCCATTATAAACTCTAATGTTCCTCCTTCTATCAGGTCATTGAAGTTGATGTAAGATTTATTATAATCCTTTCCATTCCATCTCACCTGTTGGATGTAAATATTTTCAGCACTATTATTAACTGCCTTAATTATAAAATTCTTATTGTCATTAAGTTTTATAACAGCCTCATCAACGATAGGACTCCCAAAAAAGTATCTTCCTCCTGCCGGCTCTACCTGGTACATCCCCAAAGCAGACAAAACATACCAAGCGGACATCTGTCCTACATCTTCATTACCAGAGAGTCCTTCAGGCTTATCCGAATAGAGTTCTGTCAATACTTGACGAGCCAACTTTGCTGTTTTATAAGGCTGTCCAAGCATCGTATAAAAATAGATGACGTGATGACTAGGCTCATTTCCATGTGCATACTGTCCAATAAGTCCACTAATATCAGGTGAAGCATTATCTCCTAGATCACCTTGTACGACAAATAGGGAATCTAATTTAGTAATCAGTTTTTCTTTACTTCCAAAGGCTTCAACTAGTCCCTCTATGTCGTGTGGTACTAGCCAAGTATATTGCCAAGCATTTCCTTCTGTGTAATCATTAGCTCGATGTACAGACTTGAAAGGATCTAAGTCGGGTCTAAACTGACCTTCAGAGTCCAAGCCCCGTACAAAGCCTGTTTCTTTATCGAAGTAATACTTATATGCTTTGCTTCTGTCCATGAAATACTCATAGTCATCCGTATATCCTTTCATTTTCGCTACTTGAGCAACAGCCCAATCATCAATAGCGTATTCCATAGCGTAAGAGAGTGCCTCATCCTGTTTGTCGTAAGGAATATACTTGTACTTCTTGTAGAGGTCTAAGCCTCTTTCATCTCCCATCATAGAGTTCTTAATAGCTTCATAAGCAAGCTCTTGGTCAAATCCAGTGTAACCCTTAAGTAGAGCATCTGCAACCACCGGAACACCAGAGTTTCCAACCATGCAGTCTGTCTCACAGCCCATCAGGTGCCACACTGGCAGTCTGCCTTGTTGCTTATAAATATTAAGCATCGTATTTACTATGTCACTCATTTTTTCAGGGTGAATCAGTGTCATTAAAGGATGTGCAGCTCGATAAGTATCCCAGAGAGAGAAGGTTGTGTAATTAGTGAAACCTGGATTCTGATGCATTTGCTTGTCTGCCCCATAATAATCCCCATTCACATCACAAAAAACAGAAGGAGCAATCATTGTATGGTACAAAGCTGTATAGAATACACGTTGAGTAGTGTGATCCGTTGTTTCTATCTGAATTTTATTAAGTTCTTCATTCCAAGCCTGATCAGCATCTTTTTTTGTTTTCTCAAAGTCCCATCCAGTTAGTTCTGCTTGCATATTTAGTTTTGCATTAGCGATACTAGTAGGAGATAAAGCTACTTTTATGTACAGTTCCTCTTTATCCTCCATATCAAATAAGGCCTGACCAAATACGCCTTTGGCTTTTAACTCTTTAGCTTCTTGAATATCCTCATCCGATTCAGATACCAAAAAACCATTCATCGGTTTGGAAAAGATCGCGTGAAAGAAGACCTTTTGATTATCTGCCCAGCCCTTAGAGAAGCGATAACCAGAAATGGTAGAGTCATTCTCTTGGATTAGGTAGGTTTCTATAGGTTCATCCCAGTTTAGTTTGGTTTTTAAATCGATAATAACTTTTGCTTGATCAGACTTAGGAAAGGTGTACTTGTGGAAGCCTACACGCTTTGTAGTCGTCAGCTCCACATCAATATTATATCTATCCAAATGGACAGCATAATATCCAGCTTTCGTTACTTCTGTATCGCGCTTAAAGAGCGAGTACATTCCTGACTCCAGATTGTTTGGACTTCCTTTGCCTAGCTTAACATCTCCAATTACCGGCATAAAGCCTATGTCCAATAAATCACCAATCCCAGTGCCACTAAGATGAGTGTGGGTAAAAGCCCAAATGGTAGAGTCGGAAAAGTGATATCCTGATACCCAGTCCCAGCCTTCACTGATATTGGTAGGTCCTAACTGTACCATTCCAAACGGTACATTAGCCCCAACAAATACATGGCCATGCTCGCCAGAGCCTATATATGGATCGACATATTGAGTTAAGTTCTGCAGCTTAGCCTGTGCATACTCATCTTTAGTACAAGAGAAGAACAGACTTAGAATAGTGATACTTAGAACTGCTTTAAAATACGTTGATATATTCATTGTTATTAGATTTACTTGATGCTATTTAATAGGTCAACTTTACCTTCATTGACTAACTTAATAATCAACTCACCAAAGAGTGTGTTTTGCCATGCAAACCATTCACGGGTAAATTTAGTAGCGTCATCTTTATGGAATGATTCATGCATAAACCCTGTATCTGCATCGGTATTTACTAACATTTGGATACAGTGTTTTATTTCTTCGTCATCTTGGCTAGTAAATGCCTTCATCATAATACTCATTGGCCAAATCATATCCATACTTACATGAGAAACATGAGGTCCTCCGATGCCTTCACCAGCTAAACCTTTAAAAAAATAAGGGTTGTCTTCACTCCATACAAACTTTCTGGTATTTTGATAAATAGGATTATTTACATCAATATCTCCTAAATAAGGCATGGCTAGTAAGCTAGGGACATTGGAATCGTCCATCAGCAGTTGATTACCATAACCATCTACTTCAAAAGCAAAAATCTCTCCGTACTTTGGATGTTTGTAGGTAGCATATTTTTCCAAAGCTAGCTCTACTTCATTGGCAAGATCTGTACATTCTTTAGCTAAAGCTTCATCTTTGTTCACAGTGGATAAAATCTCAGCAGCCTTTCTCAAAGAACTAACCGCAAAAAAGTTAGAAGGTATTAAGAACTGAAAAATAGTTGCATCATCAGATGGACGGAACATGGAAGCGATAAGACCTACAGGTTTTACAGGATTTCCCCATCCATCATTCATAACAGTATCAGAAGCTTTAGGAGTACATCTTTGGAATTTGTAAGGACCAAGTCCTTCTTTCTTTTGTTGTTCCTTGAATGTTTGCAAAATACTTTTTATGGCATTCAACCACTCTTCTCCAAAGACACTTGCATCTCCCGTCATTAGCCAATATTGATAGGCTAAGCGGATAGGGTAACAGAGTGAATCTATTTCCCACTTACGCTCATGAACACCTGGTTTCATATCTGTTAAATCATCCTTCCATTCTCCTACTTGTTCTGTATCCGTATAGAATGCATTTGCATACGGATCTAGAAAAATAGAGTTGAATTGGCGTAGGATTACACCAGCAAGCATTTCTTTTAATTTAGGATCCTTGTCTGCTAGTTGGACATAAGGCCATACTTGAGCACCAGAGTCTCTTAGCCACATGGCATGAATATCACCAGTATAGACACTTGTATCTGGTTTGCCGTCTTTTCGTTGGAACCGAACTGTTGTATCCAATGTGTTCGGATAGCAGTTTTCAAACATCCAAGCTAGCTTAGCGTGTTTGAGTAATGATTTTACTCTTTGAAGCTCAGTCTCCACTGCTTTCGATGTAAATAAGCGCTCATTTTTTGGAGGTCTTTTGCTTTCGTATTTTACAGAAGTAGTTTTGGTAGAGCTTTGTTTTAACTCTACAGCACCAATTGTGTTATCCCCTAGAAACATTGTAGCAAGTACAATTCCAGATAAGATTAATCTTTTCATTTTTAGCTATTTAAGTTTATTTTTGTTGATTTTATTCCACAGTTTCGGCTTTGTTTCTTTTAATTCTTTAGAGAATGAATAAGGGAAATCCGATTCATTTATCCCTTTTGCCTTATTGGGAGTTTCAGACATTTTGAAATGGATTTTGGCTCCGTTCATTAGCTGTTCGTGTGTAAGGTAGTTTTTAGTGTAGTTTTTACCGTTGAGGTCCATACTCTCCACATACCTATTTTGCTTACTATTATTCTCAGTTGTTATTTCTACTGTCTTACCGTTCTCTAGCTCCAATGTTGCTTTTTGGAATAGGGGAGACCCTAGAATATATTGATCTGTTCCAGGAGCTACTGTGTACATACCTAGAGCCGAAAATACATACCAAGCAGAAGTTTGTCCATTATCTTCATCACCACAATAGCCATCAGGGTTGGGAGTGTATAATTTATCCATTACTTCACGTGCCCAATATTGAGTTTTCCAAGGTTCACCAGAATAGTTGTATAAGTAAATCATATGCTGGATAGGCTGATTCCCATGGGCATAGTTACCCATATTCATAATTTGCATTTCACGAATTTCGTGGATCACAAAGCCATAATAGCTATCATCAAATAAAGGAGGAACATTAAATACAGAGTCTAACATCTGATTAAAAATACTCTTACCTCCCATCAAATCAATCAAACCTTGTGGGTCATGGAAAACAGACCAAGTGTAGTGCCAACTGTTACCTTCGGTAAAAGCATCTCCCCATTTCAGCGGGTTAAATGGTGTTTGAAAACTTCCATCTTTGTTTTTACCTCTCATCAATTTATGCTCAGGATCAAAAAGATTTTTATAATTCATTGCTCGTAAGGCATACTTCTCAATCTCTTTGTCTTTTTTGCCGAGAGCTTTTCCTAACTGGTAAATAGTCCAATCATCATAGGCATACTCCAATGTTCGTGCTGCATTTTCATTAATACCAACGTCATATGGGACATAGCCTAAGCTATTGTAGTATTCATGTCCCCACCGTCCTGTCGCATTTACCTCAGGATGTACATGGTGTGCTCCAGTTTCTAGGGCCTCCCACAGTGTTTCAATATCATATCCCCGTAGTCCTTTTAAATAGGCATCTGCCACTACAGATGCAGAATTATTACCAATCATGACACCACGATGGCCAGGGCTAGCCCACTCAGGCAAGAACCCACTCTCCTTGTATGCGTTCACTAAGCCTTCTTGAATCTTTTCATTCATAGAAGGATACATTAAGTTAAGAAGGGGGAAAAGAGACCTGAAAGTATCCCAAAAACCAGTATCTGTAAACATATAACCAGAAAGCACCTCTCCATTATAAGGGCTGTAATGTACTATTTCCCCTGCTGCATCAATTTCGTAAAAGCTGCGAGGAAAAAGAACAGAGCGATAGAGGCAAGAGTAAAATGTGCGTAAGTTGTCTATGTTTTCATCCTCTATCTTGATTTTTCCAAGAACTTCATTCCAGCTAGCTCGACCTTCTGTTTTTATTTGCTCAAAAGATTTATTAGCTAATTCTTTTAGATTGAGTTCAGCTTGCTGGCTACTTATAAATGATGAGGCAACTTTCAGACCAATTTTCTCACCTTTTGTTGTGCTAAACCCGATAATACCTCCAGCATGTTCTGTAGCTGATTCTAAAGAAGACTCATCTATTTGTTTATTGGATACTGAAGCTTGATAGGTAAATGGTTTATCTATTTGTATGACAAAATAATTTTTAAAATTGTCGGGCACTCCACCACTGTTCTTCGTTGTATAGCCCACTATTTTTTGTTCCTCAGGGATGATTTTGACATAGGATCCGTTATCAAATGCATCGATTAAAATATAAGAGTGATCACTTTCTGGGAAGGTAAATCGAAAGAATGCTGCTCTCGATGTAGGGGTTATTTCTGTTATCACATCGTGATCCGCCAAATATACACTGTAGTAATATGGTTTTGCAACCTCAGCTTTATGAGAAAACCAACTAGCCCTTTCCTCTTCATCAAAAATTACACCACCCGTAATGGGCATAATAGCAAATTGGCCGTAGTCATTCATCCATGGACTAGGTTGATGTGTTTGTTTAAATCCCCGTATTTTATCTGCATCATAGGTATAGGCCCAGCCATCACCCATTTTACCTGTTTGGGGAGTCCAAAAATTCATTCCCCATGGCAAAGCTATTGCTGGATAAGTATTACCTGTAGATAAGGCATGTTTGGACTGAGTGCCAACAAGGGTACTTACATAATCAACAGGAGCTAAATTAGATTGGGCTAATAACTTTTGGGAAAGAGGACAAAGAATTAGCAAAAGAATAAATATTCTATTACTCAATTGGTTTTTCATTTAAGATAGTATTTTTAAAAGTAACAAATATAAACTAAATATAAGGCAACAACTGTCGCTAAGCACAGTGTGTATTATAATATCTTCAAAGATAATAAAAAATATATGTTTTTCTATAAGCGGTCAGAAATCTATATGAATAAGAATAGCTTAAAAAAAGCTATCTAAACAATAAAATTGTCAGATAGCTTTATGAGTAAGTGAAGAAGATGAAATAACTCTGAATAATAATTCATTTACATACTTCTTGTTGTATGAGTAGTCTAAGTAAACTTACTTTTCTTTGGCTTTAGAAACATAGTCACCTAAAAAAGAGATAGGATCTCTATTGACACCTATGACTTGCAAACTCACTTTTTTATTAGGGAAAATAGTAAGTTGGTATTCGTAGTAATCATCTGGGCTACTTACTTTGAAGCTAATATTTAACTCCTTGGCCTTTGATTGATCTACCTGATATGTTTTTAAAGGTGCTTGAAAGTTCAAGCCGTCACCTCCTCCATAGGCTATATTAGTAGCCCTGCCATAGTAGGGTAGTGCAGAAATCAGTGAGTCATTTTGGATACTTAAAAAGTGATTGCTGCTGTGTATACTACGTCCACGTCTAGGTATGGCTTGATTAATTTCAATGTGGAAGGTTTTAAGCTCAACGACCTCTTTTTTTATTTGCTCCCAGCTTATGTTCTCTTCACTCGTCTGTGCAAAACTACTTATTGACCCAAGCATTGCTAGTAAAAGAAAGATGTACTTATTCATAATTACGATAATTAAAAGTTCACGCTTACAAAAAATAGCTCATATCTACTATAAGAACAAAAAAACGACTGGATTTGCTCACAGTCGTTTTTATTATTTTGAAATATAGCTTTTACCTAAAGAGGTTTTTGAACTTATTAATCATCTTTTCCTTGATTGACTCGGTCGGTTGGCTATTATCTGATTTTTTGAGATCCTCGATGTTTTTACGATCTTCCTTACTCAACTTCTCTGGTACATATACACTGATATTGATCAGTAAATCACCTGTACCACTACCAAAACCACTCATACTAGGTAGCCCTTTGCCTCTTAGTCGTAAGATTTTTCCTGGTTGTGTTCCTGGATCAATTTTTACCTTAGCTTTACCATCGATAGTTGGAACCTCTACCATACCACCCAAGGCTGCAGTAGGGAAGTCAAGTAAAAGGTTGTACACTACATCATTTCCATCTCTAACAAGCTCTTTGTGTGGAATTTCTTGGATCAGGATAATCAAATCGCCTGTAATGCCATTGTGTTTACCTGCATTCCCTTTACCTCTCATAGAGAGCTGAATGCCATCCATTACACCTGCAGGGATGTTTACTGTAACTACTTCTTCACCATAAGTTATTCCCTCACCTGAACAGTGTGAACACTTATTTTTGATGATCTTACCTTCACCATGACAAGTAGGGCAAGTAGTACGTGACTGCATGGTACCTAGTATCGTTTGTTGGGTACGTGTTACCGATCCCGATCCATTACAAGTACTACATGTTTCTGTTCCACTTCCTGCTTCGGCACCCGAGCCATTACAGTGAGAGCAAGGTACATATTTCTTAATTTTGAACTTCTTCTCTGTACCCTTAGCTATTTCCTCTAGTGTAAGAGAGGCTTTTACACGCAAATCAGAACCTCTAAACTTACGAGCTTGTGCTTGGCCTGATGATCCACCAAAACCACCAAAACCACCAAAACCTCCGAAACCACCACCATGTCCACCAAAGATATCTCCAAACATAGAGAAAATATCCTCCATAGACATACCTTGGCCACTGAAGCCACCAGCTCCAGCACCATTCATACCCGCATGTCCAAATTGGTCGTAGCGAGCTTTTTTATCGGGATTACTCAAGACTTCATAAGCTTCAGCAGCCTCCTTGAATTTCGCTTCGGCCTCCTTGTTACCCGGATTTTTATCTGGGTGATATTGAATCGCTTTTTTGCGGTAAGCTTTCTTTATTTCTGCGGCTGATGCATCTTTACTGACACCCAGCACTTCATAATAATCTCTCTTTTCCATACTAATTCCTCTCTATTATTCACCAACTACAACTTTTGCGTGACGGATGACTTTATCATTAAGCGTATATCCAGTCTGCACGCAATCTATAATCTTACCCTTCAAATCTTCAGAGGGAGCAGGGAATAGAGTCACAGCCTCATGAAAATCCGTATCTAGAGCCTGACCTTTTGTCTCAATTACTTTTACTCCTTGCTTTTCTAGTGTTTTCATTAACTTATCGTAAATCAAATCAACACCTTCTTTAACAGCAGCTACATCTGTTGCTTTCTCCATGCTTTGAATGGCGCGCTCAAAGTCATCAATAACAGGAAGAATACTTGATATACTCTTTTCACCGCCATTTAATATCAAGTCTGCTTTTTCTTTTAGTGTACGCTTTCTGTAGTTATCAAACTCTGCCGATAAGCGCAAATACCTATCTTTCTCCTGAGCAATAAGAGCTTGAAGCTTTTCGATCGTATCCTGAGGTGTTTCCTCTTGATCTTCTTTTTCTGTTGATTCCTCAACTTCCTCTGAGGCTTTTGAGTCTTTGTTTGCCTCTTTGTTTGCCTCTTTTTCAGCAGCTTCTAACTCCTCTTTTAAGTTATCTTTGAATTCTTCGTTTTGATTATCTTCAAATGAGTTTTTCTTTTTTTCAGCCATATCTAGTATTTCTATTTTTTCTTGTTAGTATTTGAACCTATGCACCCTATAACTAGCAAAAACTTTGCCAGATTTGCTTTTTTGTCAAAATTAGTTCCAAAGATACTGCTTTTATGTCAGATTGTCACCACCTCAGGAAGTTGTATTTCCAATTTTATCCTTACCTTTGCGAGCGTTTTACTAATTTAATATTCAATAAGGTAGATGATAACAGTATCAAATGTTTCAGTTCAATTTGGGAAGAGAGTGTTATTTAATGATGTGGATTTAAAATTCACGAATGGTAACTGCTATGGGGTTATTGGTGCCAATGGTGCTGGTAAATCAACCTTCTTAAAAGTTATATCGGGTGAGCTAGATGCTACGACAGGCAATGTGAGTTTAGGTCCTGGAGAGCGCCTATCTGTGCTGAGTCAGGATCACTTTAAATTTGATTCTTATACAGTACTCGACACCGTGCTTATGGGGCACACTGTCCTATGGGACATCATGAAGCAAAGAGAAGCACTCTATGCTAAGCCTGATTTCTCCGATGAAGATGGTATTCGTGTTTCAGAACTCGAAGAACAGTTTGCAGAGTTAGATGGTTGGAATGCAGAGAGTGATGCGGCCTCTTTATTAAGTGGTCTAGGTATAAAAGAAGACTTACACTATACACTAATGGGAGAGTTGAGTGGTAAACAGAAAGTGCGTGTAATGCTTGCTCAAGCCCTTTATGGTGAACCAGACAACTTGCTTTTAGATGAGCCCACCAATGATTTGGACATGGAGACCGTACAGTGGTTAGAAGAGTACTTATCCAACTGTGAGCATACCGTCTTAGTCGTAAGCCACGATCGCCACTTCTTAGATTCTGTATGTACGCATACGAT
>JASLIW010000159.1 GCA_030152865.1 Bacteroides sp.
AGGGTGGAGTGCTATACGATCCTTAGGTAAGTTGAATTTGAATTGTGATAATTTCATGCCTATCAATATATGTTATTAATATCTTTATTTTTCTGTCGATATGTCTTGTTGGTCAAGCCATTCCATAAACTCATGTGGGTCTCTACAGTCTTCTAAGCTTATACTTCCTATTCTTGTTCGGCTAAGTGCTGTGAGGTGGGCTCCACTATTTAGGGCCTCTCCAATGTCTCTTGCTAATGCTCTAATGTATGTTCCTTTGCTACAGACTACTCGAATAATAATCTCAGGAAGTTCACACTTAAGGAGCTCAATCTCATCGATAACGAGTTTCTTGGGTTTTAAGTTTACTTCTTTTCCTTTTCTAGCCAGTGAGTAAGCTCTTTTGCCATCTACCTTACAAGCCGAAAATGCAGGGGGTATTTGGTCTATTTCACCTATAAACTGTTGAAGAGTTGCCTTTACTAGCTCTTCAGTAATGTGTTCGGTAGGGTATGTAGCATCTACCTCATGTTCTAGATCGTAGGAGGGAGTTGTCGCTCCTAGCTTTAAAGTTGCCACATATTCTTTGACTTGATACTGAAATTCTTCTATCTTTTTAGTAGCCTTGCCTGTACATATGATCATTACGCCTGTGGCTAGTGGATCTAATGTACCAGCATGTCCTACCTTAATCTTTTTGACCCCTAGCTTGTGTCTAATAACGCCTCTAATTTTGGCTACTAAATTGAACGAAGTCCACCCTAGTGGCTTGTTGAAATAGAGGATCTCTCCTGCTTTAAAATCCATATTATGCAATCTCTAGTGAGTACCCAAAATAGAGCATACCTAAAATAAGTGCGCCCACAATAACTCTATAATAACCAAATGCCTTGAATCCGTATTTCGTAATGTAATTTATAAAAAACTTTATAGCTAAAAGGGAAACTATAAATGCGACTACGTTACCAATAATTAGTGTGTACATGTTAGCAACTAATACTTCAACACCTTCTTTCAAAAATAGTTGTAGAATTTTGTAGCAAGTAGCGGCAAACATGGTTGGAACAGCGAGAAAGAATGAAAACTCGGCAGCGTGTTTTCTTGAAAGCTTTTGTGCCATTCCACCCATTATTGTCGCCATAGATCTAGACACGCCTGGTATCATAGCGATACATTGATAAAGACCTATTTTAAATGCTTTTTTATCAGTCATAGTATCTTCTTGCTTTTGGTTTTTGAAGATTCTATCGCTAAAAATCATAAATATACCTCCTAATATCAACATACTAGCCACAACCTGAACACTTTCTAGCAAGTCGTCTATTTTGTCGCTGAAGAGTAAACCAAAAAAAGCTGCGGGTAAGAAAGCTATAAATAGTTTCCAATAGAAGTCATATTTATAGATAAAGCGCTTGAAGTAGATGCTCCATTTTTTAGCCCCCGAAGTTCCTTCTACGGCATCAGTATCGAATATTTTACAGGAGTTGAGTGAGAAAAAACGCTTCCAGTACAACCACACAACAGCTAGAATCGCTCCAAATTGTATGATAACAGTAAATGCCTTAACAAAAGGCGTACTTTCAACTCCTAATAGGTTTTGTGCAATAATCATGTGACCTGTGGATGATACAGGTAAAAACTCAGTCAATCCTTCAACAATAGCTATGAGGATTGTTTGTAGTAGTGTTAATTCTTCGTTCATGTGTCAGGTATGTAGTCTAATCTTTCTTTTTATAGAGTATAGCAAAAATAACAAAGATGAATCCAATAAAAGAAGTGACAGGAGCCACCTTTATTCTTCTTACACTAAATATGTCTGGTTCGAAATGAGTGGCGGTTGTCGAGGGCCCAGCCATCAGTGCAAAACCAATACAAATAATTACTAAGCCAATCAGGAATAGTATATAGTTGGTCTTGGTAAACGCAAATTTGCTTTTGTGTGATTTGTCTTTATTCATGTTATACTATTTACAGACGTTTTGATAGGTGAATCAAGCTAGTCTGTGTGAATTTGTAAAATTAATGATGTTTTCTCTAATCTTGAAATCGTAAGCCTACTATTCTTGTATTAAACAGATTATTAGCTAGCTATTCTTTTTGAAGATATAAATAAGTGAGCTACTGGCTTTCTTGTTAAACAAAGCAGAACCACCGCCAAGAAGTCCTCTCCAAAATCCTTTTATTAGGGGAAAGCTTGTACCTCTGTTTTTTTCGCTCATCATTGAGATATAAAAGGCATCAAAAGGCATCCGTTTTATCAATTTCAATGTAAAAGAATGAGATTTAAGGAGCTTATTAATCCCTTCAGGGCTAAAATGCCAAAGATGGCGTGGAACATCATAAGCTGCCCAATCTTGCTTGTAAACTTGAGCATCATAAGAGGTGTAGTTGGGCAGGGCTAGAATGAGCGTTCCATTACTTTTGAGTGCCTGATTTATTTTTTCAAGTGTTTCGTTTAGGTTAGGGATATGCTCTAACACATGCCAAAGTGTGATGGTGTCAATACTTCCAGCTGCTATGCTTTCCCAGTAGTTGTTTGTTTCTAGCTTTATATTGAATTGTTTTTGTGCATATTCTCTAGCTGCTTTACTAGGTTCTATGCCTATAGTTTTCCAATTCGTCTCTTGCATAGCTTGACAGAACAAACCTATTCCTGCTCCAATATCTACTAATTTCCCCTTTTTAGTATTGCTATATTTTTCAACCAACTTTACTTTTCTTTTAAGCATATAGCTTCTCACTAAGTGATAGATTTTGTTAATAGCTCCTTGATTTGTGTTGGTATGAGAAATATAGTTTTGTGAGCTATAATATCGCTCCATTAGATTGGGGGTAGGAGCATCTTTAGTAAAGAGAAGTTGACAGTTGTCACACTGATAGAGTTTGAATACCTCCTCAGTTGTAAAGTTGTCCTGGCAAGAAACATAATAACTTACCCTGTATCCATGGCAGATAGGGCAAGTAGTATTTGATTTTATCTTCATATATGTTACTTGTATTGCAAGAGGTGATAACTATCCTAATTAGGCTCTAAAAAGTGTATAGCCTTACAAATAAACGAATTTTATACCACTTAAGCAGATTTATTTAGGATATTTAATAGAACAGTAGAAATGTAAAAAGCACAGAAAGATATTTTAATCTTTCTGTGCTTGAGTGAATTGTGTAAGAATTCTTATATTGCTGTGCCGATTAATGTAGCAGAGCTAGCTGAATTAATCTTCACCTGTACATAGTCTCCTATTTTATGTGAGTTCTTATCAAATATAACAATTTTATTATCTTCAGTTCTGCCATAGAGTTGTTCTCTAGACCGTTTGGAAACTCCTTCAACTAAGACTTCTACGACTTGTCCAATTTTAGCTGTATTTGATGCTTGAGAAAGTTCATTCTGTAAAGCTATGATTTCATTCAGGCGTCTTGTCTTTACTTCTTCTGAAACATTATCAGGTAGTTTTTTTGAAGCGTACGTGCCAGGCCTTTCCGAATACTTAAACATAAATGCTGCATCAAACTGACAGGCTCTCATCAAGCTCAATGTCTCTTGGTGATCCTCCTCTGTCTCAGAATGAAAACCACAAAATATATCTGTACTGATACCACAATTAGGAATGATACGCTTAATTGCAGCAATACGGTCTAGGTACCATTCTCTCGTGTATTTACGGTTCATCAGCTTTAAGATACGGCTGCTTCCACTCTGTACGGGAAGATGTATGTGCTTACATATATTTGGCATTTTAGCAATTACCTCTAGTGTTTCATCACTCATGTCTTTAGGGTGCGAGGTAGAAAATCGAATTCGAATCCCTTTGGCATTTTTGGCTACAATTTCTAATAGCTGATGGAAGTAGATATCCTCTCCTGTTTGTTCGTTCTTATAATGGTAGGAGTTTACGTTTTGGCCCAGTAAAGTGATCTCTTTAAAACCCTTTTGGATTAGGTCTTGCACTTCGTTAAGTATGCTATCTACCTCCCTGCTTCTTTCTCTACCGCGAGTGTAGGGGACAATGCAGTAGGTGCAGAAATTATTGCAACCTCGCATGATTGATACAAATCCTGAGATGGCTTTGGTACAGAGACGAGATGGTATAATCTCCTTATATGTCTCAGTAGTAGATAGCTCTATGTCCATTGCTTTTTCTCCCGCCTCGACAGTAGCTATAAGTTCTGGTAGGCTAAGATAGGCGTCTGGGCCAACTACTAAATCTACATGATGTTTAGTGATCAGTTCTTGTTTTACACGTTCTGCCATACATCCTAATACACCTAGGATAAACTGTCTCCTATTTTTGCGGCGTTGGGCATGCAAGAAATCTAAGCGGTTATACACCTTCTGCTCAGCATTATCTCTAATAGAGCAAGTATTAATAAATATGGCATCAGCTGTATCTATATCATCCGTGATGTCATAACCGGCCATTTTCATAATAGTAGCTACTACCTCACTGTCAGCCACGTTCATCTGGCAGCCATAAGTCTCTATAAAGAGCTTTTTCTCCCTGTTGTCAGTTGTGGATTTAAAGTCCATTTCTGTTTGAGCTTGTTTCATAATGATTTATAATAAGTTTTCTTCGACAAATATACATCAATTCTAGAAATCTATTTCTTGATCATCTATTATATACTCTATAACAAAAGTTATATGGGTTTGCAACCTTTGTAATATATGTTAAAGTGGGTGGGATAATGCCTCTATTCTTTGGCCATAAAAAAATAAGTGTGCATCTTTGCCTGTGTGAAAGAAACATTAGATTTTTTCATAGTTAAGGTTTAGGTTAAAAGATTAGGGTAGCTGTGAAGCTGCCCTTTTTTATTTTTCTCTTTTCAAGGTAGTTATATCTATTTTTTTTATCTTTGGTTATATATAATATTGATATAACATAAACTAGCTATGGACTTAATAATCATGATTGTTGTGTGGAGTGTAATTGTACTTTTCACTTCATTTTTCAACAAGGTTCGCAGTCAATCTAAGTCACTTAACGATAATGCTCCGACTTCTCCTGAGTTTGATGATTATTCTGATCTATCAGCAGAAGAACTAGAGGCACTCAACGAAAGTGATGAACTGTTTTATTCTGCAGAAGCGCTCAATATCCCCCCTAGCCCTTCTTTTCAATCAATTGATAATGGACTAAATAGTAATGTTAGTAATAAAAAAGCTAAGTCCACCCGAGTAACCCAACTATTACAAGAGGAAAAGCACACAAACACAGACGACAAATTATCCCCGTCAAGTTACCAAATCAAGTCTAAATCTGATTTAAAGCGTGCCGTTGTTTGGGCTGAAATCTTAGCAAGAAAGTATTAACAATAACCTTGAAAAATACAGATTATGGCTTTAAGAACTATTACGCCTGAAGAGGCAGCAGAACTGATTAATCATGGTGATAATATCGGTTTAAGTGGCTTTACACCAGCTGGAACAGCCAAGGCTGTGACTTTTGCATTAGCCAAAAAAGCAGAACAGGAACATGCTAAAGGGAATCCTTTCCAAGTAAGTGTTTTTACGGGAGCTTCTACGGGAGATTCCTGTGATGGAGTTTTAGCGAAAGCAAAAGCAATTCGTTATAGAGCACCTTATACTACAAATAAGGATTTTAGGCGTGCTGTAAATAATGGTGAGATCGCTTACAATGATATTCACTTGTCTCAGATGGCGCAGGAACTTAGGTATGGTTTTTTCGGCAAGCTACAGGTAGCTATCATTGAGGCCTGTGAAGTAACCGCCGATGGTAAAATATATCTTACCGCTGCTGGAGGTATTTCCCCAACGATTTGTCGACTTGCTGATAAAATCATTGTTGAGCTTAACAGCGCACACAGTAAAAACTCTATGGGTATTCACGACGTCTATGAGCCTTTGGATCCTCCTTTCCGTCGCGAGATTCCTATTTTTAAGCCAGATGATCGTATCGGTAAACCTTATGTTCAAGTTGACCCAAAGAAAATTGCTGGAGTTGTCGAAACAAACTGGCCAGACGAGGCAAGAGTGTTTACCAGTCCTGACCCTATAACAGATAAGATCGGACAGAATATTGCAGATTTTCTTGTAGGTGAGATGAAGCGCGGTATCATACCAGAGTCCTTCTTGCCCATACAGTCAGGGGTAGGTAACATCGCCAATGCTGTACTCTCAGCTTTAGGAAACTCGAGTGATATTCCCGCTTTTAATGTTTATACTGAGGTGCTCCAAGACGCCGTGGTAGATCTGATTCGAAAAGGACGTGTTCGCTTTGGTAGTTGCTGTTCTTTGACAGTGACCAATGAGTGTTTAGATGGCATTTATGCAGATATGGATTTCTTTAAGGATAAACTAGTAATTCGTCCATCCGAAATTTCCAATAATCCTGAAATTGTTCGTCGATTAGGCGTTCTTTCTATCAATACGGCTATAGAGGCAGATATCTATGGCAATGTGAACTCCACTCATATCATGGGAACTAAGATGATGAATGGAATAGGGGGGTCAGGTGATTTTACTCGTCCAGCCTATATCTCGATTTTTACAACCCCTTCTACAGCTAAGGATGGAAATATCTCTACTATAGTACCTATGGTTGCTCATTTAGATCATACAGAGCATGATGTTAATATTATTGTGACAGAATATGGAGTCGCTGACTTAAGAGGTAAAGGGCCCAAAGAAAGAGCTCTAGAAGTGATCAATAAGTGTGCTCACCCCGACTATAAACCAATTTTGCTCGATTACCTCAAGCATACCGATGGCAAATCTCAAACTCCACACAATATGCAAGGAGCCCTTGCTTTGCATGACACTTTCCTTAAGACAGGTGATATGAGAAATATAAACTGGGCAAACTATTTGGATTAACTTTATAGGAATGTTTGTGTAACACTATGTTAGGACTAGACATATCAAACAAAAAGGAGAGCTACATGTAGCTCTCCTTTTTATATCCATAGAGTTGATTACTTGCTATAGTCAGTAAATGACTCCACTCTATTTGTATCTAGTATGTATTTATTTTTTTCTCTATCCCACTTATAGTACTCAATGGTAGTGTGTTGACCTTCATAGTTATAACGTACTTGAAAGCCTTTCTCCCATCTGTTCTTACCACTATTCCATACTAAGATATCATTTTGAGTAATTTGCCCATCTTCATTGTATGTATATGAGTATTTGGCCAGCTGTGATAGCATCTTATTACTCTCTTTGTAAAGTGTCTGTCCCACCGTTGCACCATTTCTTTCTTCCAGATTGTAAAAAATATTACTTCTGTTTTGTCTAGCTGAAGCCGATGTCATGGAAGAGACAATAAGTATGAGTGAAAGTCCTAAAAATCCAATAAACTGTTTTGTTTTCATAGTCATTGTAAATTTAAAATTTTTATTTATTCCTTTTATATTCTCTTAATCACACTACAAAAATAATAAATATGCTCGTTTTATACGCATGTAATTTCGTATTAACCAATGGTCTATATTTTTTAAGCTTTCTAAATAGTATCTCAAAGTTCGCTTTTTTGTGATAAAAAAAGAGTTAGTATTTTATTTACTAACTCTTATCTTTCTTAGTGATAACTTTATTTGTTTCTACTTATCTATTTGCTTAGAAGTTAAATAATATTAATAGGCTAATTAATGAGCTTCTAACCAGTTTTGGCCCCACCCAAAGTCTACTTTTAAGGGTACTGCTAGTGTATATGCGCTTTCCATTTCCTCTATGACTATCTTTTTAACTAGCTCTTTCTCCTCAGGTTTTACCGTGAAATTGAGTTCGTCATGTACTTGTAAAATCATTTTAGACTGTATTTTCTCTTCTTTAAATCTACGATTGATATTGATCATCGCAACTTTAATAATATCAGCAGCGCTTCCTTGTATTGGTGCATTAATTGCATTTCGCTCTGAAAAGCCTCTGACTATTGCATTTTTGGAGTTGATATCTGGCAAATACCTCTTTCTCTGGAAAATAGTCTCAACATATCCTTTCTCCTTAGCTGCTTCAATGCTCTGATCCATATAAGCTTTTACTTGTGGATAGGTTTCAAAATATCCTTTGATGAGCTCTTTGGCTTCACTTCTTTCTACTTGCATTCGTTGAGCTAAACCAAAAACAGATATACCATAAATAATTCCAAAATTCGCAGTCTTTGCTTTACGTCTTTCGTCACTAGTAACCTGTGTTCGGTCTATATTGTAGAGTTTTGCAGCTGTTAGGGCATGTATATCGTCGCCATGCTGAAATCCTTCTATCATATTTTGGTCCTCACTCAGGTGAGCCATCACTCTAAGTTCTATTTGTGAATAGTCAGCTGAAAAGAAGAGTTCACCTTCATTAGGGACAAAGGCTTTTCTGATTTCTTTTCCGTCACTATCTCTAATAGGAATATTTTGCAGGTTCGGATTACTTGAACTTAGTCTTCCTGTTGCAGTTACTGTTTGGTTGAATGAGGTATGAATTTTCCCAGTCTTTTTGTTGATTAATTTAGGTAGAGCATCTACGTATGTACTCAGGAGCTTACGTAATCCTCGATAATCTAGAATTCTTTGTACGATAGGGTGTTTTGTTGTATAATTCAATAATACTTCTTCTGAAGTCACATATTGTCCAGTTTTTGTTTTCTTAGCTTTATCATCTATTTTAAGCTTATCAAAGAGTATTTCTCCAACTTGTTTTGGGGAACTTACATTAAAAGCTACTCCTGCAACCTCATGTATCTCTTTTTCTATAGCATTAAGTCTTCCTGTAAACTCTTTGGATAGGGAGTTTAGTGCTGGTATATCAAGTGATACTCCAGAATATTCCATATCTACTAGTACAGGTACGAGTGGCATCTCTATGCTGTAAAATAACTCTTCAGCCTTGTTCACTTTCAACTCCTCTTCTAATTTAGCTTTAAGCTGAAAGGTAATGTCTGCATCTTCGCATCCGTATACATATATCTGCTCTGGACTTAAATCTCTCATTGATTTTTGCTTTTTTCCTTTTGGGCCAATCAAATTTTCAATGGGAATTGTTGTGTGTCCCAGGTAGATTTCAGCTAAGTAGTCCATGTTATGTCTTAGCTCAGGCTGAACAACATAATGAGCAATCATTGTATCAAAGAGAGGACCACATACTTCTATTCCATAATTTTTTAGTACCAGTATATCATATTTTATATTTTGTCCTATTTTGAGTGAATTTTTATTTTCGAGTATTGGCTTTAATAAATTTAGTCTATCCCTTGTACGTTTTTGATCTTTAGGGAAGGGGATGTAAAATGCCTCATTATTTTCTACACAGAAACTAATTCCTACTATCTCAGCTTCCATAGCTTCGAGTTGAGAGGTTTCTGTGTCTAGAGCGATTTCTTTTTTGTCTTTTATTTTAGCCACCAAATCAAGCATATCATCCTCTTTATCAATAAGTTGGTAGTCTTTAGATGGGTTTTCTGACTTCAAATGCTTCGATTCTTTTGTGTCGGCTGTGGGATTGCCTGCATTTATTGCAAATAAATCACCTTGAATTGGGCCCGTTGGTGAATCCTGGAGCGTTGGAGATTCTGTTTCGTTTGTTATTCGCTCTAATAAAGTTTTAAATTCAAGCTCCTCAAAAATTTCTTTAATTTCCGTTTTGTTTAATTCTTCACGAACTAATCTTTCAAGTTCAAGCTGTATCGGCGCATCTGTTTTAATCGTGGCCAAAAATTTTGAAAATTTTATTTGCTCTTTATTTTCTTCTACTTTTTTACGAACAGCTCCTTTTATCTCGGAAGTATTATCCAATAAGTTTTCGATTGATCCAAATTGCTTCAGTAGCTTTTGAGCTGTTTTGATGCCAACTCCTGGACAGCCTGGTATATTGTCTGAAGCATCACCCATTAAGCCTAAGAGATCGATGACTTGTTTTTGATCTTCTAATTCATATTTCTCCTTAACTTCTTTAGGGCCTAGAACTTCGATCTCTTTTCCTCCGTATCTGGGTCTATACATATATACATACTCATCCACTAGTTGGGCATAATCCTTGTCAGGAGTCATCATATAGGTGAGTACTTTTTTGTCGTTGGCTTGTGAAGCGAGTGTTCCAATAACATCATCGGCCTCATATCCCTTAACTTCGAGTATCGGTATGTTATAGGCCTCAATGATACGTTTTATATAGGGTACTGCCAGTTTTATGTCCTCTGGCGTCGCCTCTCTCTGTGCCTTGTATTCTTTATAAACTTCGTGCCTAAATGTTGGTCCCGCTGGATCAAAAGCAATTCCAATGTGTGTAGGTTCTTCTTTTTCTAGAATTTCTTCTAAAGTGTTTACAAAACCGAATATAGCTGAGGTGTTGAAACCCTTTGAATTAATCCTAGGATTCCTTATAAAGGCATAATAGGATCTGTATATGAGAGCGTAAGCATCTAAAAGAAATAGTTTATTATTTTGTTTCATGGAATTATATATTTTCACAGGTAAATGTAGCAAAAAATAAGGTATTAAGTGTTTTATTATTACTTTTGTATATAAAGTATACATCGATGAGTCAGTTACAAGAAATACGTAAACCGATTGAACAGGAACTCCTAGAGTTCAAACGCATTTTTGATAAATCTGTTCATAGCTCTAATCCATTGTTGAATCAAGCGATTCACCATATTAAAAAGGGCTCTGGCAAGATGATGCGACCCATTTTAGTTCTTCTTTTATCAAAGCTCAAAGGTGAGATAAGGAAAGAATCTTTGTATGCAGCTGTATCTTTGGAGCTCCTACATACAGCTAGCTTAGTCCATGATGATGTTGTAGATGAGAGTGGACTCCGGCGTGGTCAAAAATCTGTGAATGCCTTATTCGATAACAAGCTATCAGTGCTTGTCGGAGATTTTCTTTTGGCAACTAGTCTAATGCAGGTTTCTAAAACAGAGAACTTTGACATTATTAATGTTGTTTCTACTCTTGGACAGGAGCTAGCTGAAGGAGAGATTCTTCAACTCTCTAACATTGATAATAGAGAGTTTTCTGAAGATGTATATTTTGATATCATTTATAAGAAAACAGCGGCCTTATTTGCAGCTTGTGCCAAGGTGGCGGCTCTCTCTTCAGGTGCTACACAAGAGGAAGTCTTAGAGATGACTCGGTTTGGGGAGCTACTAGGTATTTGCTTTCAAATTAAAGATGATATTTTTGATTACTCTAGTTCAAACGATATAGGTAAGCCTACTGGCAATGACATGCTCGAAGGTAAGTTAACATTACCTGCTTTATTTGCACTAAACACTAGGTCTAATGCCGAGCTTAGATCCTTAGCTTTTGCAGTAAAAGAGGGGAGTGCAACCGATACTGACATACAACATTTTATTCGTTTAATTATCGACTGCGGGGGCTTAGCGTATGCAGAACAAACCATGTTGAAATACCGTGAACAAGCCCTAGCTATACTGGGTGATTTGCCTGATTCCTCGATTAAGCAATCGCTAACAGACTACTTAGATTATATTGTTTTACGAAAAAAATAAACCGTGTCTTAAGACACGGTTCTTTCTTTAATATACTTTATTCTAGGTCTTAGAAAAAGTTGATTTCTTGCCCTTTTACTTCTGATAGAATGAGATTGGCTAGGCGGCTCGTACCTAGTCTAAATAAGTGGTTATTTAGCCACTCTTCACCTAGTACTTCTTTAACAATAGTATAATATTTAAGAGCATCTTCTACTGTGGATAATCCACCCGCTGGTTTAAATCCTACTTTACGACCTGTTTCAAGGTAATACTCTTTTATTGCTTTACACATCACATATGCAGCTTCTGGAGTAGCTGCAGGATCCATCTTTCCTGTAGATGTTTTGATAAAGTCTGCACCTGAGTACATGGCAAGTATGGATGCTTTCTTTATATTAGCTGCTGATTTGAGTGCGCCAGTCTCCAAGATTACCTTCATGTGGTGGTTCTTGCAAACCTCTTTTAGTTCTTCCACCTCATCACACATAGACTCATAATCTCCGCTCAAAAAGCTTCCTACATTGATTACGATATCTATTTCAGTAGCTCCATCGTGTAATGCCATAGATGTTTCAGCTATTTTTATCTCTGTAAATGTTTGAGAAGAGGGGAAACCTGCAGCAACACAGGCAATATTTACATCTTCCACTTCTAGTGTATTACTTACAATTTTGGCAAAATTTGGATAAACACAGATTGCAGCAACACTTCCCATTTCTGCATATTCCTCATCAAATTCATTTACTTTTTCAGTGAACTTAAGTACACTCTCTTGGCTATCTGTGGTCTTTAAGGTAGTTAGGTCAATGCAGTTGAACAGAAACTTTTTCACCTCAGTTGTGTTGTTTTCACTAAGCTTCTCTGCCATCAGCTGTTCAACTTCTTGAGCTACTACAGCATCTTCTAAGTTAGTATTATACTTACTCAATGCTAATTCATACTTGGTCATCTCTTTGTTACTCATCTTATTTTAGTTTTATATTTTCTTGGTGTCTAAGTCTATCTCTTTTTGTCTTTTTCTCAAAACTGGCTATTAATGCTTGATTTAGATCTACTCCTGTTTGGTTAGCAAGGCAGATCAAGACCCAAAGCACGTCAGCTAGCTCTTCTTCAAGTTTGTCTTCCTCACCATCTTTGAATGATTGCTCTCCATACTTTCTGGCCATAACTCGAGCCAACTCACCCACCTCCTCGGTAAGTATAGCCATATTGGTTAGTTCGCTGAAGTATCTTACACCAATAGTTTTTATCCATTGGTCCACTTTCTTTTGCGCTTCCTCTATCGTCATTATTCTTTATTTTTAGTATCCATACAAATGGTGACAGGTCCATCATTAATTAGCTCGACCTGCATGTCTGCTCCAAATTGACCCGTACCAATGTCTTTTCCTAATGTAGCCTCTAATGTCCGTATAAACTCGTGGTAGAGTGGGGTGGCTACCTCTGGTTTAGCAGCTCTAATGTAAGAGGGGCGATTACCTTTTTTGGTAGATGCATGTAATGTAAATTGGCTAATTAGTAATATATCTCCATTTGTATCTTGAATGGATAAGTTCATTACGCCCTCTTGGTCGTCAAAAATCCTCATATTAACGATCTTTCTACATAACCACGCTATGTCCTCACTGCTGTCTTCATTCTCTATTCCAAGCAAAATTAGCAAGCCTTTCCCTATTTCAGACTTGATTTTGTTATTTGTTGTTACAGAGGCTTTTTTTACACGTTGTATTACTACTCTCATATTACTGTCTACTTTACAAAGTTATAAATATAAGTGATTATTTCTTTGTTTCCGGTTTATTATGTAGTGCATTCCATAGTCTCAATCCCTTGGCTTTTCCTATCAGCGCTACAAGCTCTTCCTGACTACTTTGTCTTATTCGTTTTATACTTCCGTAGTGTTTGAGTAATTGCTGCTTGGTTTTGGGTCCAATACCAGCTACGTTATCTAGCTCAGATTGAACTTGTCTCTTGCTGCGCTTGTCACGATGAAACTGAATAGCAAATCTATGCACTTCATCTTGTATGCGTTCCATGAGTTTAAACAATCCGCTGCCCACTTCGAGCCCAATCGTTTGTGCTGGAAATCCATACAATAATTCAGTCGTTTTATGTCTCTCATCTTTCGCTAGTCCAGCTATGGGTATCTCAATTCTAAGCTCATCTAAGGCAGTTTTTACTACACCCATCTGTCCTTTTCCTCCATCTGTAATAATCAAATCGGGTAGGGGCGCTTTCTCTTCAATAAGCCTGCTATATCTCCTCTTGACTACTTCATGCATAGAGGCGTAATCATCAGGTCCAACGACTGTTTTAATATTGTACCGCCTATACTCCTTTTTTGCTGGCTTAGCACCCTTAAAGACAATACAAGCAGCAACAGCATCTGAGCCTTGAATGTTGGAGTTATCAAAACTCTCAATATGCATAGGCAGTTTTTTGAGTTGTAGTTTATCTTGTAGCTCCTTTAAGAGTCTAATACTTCTTTGAGCAGGATTTAGTTTATCTGCCTGTTTTAATCGGTCAATTTTGTACTGTTTGACATTGAGCTTAGATAAATCTAGTAATTTTCTTTTTTCTCCTCGTTGAGGGATAGTAAACTTGACGTTATTGAGCTCTATAGCTAGTTCAAATGGTATAACTATTTCTTTGGCTTTACTCCCAAACCTTTTACGCATTTCTACTATACCCATGGCCAGAAGCTCTTGTTCTGTTTCATCTAGCTTCTTTTTATATTCAAAAGTATAGGCTTGATTGATTGCTCCGTTTTCTATGTGCAGATAGTTTATATAGGCTGCTTTTCTCCCATCACTTTCAATTGAAAATACATCTATGTTGTGTATAAGGGTGCTGACCACCTCTGACTTACTTCTATAATTCTCGATTAGCCTTAGCTTCTCCTTGTACTCCTGTGCTTTCTCAAACTGCAGAGCCTCTGCATGCTCCTGCATCTTTATTTTTAGTCTATCGCTTATTTCACGTGTACGTCCTTTTAATATCTCCTTTACCTCTTCAATGTTTCTCATATAGTCTTCGTGAGTTTGCAATCCTTCGCAGGGACCCAGGCATGTCTTCAAATGATAATCAAGGCAAACCTTAAAACGCCCTTCTCTGATATTATAAGGGCTAAGGTTGTGTTTGCAAGTGCGAATTGGGTATAGCTTTTTGATAAGATCTAGTAAGGTGTGCATAGTAGGCAGGTGTGTGTATGGACCATAATAAGATGAGCCATTATTTATAACCTTCCTTGTTTTGAAGACTCTGGGAAAGTACTCGTTCTGCACACAAATAGAAGGGTAGGTCTTATCATCTTTAAGGAGTACGTTGTATCGTGGCTGGTGTTCCTTGATTAGGTTGTTTTCTAGCAGAAGAGCATCCTCTTCTGTGTTTACCACTATGTACTTTATATTCCGAATCCTTCGAACTAAAACAGTCGTTTTGTCGCTTTTGTGTTCTTTGTTGAAATAAGATGCTACTCTTCGCTTTAGGTTTTTAGCCTTTCCTACATAAATTATCTTATCCTTCTCGTCTAAGTATTGGTATATGCCAGGCTGCTCTGGTAGGCTTGCTACCAGAGTCTTCAGGTTTAGTTTCCACTTCCTTTTCTCTTCTTCCTTGCTTGTTGACATAATAACTAATGTTACACGTGGAACATTCAGAGCTCTTAAGATACAAAAAACGCTACAAGAAGTAGCGTTTAAGTTTATAGTTTTAATACTGAGTCGATCTCAATACCATCCGGGAAAGCTTTTCTGCCTTCTAGCTCCTTTAACTCTATCAGAAAGTTGACTAGTGTTTTCTTAGGCTTTAGCTGCTCTACTAGCTTTATAGCTGCCTTCATGGTACCGCCAGTCGCGAGTAGATCATCGTGAAGTAGGACAACATCATCTTCACTTAACGCATCTTTGTGCATCTGTATCGTGTCTGTTCCATACTCCTTCTCATAGCTTTCTTCTATGGTTTGCGCAGGGAGCTTTCCAGGTTTTCGAATGGTAACAAAGCCGGCTCCAAGCTTAGTGGCAAGGATTGGCCCCATGATGAACCCCCTAGACTCTATACCTACCACCTTAGTGATTCCTTTATCTTTGTATTTCTCATACAGAAGCTCTCCTAGAAACTCTAGGGCTTTTGCGCTTTTGAACAGTGTGGTGATGTCGTAAAAGAGTATTCCATCTATAGGGAAGTTTTCAACTGTTCTAATCTCTTTTACCAAATCTTCTTTAGTCATTATGTTTATCTGATTTATATGTTCCACGTGTAACAATTATTTTTGAGCAAGTACTAAAAGTACATTCACATCGCTAGGAGACACGCCTGGTATGCGGCTAGCTTGAGCAATATTTTCAGGGTCTATCTTTATTAACTTCTCTCTGGCCTCAAAGGATAGTGCCTTAATTTGGCTGTAATCAAACTTGCCTCTAATTTTTATGTTCTCCAAGCGCTGAGTTTTTTCTGCAATTTGCTTTTCGCGCTCAATATATCCACTATACTTAATCGCTATCTCTGCAGCCTCAATAATCTCTTCTTCTCTATTCTCTATTTTAGCCAAAGCCTCTTCCAAAGCAGGGATGTGTGCTCTTATTGAGTTGAAGCTGATTTGAGGTCTGGTTATTAAGTCTATTAGTTTGCAGCCCTGTCTAAGAGGGGTGGTTCCTAAACTTTCTAGCGCGCTATTGATGTACTTAGGCTTGATCGAATACTCTTGAGCAAATGTGATGATTCGCTTGATGTGGTTTTCCTTTTGGGTGAAGAGCTCGTATCTTTCTTTAGAAGCCAAGCCTAGCTCCCAAGCTTTGGGGGTTAGCCTCATGTCTGCATCATCCATGCGTAGCAGAATACGGTATTCGGCACGTGAAGTAAACATGCGGTAAGGTTCATCTACTCCCTTGGTCACTAAATCGTCAATCAGTACACCAACATAGGCTTCGTCTCTACCCAGAGTGAACTCCTTACCTCCATGGCAGTTTATATGCGCATTAACACCTGCAATTAAGCCTTGTCCTGCTGCTTCTTCGTATCCAGTAGTTCCATTAACTTGTCCCGCGAAAAACAAGTTCTTTACCACCTTGGATTCCAACGTGTGTGTCAGTTGGGTTGGATCGAAGAAATCATATTCAATGGCGTAGCCCGGTCGGTAAGCCACAGCATCCCTAAAAGCGGGTATTTTTCTTAGAGCCTCCAATTGTATATCCATGGGCAAAGAAGAGGAGAAGCCATTGAGGTACATCTCATTTGTATTAACACCTTCTGGCTCTAGGAAAAGCTGGTGCTTGTCTTTATTAGGAAAGTTGACAATTTTGGTTTCAACACTTGGGCAGTAGCGTGGCCCTATACTTTGGATTTGTCCATTGTAGAGTGGGGAGTCCTCGAGGCCTTTTTCTAAAATTCGGTGAGACTCTGGGGTGGTATAAGTCGTCCAGCAGGGTAATGCTGGAAGCTTTTCTTTACCCGTGTCCATAAAGGAGAATTTATGAAAATCGTCTTCCCCCTCTTGGGGTTCCATGTCTTCAAAGTGAACACTACGCTTGTCTATGCGAACAGGTGTACCCGTTTTCATTCGATCCACTCGGATGCCTGTAGAAGCTATCGACTCTGTCAAGTGGTAAATTGCAGGCTCTGCCATTCTCCCTCCAGGGAGCTGTACTTTTCCAACGTGCATCAAACCATTAAGGAAAGTTCCAGCAGTTACAATAACGCATTTAGCATAGAATGTAACCTCCCACAAAGTATTTAATCCTACTACAGCTCCATCTTTATAAATTAAGTTCTTAACACTGTCCTGCCAAATATCAAGGTTGTCTGTGGTGTCTAATATTTCTCTCCACTCCCAAATATAACGGTTTCTGTCACATTGAGCTCTTGGACTCCACATAGCAGGTCCTTTAGAGCGATTGAGCATACGAAACTGTATAGCTGTGCGATCAGTAACTAGGCCGATATCTCCGCCTAGTGCATCAACTTCTCGTACGATTTGGCCTTTAGCAATACCTCCTATTGCTGGATTGCAGCTCATTTGTGCAATCTTATTCATATCCATCGTTATTAAGCAAGTCTTTGAGCCTAGACGTGCAGCAGCTACAGCTGCTTCACAGCCAGCATGACCAGCTCCTATAACGACAACATCATATTTAAATGTCATTTGATCATTCTTTTAATATAAAACCTAAACTCTAATTTGGTGGCCTTAAAACGCATCGATTTTGGCTAGTTGTTTGTAGATCGCCAAAGCCTCGTTTTCTGCCTTTTCCATTATTTCTCTTTCTCCAGGGCCTTTGTCATTGATACCACAAAGGTGAAGAACCCCATGAATAATTGTTCGATGTAGTTCTTCTTGGTATGTTGTTTTAAATTGGTCTGAGTTGGATTTTACTGTATCAAGACTTATAAAAAGATCACCTGAAACTACAGCTCCTTTGCAGTAGTCAAATGTGATAATATCAGTAAAGTAGTCGTGTTTGAGATAAGTACGGTTGACATCTAGGATGTAATCATCTGAGCAGAAAATATAGGCTAACTCACCCAGTCTGCGATTATAGATAGCTACAACTTGTTCAATCCATTTTGGGACAAGAGTTGTGTCTATTTTTGGCATGCCAACTCCTTCTGTATGATAAGTAATCATCATAGTGATATTTTGTTTTATATGCTGAAAACAATCACTAGGACAATTCACCTTGTTGAATTGTTTTCATGCAAATTTAGAAATAACTTTTTGTTTGCCGTTGCTTTTTAACTTAATTTGCTATAATCCTCTCTGTATATGGGATAATCTACTTATATTCGATAGGTTAGCTGGTCTTTAAACCTAGTCATTTTAGTTGATTTACTGAGTCAGGGACCCATGACCAAAAGATCAGGACCAAAAGAGTGAAAGGTCCTAGGCAGAACAGCCTTATGTCAGGGATGTAATAAACGCCTTTCATAATCAAGATATATGTATTCTTTTATACCTTTGTTCGGAGATTTATAAAATTAAGATGGAAGATAATTTTGATATAAGAGATCCACAACTAACCTCACGAGAAAAAGACTTTGAAAATGAACTACGTCCGCTCTCGTTTGATGATTTTAGTGGACAAGAACAGGTGGTTGAGAACTTGACTATTTTTGTAAAAGCTGCTCGCTTAAGGTCAGAGGCTCTTGATCATGTCTTACTACACGGACCTCCAGGTTTGGGTAAAACCACGCTGTCTAATATTATAGCCAATGAATTAGAAGTAGGCTTAAAAATAACTTCAGGTCCTGTCTTGGATAAACCTGGAGATTTAGCTGGTGTTTTGACAAGCCTAGAGCCCAATGATGTGCTTTTCATCGATGAGATTCATAGACTTTCTCCTGTAGTGGAAGAATACCTGTACTCAGCTATGGAAGATTATCGCATTGATATCATGATAGACAAGGGGCCTTCGGCTCGAAGTATTCAACTTGAGTTAAACCCCTTTACCCTGGTAGGGGCTACGACACGTAGTGGCTTGCTCACTGCTCCTTTAAGAGCTCGTTTTGGTATCAACTTGCATTTAGAATACTACGACGATACAGTCCTAACACAAATTGTAATCCGTTCGGCTGATATACTTGATGTTCCTTGTAGTTTTGAGGCTGCATCTGAAATTGCTTCTAGGAGTAGAGGTACACCTCGTATCTGCAATGCTTTGCTGCGTAGGGTCCGAGACTTTGCCCAGGTCAAGGGTGATGGATCCATCGATTTAGAGATAGCCCGCTATGCTCTAGAGGCATTAAATATTGATCGCTATGGCTTAGATGAAGTGGATAATAAGATTTTATGTACCATTATTGATAAGTTTAATGGAGGGCCTGTTGGTCTATCTACTATTGCCACAGCGCTAGGAGAAGACTCAGGCACAATCGAAGAAGTATATGAGCCTTTCTTAATTAAGGAGGGATTTATTAAAAGGACTCCTCGAGGTAGGGAGGTGACACCGCTTGCTTATTCGCATCTAGGTAGAGAACCTCAGCCTGATCAACAATCTCTTTTTTAAATTGCAACAAAGAAAGCTCATGAATAAACCAGTGCAAAACTCCTCAGCTAGGGGGGAGGGGAAGCGGCTTGTTAAAGACATTATGATCTATGGAGCAAGTAGTATAGTAGGTCGTTTTTTAAACTACTTACTTGTACCGCTCTATGTATACAAGATGCCTGCATCAACAGGTAGCTATGGGGTAGTGACCAATATGTATGCTCTAATAGCCTTATTGTTGGTAGTGCTTACATATGGAATGGAGACAGGCTTCTTTTATTATGCTAATAAAAAGAAAGAAAATCCTCAGACTGTTTTTTCTACAATCTTAATAGCAGTCGGTTCGACTTCAGTTCTATTTGTTTTGATGTGTCTTCTGAACCTAGATTCTCTGGCTTATTACTTGGAATATGAGCGGGCAGACTACTTGGGCATGATGGCTGTTGTAGTGGCTATGGATGCCTTTATGAGTATTCTTTTTGCCTATTTACGTTTTCAGCAGCGACCTATAAAGTTTGCTTGTATAAAGCTTTTCTTTATTGGATTCAATATTTTTTTAAATCTCCTCTTACTGGTTTGGGTACCTATGCTGCAGGAGTATTTCCCTAATTTGCTAGCTTGGTATAATACAGATAGCTTAGAGGGATATGTCTTTATAGCCAACCTAATTGCTACTTCTGTTCAAGTACTTTTCTTTATTCCTGAGTTGACTCAGATGAAGTATGTTTTTGACTTATCCCTATTCAAGCGTATCTTTAAATACTCCTTTCCTATACTCGTTTTAGGGATTGCTGGAGTGTTGAGTCAGACTTTTGATAAAATTATTTTCCCTATCGTCTATCCTGACTCAGAGCAGGCGAATGTAGAACTTGGTATCTATGGAGCCACGAGCAAAATCGCTATGATTATGGGGATGTGTACACAAGCTTTTCGGTATGCTTATGAACCCTTTGTTTTTAGTAAAAATAAAGAGTCGGGTAGTAAGCAGACTTATGCTGAAGTCATGAAGTACTTTATTATATTTACTTTACTTGGATTTTTAGCTGTCGCTTTTTACCTAGACATCATTAAGTATATAATACAGCCTGATTATTGGGCAGGTTTGATTGTAGTCCCATTGGTCATGCTTACGCAAATACTAATAGGGGTTTACTTTAATCTAGCCTACTGGTACAAGCTTAACGAAGAAACAAGGTGGGGAGCTTACTTTTCACTGATTGGTTGCGCTGTTATCATTGTTTTAAATATTCTATGGATACCTAAGTATAGCTATATGGGATCTGCTCTAGCAGGGCTGATAGGTTATGCTTTGATGACTATTTTATCATATGTGGTAGGACAGGTGCGCAATCCTATTCCTTACGATTTGAAGCGTATTGCTACTTATACCTTACTGGCAGCTGTGCTGTACGTGTTAGGTGTAAAAGTCACACTAGAGAATACCTATTTAAGAATGGCGTATAGAACATTCTTATTAATAATATATATCATTTTTATAGTCAAGAAAGACTTACCCTTAAAAAGTATACCAATTATTAATCGTTTTATTAAAAAATAATCATGAGCACAGATAAAAGGAATGTTTTTGCGATTCGATCCTTTGTAAAAGAATATTTGGATCTGCGCAAGGATAAGGATAATGAACAACTAACTATTGAGTCTATTCGAAAGGGAGTGAGCTTTAAGGGCGCAAATTTATGGATTCTGATATTTGCTACCTTTATGGCCTCTTTGGGATTGAATGTCAACTCAACGGCAGTTATAATAGGTGCGATGCTTATATCCCCACTAATGGGACCAATTATGGGTATTGGCTTAGCGGTTGGGATTAGTGACTTTGATCTCATGAAGCGCTCGTTTAAGAGCTTTATGATCACCACTTTATTTAGTGTAGTTACCTCGACTATTTTCTTTCTAATCTCCCCCTTGGCTGAGGCTCAATCAGAATTGCTAGCTCGTACCTCTCCCAATATTTACGATGTATTTATCGCCTTGTTTGGTGGTTTGGCAGGTGTGGTTGCACTCTCAACAAAAGAGAAAGGAAATGTAATACCTGGAGTAGCAATTGCTACTGCCTTAATGCCTCCGCTATGTACAGCTGGTTATGGACTAGCTACAGGTAACTTAGCTTTTTTCCTAGGAGCTTTTTACCTTTACTTTATTAATTCTGTATTTATCTCTGTTGCTACTTATTTAGGAGTTCGTGTCATGCACTTTCACCCTAAAGAGTTTGTAGATAAGGCCAGAGAGATGAGGGTTAGGAAATACATTATAGTCATTGTTGTATTAACTATGGTTCCAGCTTTATACTTGACTGTTGGAATTATCAAGGATACGGTATTTAAAGGTGCTGCCAATCGTTTTATCGCTGAAGAACTACATTTTGAAAATACGCAAATTATTGATCGGTCTATTTCGAGGAATGACTCAACTAAAGGTAGGGATATTCGTGTAGTATTAATTGGAACTGAGGTACCCGAAGCGTCTATAGAGATAGCTCGCCAAAAGATGCCTAAATATAAGCTCAAGAATACTACACTTACAGTGATACAGGGTGTAAGTGATACTGCTCCTGACCTAAAGTCTATTAAAGCGCTCGTGATGGAAGATTTCTATAAAGACAGCCAGATCAAGCTTCAAGATCAACAAAATCAAATTAGAGCCTTGGAAAGAGCTATACAGCGGTATAAAGAGTATACAGAGTTGAGCGCCAAGATTGCACCAGAGTTATCTGTACTTTATCCGTCAGTTCAAAAAGTATCAATTTCTCAGGTTGTAGAGGTAGATGTTGAAACTCAGAAACCGGATACTGTAACCCTTGCAATAGTAAGGCTTGAAAAGGAGCTAGTCCCTAAAGAGCAAGAAAAATTAGAAGAGTGGTTAAAAAAGCGTGTTGAATCTAAGAAACTCAGACTAATCGTAGAGTAGAGTGATCCACCTGGAATAATAAAAAGTGCGTAGCAATTTGTTGTTACGCACTTTTGTTTTGTAGCCTTTTTAAATTAGCGCTTTAGTATAATGATAAGAACAGCTGATATAATTAATATAACTCCCAGTCCTATTTGTGCCGTTAAGGCTTCATTAAATACTAGAATACCTACAAGTATAGCTGTTACTGGCTCCATTGCTCCTAATACGGAGGTAATAGTCGATCCAATACGTTTAATTGCTTGGATAAGTGTCAGGTTTGAGATGATTGTAGGGATGATGGCCAATAAGAGAAGAGAGCCAAATGAGCGCATGGAAGGGATAGGCTGAACACTTGAAACCAATGTTGTTCCTGTAAACAATATAATGCCTCCAAAAAGGAAAACATAAAAGGTGAGTTTCAGTCCATTCATTTTGATATTAACTTTATTCACTGCTACTAAATAGGAGGCATAACCCAAGGCAGAAATGAGTACTATAATAATTCCTGCTATAGATATTCTACTCGTCTCTCCACCTGACAGTGAGAGTAGGCTTACTCCTATTATGGCTATAATGATGGCTATCGCCCTCCAAATAGAGCTTCTCTCTTTAAAGAGTGTCATCATTAGAATAGTAGTGAATACGGGGTACATAAAGTGAATAGCAGTAGCAACTCCACTTGATATCTCTTGATATCCCCAAAATAAAAACAAGGATGAAATATCGTAAAATACTGCAAGGAGTAGCAGTTTGGGTAAGTCTTTCAAACTAATTCGGAGCGAAATGCCCTTAGCTAGCAGTAGTAATGCTAGCACAATACAGGCAAAGATAAATCGATATAAGAGTATGGATGGAAATTGCATACCCTCACTAATTACTGGGAGAGTAAACAGGGGTATTAGCCCAAAAGTAGATGAGGATAGTAATCCATATAAAAATCCTTTTAACGTCTCTTTCTTCATTGCTATAGTGTAGTTTCTGTCTATACAAAGATAGGGAGTATTTACCTTCTTTATATTGTAGAGGTGAGATATCTTATAGCAAAAGTAAGTGTAGTATGATTATTTGTAGGTATCTATAAATCCATGATATTTTAGTAAGTAAAGTGAAATTACAGAAATGGCTGAACCTAGAGTTATAAGTTTGTTTATAACTATGATAGGGCCATTATTTGAGCATCCATATTGAAATAGCAGAAAGATAAGTCCATATGTGTTAATAGCTTTAGAGAAGTACCTAAGTAGCTGAAGTAGGTGGCTGATTGATAGAAGTCACTTCTTAATTTGTTTTTAATAGCGAGAATAGAAGTATGAGTAATATTTAACAAATTAAAACTCCGCTTCAAACATGCGACTCCTAGCCATCATGCATGAGCCAACAACTCCTACTTTATCGTTGAGTTTAGATGTCTTTATTTGAGAATCTTTATTAACTAAATTTAGTGAGTATTTGCGTACGGCTGTTTTAATAGGTTGAGTTATGTAATCCCCTGTTGAGGAAAGAGAACCTCCTATTATTACTAGTTCAGGGTTTAAAATATTTATTAATGCGGCAATTTCTTTTCCTAGTTTTTCTCCTATATCTTCAATGATTTCAATACAAAGCATATCTTCTTGCATTGTTGCGGATAAAATGTCCTCAAGTGTAATATTATCACCTTTTAAAACTCTTTTTGATAGAATTGATGTTTCCCCATTTTTTATTCTATTTATTAGTTTACGATGTAGGGCACTGCCAGAGGCTTCTGTTTCTAGACAACCTTTTTTACCGCAGTGGCATAAAACTTCATTATCGTAAACGTTAATATGTCCAAACTCTCCGGCAAAACCGGATTTACCAATGTATAGTTTACTATTAATAATTATTCCGATACCTAATCCCCAGCTTATGTTTACAAATATAATGTTCTTTTCACCTTTTACGCAGCCTTTCATAAATTCGCCAAAAGCCATAGCTCGTGTATCATTATCAATAGTTACTTTGTAGCCAAGGCGTTCTGTTAAAATTTCAGCTAGAGGCCTTTCTTCAAAATTATAGGTGCTGTAGCTATAACCTAATTCCGGATTAACTCGTCCAGAGATATTTATGTTTATATTTAAAATCTTATCTTTTGAAATAGAAAGCGAGTCTATAAAGTCGGTTATAATAATACAAAGCTCAGACATACGCTTCTTTGTGTTTTCAAAGTTATAGGGTATATCCATTTTCATCTCCACCATATCTCCTTTGAAATTTATGACTCCTAAATTAATTGTAAATCTTTTAATTTCAACACCCATGAAGTAGCCAGAGTCTGGATTTAAACCGTAAAGAATAGGGTGTCTGCCTCCGCTTGTTTCTAATTTCCCATAATCGTTTAAGAAACCTTCTTCAGACATTTCAGCTATAAATTTGGTAACAGTTGGTATACTTAAGTCTAGCTCTTTTGCTAACTCTGTTATAGTGGAGTTTCCATTGTATATATAATGCGTAATTATTTTTTTCTTTGTTAAAGCATTTTTAGATCCTTTTTCTATTTGCTTTAGAAGATGGTTTTTTAGATTGCTCATATTTTTAATATATTTAATAAGACCCTTTACAAATATAGAAATAAACTGTTTGTTTTTAAATCCATGCTAACTAAAAACTAATACACCAGGAGATTATTTTATGTGTATTTAAATAATAGCACATGAATAGTTAATTTTAATATCTCTGCCGGGGCTGATATTAAAAATATTTATTTAATATGCTTGTGTTTGTAAAAAAAAACATATATTTGCTAAGTGTCAAATTATCTATAGATTTTAGAATGAGTTGAAAACCTAATAAATAAATGGTTATGTATGAAAAAGTTAAGGGTTTAATAAATGCCCCATTTACACCGTTTACAGCAGAAGGTGAATTGAATTTAGAGCCTATTGCGGATTATGCTGTATTGTTAAATAAGAACAAACTTAAAGGTGTATTTATTAATGGTTCATCAGGTGAAGGTTATATGCTTACTGAAGATGAGCGAAAACAGCTGGCAGAATGCTGGGTCAAAGTGGCTCCTAAAGACTTTAAAGTGATTGTTCATGTGGGTAGCACCTGCGTTAAAGAAAGTTTTCGATTAGCTCAACACGCACAAGAAATAGGTGCATGGGGTATTGGAGCCATGGCACCTCCATTCCCGAAAATAGGAAGAATAGAAGAATTGGTTAAATATTGTGAGGAAATTGCTTGTGGCGCGCCACAACTCCCTTTTTATTTTTACCACATTCCTGCTTTTAATGGAGTTTTTTTACCTATGCTTGATTTCTTAAAAGCTGTAGATGGCCGTATACCTAACTTTGCGGGTGTAAAGTACACTTTTGAAAGTCTTTATGAATATAATCAATGTCTCTTATACAAAAATGGGAAATTTGATATGCTTCATGGACAAGATGAAACTATTTTACCCTGTTTAGCAATGGGAGGTGCCAAAGGTGGTATCGGTGGTACCACTAACTACAATGGCATAAACTTGGTTGGGATACAAGAGGCTTGGGAAGCTGGAGATTTAGACAAAGCAAGGGAACTTCAAAACTATTCCCAAGCAGTAATAAATATTATCTGTAAGTATCGTGGAAATATTGTTGGAGGCAAGAGAATTATGAAGCTTATTGGCTTGGATTTAGGTCCTAATAGGACTCCATTTCAAAATCTAACAGATACTGAAGAAAGCAGGTTAAAGAGTGATTTGGATGCAATCAACTTCTTTGAACGCTGTAATAAATTTTAATACCCAATGTTGGAATACGAATACTTAAAGTACTGGAAAAAGAAGTATAAGCACGACTTAACTACCAATATATTGCCATTTTGGCTAGAAAATGGCTTGGATACAAAGCACGGTGGCATTTATACCTGTCTAAATAGAGATGGTTCACTAATGGATACCACAAAATCTGTCTGGTTTCAAGGGAGATTTGCTTTTGTATGTGCTTATGCATACAATAATATAGAAAAAAATCAAGAGTGGTTAAATGCATGCAAGAGCACATTATTATTTATTGAAAAAAATTGTTTTGATAAAGATGGACATATGTTTTTTTCTGTAACGGAAGAAGGCTTACCTATTAGAAAGCGTCGATATGTGTTTTCTGAAACATTTACAGCTATAGCAATGTCTGAATATGCATTAGCATCAGGAGATAAAACATATGCTAATAAAGCATTGTCTTTATTTAAGGATATTCAGCACTTTTTGAATACACCGGGTTTCCTACAGCCTAAATATGAAAGCAGGGTGAAAATACAAGGTCACTCTATAGTAATGATCCTAATAAATACAGCCTCTAGGATTAGAGCTGCTATTAATGATCCTATTCTAACTCAACAAATTGATGAATCAATGCATAAGCTGTTTCGCGACTTTATGCACCCTGAGTATCAAGCACTATTAGAAACAGTTGGTGAGAACGGTGAATTTATTGATACTAATATTGGAAGACTAATAAACCCAGGTCACTGTATTGAGACTGCTTGGTTTTTACTAGAGGAGGCCAAATATAGACACTGGGACTCTAAAATAGTAGATAAGGCTTTGGAAATATTGAACTGGTCGTGGGATTGGGGATGGGATAATCAGTTTGGGGGTATCATTAATTTTAAAGACTGTAAGGGGTTACCTTGTCAGGATTATGCACAAGATATGAAGTTTTGGTGGCCACAGACGGAGGCTATTATAGCTACACTTTATGCTTATCAGGCCACGAAAGACAAAAAATACCTGGAGATGCATAAGAAAGTTAGTGACTGGACCTATAACCATTTACCAGATAAGGAGTATGGTGAGTGGTATGGATATCTACATCGTGACGGGACTATATCTCAACCAGCTAAAGGTAACTTGTTTAAAGGGCCATTCCATATACCTAGAATGATGATAAAAGGGTATATCCTATGCGATGAAATGTTAAATACTTAAAACACTATGATGGCTTTACTATGTAAGGTTGTCCTTGATTTAATTATAATATGAATAGAACACTTTTTATACTAATTGTAGTAGCGCTTTGCTCTGTGGTGAATACTTTCAATGTTAATGCCAAAGATATTATACAAGTAAAAGAAACTCAAATACCTTTTCTTATAGAAAGAGAAGATAATATACTATACTATCTTCGAGTTGATGCTAAAGAGAGTAAAAAACTAAATGAAATAACTTTAACTATCGGTGATCAGGTTAACTTATCAGAAATTAAGTCTTTGAAACTTTACTATAGTGGAACAGAAGCCTTACAAGATTATAAGCGAAATAGAATGGCTCCTGTAGAGTATTTATCTTCTCATAATCCCCTTTATACTTTGAAAGCTAATCCTTCTTATTCTATAAAAATGGATGAAGTTCAGCCCAAAACAACTAAAGTTGTTCTAAAGGCTGATAAAAACTTATTCCCAGGGGTAAATTATTTTTGGATAGCTTTACATCTGAAGCCAACAACATCTTTAGTCTCAAAGTTTACATCGACAATAGAATCTATTACTTTAGATAATGAAAAGGCTGAGTTATCTTATATCTCTGTAGAAAACATCGAGCACAGAATGGCTAAGGCTGTTCGTAAAGCAGGAGATGATGGTTCAGCCTCTTTTAGAATTCCTGGACTAGTTACAACGAATAAAGGTACTCTTTTAGGTGTTTATGATGTGCGTTATAATAGTAGTGTAGATTTGCAGGAATATGTTGATGTTGGTGTGAGTCGTAGCACTGATGGTGGTCAGACATGGGAAAAAATGAGATTACCACTCAGTTTTGGTGAAACTGGAGGTTTACCTGCATCTCAAAACGGTGTAGGTGACCCTTCTATCTTAGTTGATACTAAGACAAATACAATTTGGATAATAGCTGCATGGACACATGGTATGGGAAACCAGCGTGCATGGTGGAGCTCACATCCAGGAATGTCTATGAATGAAACAGCACAACTTGTTCTTTCAAAGAGTACTGACGATGGTAAAACTTGGTCGGCACCTATTAATATAACAGAACAAGTTAAAGACCCATCTTGGTATTTTCTGCTACAAGGTCCAGGTAGAGGTATAACGATGGAAGATGGAACTCTTGTTTTTCCAATACAGTATATAGACTCTACTCGTATTCCTAATGCAGGTATTATGTATAGTAAAGATCAAGGAGAAACATGGACAATACATAATCATGCTCGCACCAATACGACGGAATCACAAGTTGTAGAAGTAGAACCAGGGATTCTTATGTTAAATATGCGTGATAATCGTGGAGGAAGTAGAGCTGTATATACAACAAGTGATTTAGGACAAACATGGAAAGAGCACGAGTCCTCTCGTACTGCTTTACGTGAGCCAGTGTGTATGGCTAGTTTAATTTCGGTTAAGGCAAAAGATAATATCCTTAATAAAGATTTATTATTATTTTCTAACCCGAACACTTCAGATGGTAGGTATAATATTACAATCAAGATGAGTTTGGATAGAGGGCATACCTGGACTGAAGCCAATGAGGTTCTTTTAGATGAAGGAGTGGGTTGGGGATATTCATGTTTAACTATGATTGACAAAGAGACAGTAGGTATTCTTTATGAGAGTAGTGTAGCGCATATGACTTTCCAAGCTATAAAACTAGTGGATTTTATAAAATGATGAATGGTTAATATATGAGATATCTAATCAATATCCTTTTGTTTTGTTCACTTTTAACAAGCGTTTTATCCTGTAAGAGAACATCGCATTGCAATTCTCTTCCTTATATAGTAAACTTACATCAAGATGAATTAACAGGAGAAAAAGGCATTGAAAAGGGGGTGTCTGGATGTTTTGTAGGAGTTGCTAATGGATACTTAGTGGTTGCAGGAGGATGTAATTTCCCTGATAACCCAGTGAGTGAAGGAGGACATAAGCGTTTTTATAAAGGAATATATACCACACCAGTAGGAGACTCTTTACAATGGAAAAAAATAGGAGCTTTGCCTATGCCAGCTGCTTATGGAGTATCTGTAATGAAAGACAACTCACTTATTTTTATTGGGGGGTCGAATTCTGAGAACAAATTAACTTTAGTTACTCAGGTTGTTATTTCAGATAAGGGAGTTTCTCAAACTTTATTGCCTTCACTACCCTGGGGTATTGATAATATGACAGGAGTATACTTAAATAATAAAATTTACATACTAGGAGGCACTCGAAAAGGAAAGCCTTCAAATCAAGTTCTATCTTTAGATTTTGAAAATCTTAGTGCGGGATGGGTTGAGGAGTCTTCTTTCCCTGGCAATCCTAGGATTCAGTTAATATCATTCGTAAGAGATAATGAAATATACTTATATGGAGGGTTTGCTCCATGTTCTGACCAGAACTCAGCGTCTATAAGTACTGATGGCTTAGTATATAAAGAAGGAGAGTGGAGGATATTAGAGTCTCCATTATCATCGGATTCGACTATTATATCATTGTCAGGAGCAAGTGTAACTTACCATGGAGATGATGTTTTTGCTTTTGGGGGAGTTCATTCTGCTATTTTTTTGGAGGCTTTGAAAAGAGAAGAGCTGATGCAGCATTGTTCTAATGTCAGGCAACTAGATAGTCTTAAAAAAGCTCAATATGATTACCTTGTTCAGGATAGATTTTGGTATCGATTTAATTCGGACGTATTACTCTTTGATAGTGTAAAAAGACAGTGGGTTAGTGTAGGAAAACACAAAGAATTAGCTCGTGCTGGAGCAGCTGTCGCTAGTTATAAGTCGGATATTTATATTATAGGTGGAGAGCTTAAACCAGGAGTGCGAACACCTCACACTGTTCAAATCAAAACAAATAAACTAAATAATAGAATATAAAATTAAATCATGAAAAACACAAAAGCATATTCATGGTTAGTAGTAGGGCTTCTCTGGGGGGTAGCCTTACTCAACTATATGGATCGTCAGATGCTGAGTACGATGCGTGAAGCGATGCAAATCGATATTGTTGAGCTTCAATCTGCAGAACGCTTTGGAAACTTAATGGCTGTTTTCTTATGGATATATGCACTAATGAGCCCAGTTGCTGGAGCTATTGCTGATCGGTTAAATAGAAAATGGTTGATTGTCGGAAGTTTGTTTGTTTGGTCTAGTGTCACTTATCTCATGGGTGTAGCTGATACATATTCTCAAGTGTATTGGCTTAGAGCCTTGATGGGGGTGAGCGAGGCTCTTTATATTCCAGCAGGTTTATCATTAATAGCCGACTATCATACCGGTAAATCACGCTCTTTAGCTATAGGTATTCATATGACTGGACTCTATACTGGGCAGGCTATAGGAGGGTTTGGTGCTACTGTCGCTGCAATGTTTACTTGGCATACAACCTTCCATTGGTTCGGTATCATTGGTATAGTATACTCCTTGATTCTGATCTTTTTATTAAGAGATAAGAAACCAGAAGTGAAAACTAAGACAGAGAAGCTTATAGGTCAAAACAAAAAGCCAAGCTTTTTTGCAGGGTTTATGTATCTCTTCACGAATCTTTCCTTCTGGGTTATTCTATTTTACTTTGCAGCACCTAGCTTACCGGGTTGGGCTACGAAAAACTGGTTACCGACCTTGTTTAAAGAAAGCCTTGGAGTTGATATGGCTATGGCTATGGCAGGACCAATCTCTACTATTACTATAGCGGTATCTTCATTTATTGGAGTTATTGTAGGGGGATATTTGTCAGATTCTTGGGTTCAGAAAAATCTACGAGGTCGTATTTATACTGGAGCAATAGGTTTAGGCCTAACTATTCCTTCTTTATTGCTTTTAGGTTTTGGACAAAGTTATATAGCTATATTGGCAGGTGTGTTTTTTGGAATAGGATATGGCATGTTTGATGCGAATAATATGCCTATTCTCTGCCAATTTGTTCCTTCTCGCTATAGAGCTACTGCTTATGGTATAATGAATTTAGTAGGAGTAACAGCTGGAGCTTATATAACACAGTTACTAGGTGGTTTTACGGATGATGGCAATCTTGGCCTAGGTTTTGCGATGTTAGCTGGAGTTGTTTTAATTGCAATTACATTACAACTTTATTTCCTAAAACCTACTACTGATAATATGGAATAACAAACTCACACATAATTTATGTTTTCTACAAAGAGACAAAAGCATGCTTAAATGACTCGGTTGTAGAAATGTTGAGGTTAGCCTTTTTTAACCTTATATGCATAGTTAAAAAGGACGGCTTGGGTAACAACTTTACCTGAGCCGTTCTTTTATAATAAAGAACTCAACTATATATGAGAACAGAATAATTAATCTCTGATGAGCTCTTCAAACAGATCAAAGCAAGTGAAGAACTAAAATAACCTTCTAAAGTCAATTCAATAGTAGGGTATTGGAAAGACGCCTAAAGGTGAGCTAGATGCTCATTTTAGTCCTAGAAAAGGGGATAACAGTCGTAATGGATACACTAAGAAGACCATTAAAACCAGTTATGGAGCAGAGCAGATAAAAGTCTCTAGCGATTGAGATGTCAGCTACAACTCTATGATTATACCTAAAAGTAAAAGCATGGTCGAAGGGATAGAGACATCATTGTCTCTCTTTATGATAAAAGAATGAGCGTGCTGGATATAGAAGAGCAAATTAGAGAAGTATATAACTCTGATGTCTTTACTGCCACGATTTCTCGTATAACAGATGCTATTACTGGCTAATATTGCAGTTTGGAATGACATGAAATAGCTTTCCTAGATATGAAGAACCTCTATTATGTACCCAATAAAGAGGCTGCAGCAGTTGCTTTGGAGGGTTTTGCAGCTAGGTGGGATTCCAAGGACTCTTATGCCGTGCAGAGCTTGAGAAATACTGAGAAGAGCTTACAGTTTTCTTTAGTACCCTGTAGAAGTAAGAAAAGTTATCTATACACTAATTTAATTGAAAATATAAATGGCAAGATTAGAAAGTATGCCAAGACTAAATTATCGTTCCCTACGGATGATTTTGTGATGGAATCAGTATGTTTATCCTTTAGGAAACTACTAGAAAGTGGTCAATGCCTATCAGGAACAGGGGCATCATTTTAAGTTAGTTCTTAATTGTTTACAAAGAAAGAGTCAGGCCACAACAATAACTTACCCCAATCTTAATTTTCTTACACCCTTACTGAAAGAGTGTCTTAATAAGTAAAGGGCTGATTCAATGTATGTAATCAGCCCTTCATTTATTATTTTAACTCAGTATCATTGATATTATTTAACATTATCATAACCAGGGGTTTGAGTAAGTTCAGGGTCATTATTAAGTGTCCCTCTATCCACAGGCCATAGCAATTTATAAGACTCTGTTGGTTTAAGAAGGGCATAAGGAACACCACCAACTTCATCAGGATAGTTTGCTTCTGCTTTAAACGCTAAAGGTTTCCCATTAGCATCCTGCATACGTACTACATCAAACCAGCGTTTACCTTCCCACACAAATTCCTTATCTCGTTCAGCCAAAATAGCCAATTCATTTTTTTCAAAGCTACCTTTTTCAAAAGAAAGCCCTGCATTGAACGCATCACCATAAGCACGCTTTCTAACTTTGTTAATATAATTAGAGCAATCACCACCTAGTAAGTTTTCTACTTCAGCTAGAAGTAAAAGTACATCAGCATAGCGGTAGACAATAATGTCTGACTGGTACACACGGTTACCATTTGCATTGATAATTCCTAAGCCTTTTAGCATAACCAGCCCTTGATTTTTCCCCTCTTTATCATAATGATCTAAGAATGTTTTATCTCTACGCTGATCATTCTCATCGTACTTTTCCCAAAAGGAAGATTTATATTCATGACGTAGCAAGCCATTACCTCTTAAATCTAAAACATCACCATACACTTCACCGTCTCTACTATAGCGCTGTCCTACAAAAACTTCTTTTGAATACAAAAAGTTTGCTGCCCAGTTAGTTGCCTCATCATCCTTAAAACGAAGAGCAAAAATGATTTCTTTATTCCCTTTATCAGTAAATACCTTCGAGAAATCATTAAGCAGTGTGAATTTTCCCTCTAACTGTTTTAAAGCCTCCTTAGCTACCTTAGCATCTTCTTTATTTGCTGTATGATCGCCTATAGTGACTTTAGCTGACCATAAATACATTTCAGCTTTTAGCATTAGTGTAGCATATTTTGTCCAATTTTTATTTTCACCAGAAAAGTTATCTCCAAAGTACTCTTCTGATCGGCTAATATCTTCTTTTATAAAAGTTAGAATTTCTTCAGCAGTAGAACGTTTGGTGTAAAGCTTTTCTGCATAGATTTTCCCATCTAATACTTTTACTTGATCGATCAAAGGAACACCACCATATGTACGGTGTAAATAGCTATAATAAAGAGCTCTTAGACCATAAGCTTGTCCTAAGTAATAGCTTCTTTTAGTATCATTTAAGAAAGGGCACCCGTTTTCTACTTGATGAATAAAATGGTTAACCTGCAAAATTTTATTATATATTCCATACCAATTAGAAACACCTGTTTTATCTTCTGAAAACTGATTGTTTTTAATTGGATCACTCCAATCTAAAGAAGTACCAAGAGATGATGTTCCTGACTTTAAGGTGCCTCCACGGGCTTCACCTAAGGCAAAAAACATCTGATACGATCCCCTCAATTGAGAATGTAGCCCTTTCATAAATCCATGAACTTGAGCTTCTGTATTCCAGAAGTTTCCACTACCATAGTGATCTATTGGAGATAAATCCAATGAATCACAGGAGCTGTATAAAACAGCAGATAATGCTATAATTACTGATCTAACTATATTTTTCATTTTTTGATTAGTTTAAAATTATTTAAAAGGAAACATTCAATCCGAAGATTACAGTTTTTGGAAGTGGATATCCCCCATTGCTGCTACCACCTTCGGGCGAGTGAACAAATTTAGCTTTCGTCCAGTAACCTAAGTTTTGTCCTGTAATAGAAAGCTCAACATTGCTTAACAATGCCTTTTCTATAATCTTTTTGGGTAAACGGTAGCTTAGTGTTAGTTCACGAAGTGCTAAATAATTACCATTATACATAAACATTGTAGTGCTGCGAGCATAGTTACGTTTTCCTAACTGGTCTGCCCATGTATAGATAGGGTATTTACCATTTATATTTTCTTCACTCCAAGTCTTTTTTGTTTCAGTAATAGTGTTATAAGTACCTTGCATATTACCCATAATCCAAGGAGTTCTCCAATCAAGAACTTTAAAACCTAACGCATAATCAAAACGAGCTGATAGACTTATGCCTTTCCATGAAACATTTGTATTGATACCACCTGTCCACTTAGGTGTAGTATTACCTACTTTTACCTGGTCAAATACATCAATTACTCCATCACCGTTAACATCTTTCCACTTTACATCACCCGGTTGAATAGGCAAGCCATTTTTCTTATCTGCATCAGAAAGTTTAGCCCAAGCTTCAGGACCATAAAGCACTTTATTATTAGAACCATTATTTCCTGTTGATTTATCAATTAGATTACCAGGAATCTCATCGTAGCTCTTGTAGATACCTTCTGCCTTATAAGCATAAACATCACCTGGGCGTTGACCTTCTTGGTAACCACCTACCCATATTTTTTCATAGCTACCATCTTCCAGCTGTCTCCCAGTATAAACCTCCATGCCGCCTTGACGATTGTTTGCAAGACCATTGTAAGGAAGCTTGATGACTTTATTCATATTATAAGCTGCATTCCAGTTTAGACTCCATTTCCAATCGTCTTGATCAATTATTCTAAATCCTAATTCCGCTTCAAGACCACGATTTCTAAATTTACCATTATTAGATGTAATTGAACTAATGCCTGAAGAAGAAGGTAAGTTGATATTCGCAAACTTATCGTCAGTTAAGCGATTATAGAAAGTTATGTTTGAATTAATGCGATTCTCCAAGAAACTTACATCCAAACCAACTTCAAATGTTTGAGATCTTTCCCATTTTAAATAAGGGTTAGGAAGAGATCCGAGTAAATAACCTACATCACCATCGTATTTGTTTGTCCCATACGAACCATGCACTGTATAGTTTCCTACCCAGTTAGGGTTTACATTACCATTCAACCCATAACTAGCTCTCAATTTGGCAAAGGAGATAATCTCTGAAAAACTCTTCATAAACTCCTCTTTTCCAAATACCCAACCTGCTGATATCCCTGGAAATGTGCCCCATCTGTTATTTTTTGCTAATCGAGAATATCCATCGCGTCTCATTACAAAAGACATTAGATACTTACTCCTATAATCGTAGTTAACCCGTCCAAAAAATGACATAATTCTATTTCTAGAATGGCCCGATCCTATTTTACGTTTACCTTCTTCTGTGGAAGTAAGACCTAAGTCCATAAAATCATCGGTAGGAGCTCCTGAGCCTTCAGCATTGAATGCTTTATAGTTTGAATCGTAGAATTCATAACCTAACATCGCTGATAGATAATGATCTTTAGTAATTTGATTGTCATAACTTAAAATAGCATTGTAAGTTTGATCAACTGTACGGTTGTATGAAGCCCATGAATTTCTAGCTGTATTAACTACGCCGGGAGAAGCTAGATAGTCTTTATTAAAGCCCTCGTACTTGCCTTCGTTATAGAACAAGCTACCTGTAGCCTTTAATGTTAATCCTTTCATAAGATCAATAGTAAAACTTTGTACTATGTTAAACTTATCGGTGTTATTATCTCTTTTAAATTTACTCAGATTAAATTTTTGATTTCCATCTCCTGAGTTTGGTCCAAGCAGCATTTCTCCTTCAGCATTATAGCCTCTAAAGGTCGATGGTAGAGAAAGCATACGTGAGAAATATTCAACTTCACCTCTTGAACCAGGAGATAAGCCATACCATTTTGCATCAGCAAAGCTAAATGAAGAGCTAGATTTTAACCAAGATTTTAATTGATAGTCAGCATTGAGAGTAAAAGTAAAGCGTTTGTACCAGTTATTTACGGCCGATCCTTTGCTATGATTATACCCGATACCTGCATAATAAGAACCTTTATCATTTCCTCCACTAACATTTAAATTATAATCTTGAGAAATAGAAGGATCATTGATATTAAACTCTGCAGGGTCTGTGTTCTTATATATTATTCTGCCACCATACACTGGATCTGTCATAATTTGCCAACCTTTAACTAAAAGGAAAGCTAGGTCATCTGTGTAATTCATTGTACTCCAAATCCCTCTAACATCTTCATTACCATTAATAGGTATTCTATTCTCTTTATCAGCCCAGTAAATATTACCAGTTCCATATGGAGTGGCACCATCCAAAGAGTTTAGGTTAGTTGTTCCTTGCCAGTTCCCTTTTGAGTCTTTATATATCTGTGCCGCTCTTTGTTGAGCTGTACGTTGCCACCAAATATAATCCCCAGCATTCATGAACTTATAAGGATTATTATAGTAGTTAAGACCAATTTTAGATTTTAGAGTAACTTCTGTTTTACCTTCTTTTCCTCTTTTTGTTGTAATTAAAATCACACCGTTATTGGCTCTCGCTCCATAGATAGCAGTAGCACCTGCATCTTTTAATACTTCCATAGACTCAATGTCGTTAGGATTGATGTCATTTAATCCCCCACGAACTTGTCCGTCTACAATCACAAGAGGAGATCCCGACCCATTATAATCAGTCCCTCCACGAAGAATAATTTGAGGTGCAGCACCAGGATCACCCGATGTTTGAAGGACTCTCAACCCTGAAACAGCACCCGATAATGCTTGTGCAGGATTAGCAAACAACCCATTTTCAAGAGTTTCTTCTTTTACTTTGGCAATTGAGTTAGTTACTTTGGAACGTAACTGTTTACCTCCATAACCAGTAACAACTACCTCTTCTAGCAACTCTGAATCTTCTTTTAATACAACTTTGAAAAATGTTTCATTACCCACTTTCAGAGTTTGTGATTGAAATCCTAGATAAGATATCCTAAGTGATGCATTTGCATTCACTTTCAGCTTAAAGTTTCCACTTATGTCTGTAACTGTACCATTACTAGTACCCACTTCCAGAATACTTGCACCAATTACAGGCTCTCCAGTCCAATCTAAAACGGTACCATTAATTGACAGTTGCTGGGCTTTCAATCCCAGTGTCATCAGTAAATAAAACATTACAAATAAAGTCCTTTTCATAATAATTTTTTTAAGGTATGCTATACATAGTTTAGATATTAATTATCTGTAACACTTATAATTAATTCTTTTAGTAATGCAATATTAGATAAAAAATATGTTAAATCAAACTTATTTTATGAAATGTTGGATTATCTAAAATCGCACACTAAATTTCAATTATAGTAAGGTGGCCTACTTTAGCTGTCTTCTAATAGTACCTTGGTAAGTGCTAAAGACTGCGAACGCTTTCCGTAAAATTTAAGCAGATTATATCCTATTAAATTTGTGATGGTATGAAAGCTAGTAAAGCAACCAGATAAAAGCACTGAAAAAGACTAGATGTTCACCCCTCTTCATTAAAACACCTTTATAAGCATAAAAAAAGAGTGATCGACGCGTCAATCACTCTTTTGTATATTGTTTTGAGTACTTTATCTATATGAGCGAGGAGATCTTCTCTTGCTTTTCTTGTACTTTGGTCTGGCTTGTTGTGGAGCCTCTTGTGCCACTTCAACAATAATCTTTCGATCTCCCCATCTTTGGTTGTTTAATGACTTGAGTACTGTCTTTGTAGATCTGTCTTCAACTTCAAAGAATGAAAAGTTTCTCATTAAGTCTATTCTTCCTAGTTCAACTCTTTTATGCGTATTTGTATTAATCAAATCCAACAACTCGGAAGGATAGAAGTCATCTTTTTTACCCAAATTAATAAATAGGCGAGTATAACCTGACTCAGCTCTTCTTGCTCCACGCTCATCGCGCTGTCTTGAGTCGCTAGGTGCTTGTATATCACTCTTGTCTTTGTAATACTCTAAGAAGCGGTTAAACTCCATAGATACCATACGTTTGATGAGGTCTTCTTTGCTCAACCAGTCTAGTTTACGATACACTTCAGGTAAGAAACTTTCTATTTCCTCTTCGTTGACTTTTACTTTCTCAATATCGCTAATAACCTTGAATATCTGTTTTTCACAAATTTCTTGTTGGGTTGGCATGATGCCTTCTTCAAACTTCTTTCCGATTATTTTTTCAATTTCTCGAAGTTTGCCTTTTTCACGCATATTGATGATGGCTATAGATACTCCTGTTTTACCAGCTCTACCTGTTCTACCACTGCGATGTGTATAGCTTTCTGTATCATCAGGTAGTCCATAATTAATGACATGAGTTAAGTCATCTACGTCAAGACCTCTTGCTGCCACGTCTGTAGCTATTAACAGCTGGAGGTTTTTAACACGGAATTTTTGCATAACCATATCTCGTTGAGCTTGAGATAGCTCACCATGGAGGGCATCAGCATTATAGCCTTCTTGCACGAGTTGGTCGGCTATGGTCTGGGTTTCTTTACGTGTACGACAAAAAACAATTCCATATATTTGAGGATTAGAGTCTACAATGCGTTTGAGCGCTTCGTATTTGTCTTTAGCGTGAACCTTGAATACAAGATGCTTGACATTTTTACTGCCTTCATTTTTGCGACCGATGGTTATTTCCTTGGCGTTTTTGAGGTATTTTTTAGAAATACGAGCAATATCCTTACTCATTGTAGCTGAAAAGAGTAGTGTGTTTCTATTCTCAGGTACATCTGCTAAAATGGCATTTATACTATCAGTAAATCCCATATTAAGCATTTCATCCGCCTCATCCATTACTACATTGCTTATTGTAGCTAGTGAAACAGTACCCCTATCCATAAGGTCGAGTAGGCGACCAGGGGTAGCTACAATGATGTGTACTCCTTTACGCAAGCTCCTAATTTGACTTTGGATAGATGAGCCTCCGTATACAGGAAGGACTTTTAATCCATCAATATATTTTGAGTAGTTGTATAAGTCGTCTGCTATTTGCAAGCATAACTCCCTAGTAGGGCATAAGATAAGTGACTGTGGAACTCTTTTAGATACATCTACCTGCTGAATAAGAGGTAGTCCAAAAGCAGCTGTTTTGCCTGTTCCTGTTTGTGCTAGAGCTACGACGTCGTTATTTTCACCTAGTAAATAAGGAATAACTTGCTCCTGTACGGGCATAGGATGTTCATATCCCATCTCGCTAATTGCTTTTTGTATCTCAGAAGATACACCAAGCTCTTTAAAATTTTTCATCAAATGTTTTTAATAATCTTTTAAACCTATTGTTACGGATTTGCTATGCATCAGAAATAAGATGGAGAAGAGAGTTTATCTGATTTCTAATAGCGTAGATTGAAGCTTTGCAATGTCTTTTGATGCAAATCCAAGCCCTTCTATAAAGTAGGTCTCTATAGAACCGTAATCCGACTTGATGGCTTGAATCACTGCATTAATGTAGTCTTTATTAGCTAGTAATAATGCAGTTAAAGCTTCTTGACCTCTACTTGAGAGTTGAGCAGCATAGGTGTTAGCACTTGATAGGTCTATAAATTCGTTTGAACGCATATAGTCTGTAATTGCTACACTTTCACTCACACCCAGGAGGCGAAGTAAGATAAAAGCTACAACAGCAACTTCCTCTTTACCTGTAATACCCTCTAGTATTACAGGGTAATTTTTACTGTCCAAAAGTAATGAAAAGATTGTCTTGAGTTGTTCTTTGTTGTTCTTAACAAGCTCAATGTATAAACCTTTCATTTCCTCTTTGAGCTGGTTCCTATTTAGCTTTTGATCAATAATTTTGTTAATTAAATGTTCTCTTTTTTTATCTATTTCTATGGGTATAGAATAGAGATTGAAGTGTTTGTCTATGTCTTTATCTCTTTGTTGTTCTTCTAAAGGACGAATATCAATAATTGATTTTATACCTAGGCTTTTGAGGCGTGCAATACCTGTCTCATCAATATGATCTAACTCTCCTGAGCGGAAAAATTGTCCCCATTTTACTGTTTTACGATCAGGATAAACGAGATAGCCACCTAAATCTCTAAAATTCTGAACATTGTTTATATTTATATTATGGCTAGCTACAATAACACGAATATCATTGCTAAACTTAACTGAGTAGAATTGACGGTTAGTAGGCTCATTATTGACTATGATTAGTTTTTGATCTTCAACCTTGGCCATACCAACAGGGATGTTTTCGGAAATAGAGTAGGGAGAATCCCCTGCATAGACACGTACGTATCCTTCTGGCTGAGGTGTTATTTCCCACTTTATGATACTGTTTCCTACTTTATTCTCTTCGCAATTTATGATAACTTGATGAGAAGTTTTAGTGCATGATGATAGTAGTACAAATAGAAAAAATAACCTAAGTATCTGTTTCTTATGCATGTTTACTAGCTAGTGTAAGTTGCTACAAATATACGAGTTAGTCTGTTCACTTCACAGAAAATGTCCATTAAATCGGCAAAGTATATTAAATTTTAAGACTCTTTGTGTATTTAAGTAGCAAAAGCATCCGATAACCGATTCATAGAGAATCGAAAGCAGATGCTTTTGTTTAGATGTGGTAAGCCATAGTTTCCTCTACTGGGAAGTTAATAAAACTTGTGTGTTTTACTTATTTTGAACAAAGGCTTCTGGATTTTTCACCCAAATAGCCTCCGTGATGTCTTTTAGAGTAGTCTGCTGCTGTAAATTCTGTTTTCTTCATGGTCTCTACCACAAGTATATCACCGAGTACAGTCATAGCAGTTGTAGAGGTCGTAGGAGTCATTCCAAGTGTACAGACTTCTTTGGGGTTACCTGTACTAAGAGCGATATCTGCTTCTTTAGCCAATGGACTTTCAAGGTTTCCTGTAATTACAATGAATTTAATATGTGGGGATAACTCCCTGGCTAAGCAGGTAAGCTCAACAATCTCTCTTGTTTTACCTGAGTTAGAAATCATTAAAAAGAGGTCGTTTTCTTGTAATACACCCAAGTCACCGTGTTGTGCTTCACTAGGGTGGAGAAAAACTGAAGGAATCCCAGTAGAGCAGAATGTAGTGGCAATATTCATTGCTATTTGTCCTGCTTTTCCCATTCCTGAGGTTACTAACTTGCCTTTTTTCTCATGTACTTGCTGTACTATGAGGTCTACTGCTTTTTCAAAGTCTTGAGTGATGGGAATGTTAAGTACGGCTTCTGCCTCCTTCTGAAGTAACTCTTGGATTGCTTGAATCATGCTACTAATCATTATTTAATAAAATATTTAAGTCTGCTTCTGTGTTTGCTACAGCATATAGATCGGATAGCTCACTACGAATAAAGCCCTCTTGCCTAAACTTGACTAGAGCCTGTATGAGTTCGTCGTAAAAGTGATTCGTATTATAAAAAATCACCTTCTTTTGGTGGTAATCCAAGATTCTGTTGGCTAGCACGTGAAACACTTCATCTAGGGTGCCAATCCCTCCGGCTAAAGCTACTAGAACATCTGACTTTTGAAGAATAATGTCTTTTCTTTGACTTAAGTCAGGGACAGTGTGTACTTGGTGCATAAAAGTACTTGCATGCTCTTGTAGCTTTTCTGGAACTACACCAATCACTTGACCACCTTCTTTGTATGTTTCTTGAGCCAGAATTTCCATCAACCCTCTATTAACACCTCCAAACACTAATGTTTTGTTGTGTTTACCTAACCACTGGCCAAACTGTTTGGCTCCTTCTTTATAAATTGGGGCTATTTCATTAGAGGCTGAGCAAAAAACTCCGATATTTTTCATCTCTATTATGCTATGTTAATATACAAATATCTACAAATTTCTATTAATGACCATACTTTTTATCTAATATTGCATTTCTAACACGAGAAACAACTACACTTATGAGTTACTTTCAGCACACACTAGCTAACGGCTTACGTATCATTCTAGAGCAAACTACTTCTAAAGTAGCTTACTGTGGCTATGCTATAAATGTAGGTACTCGCGATGAACTCCCCTCAGAGGCAGGTATGGCTCATTTGGTAGAGCATATGATATTTAAAGGAACAAGTCACCGTAAGTCTTGGCATATACTCAATCGAATGGAAAATGTAGGAGGAGATCTAAATGCCTACACGAGTAGAGAGGAGACAATGGTTTATTCAACCTTTTTAGTAGAGCACTTTTCTAGAGCCGTAGATTTATTGACCGATATTGTCTTTCATTCTATATATCCAGAAGAAGAGCTTATTAAGGAGATAGATGTGATTGTTGATGAGATTCAGTCTTATAAAGATAGTCCATCAGAGCTTATCTTTGATGAATTTGATACGATACTGTTTAAAGATCATCCTTTGGGTAGAGATATACTGGGTGATGTGCGATCTTTAAAATCGCATAGCTCTAAGGCTATTCAAGAGTTTACCTCTAGGCATTATCATCCTGATAATATGGTCTTTTTTGTTAGAGGTAATTTATCTCTTAAGCGTGTTGTTAATACCTTAGAGCGATTTACAGATAGCTTAACAGGGCAGAGTGGGAGAGTTGATCGAATAGCACCTCCTTTACAAAAGCCTATCAAACGTGTGGTCCAAAAAGAAACACATCAAACTCATGTGTTAATGGGAGCTAGAGGGTATAGTTTTTTTGAAGAAAAGAGAGATGCTTTATTTCTATTAAACAATATCTTAGGAGGTCCAGGAATGAATAGCCGGTTGAATTTGTCTTTAAGAGAGCGTTATGGGCTAGTGTATGCTATAGAGTCGAACTTGACTTCTTATACCGATGCAGGTCAACTTTCCATCTATTTTGGTTGTGATGCCAAAGACTTAAATAACTGCCTCGAACTGGTGTTGAGAGAGCTTAATGAGCTTCGTCAAACACGCTTATCTAGTCTAAAACTATCTATGGCCAAAAAACAACTTTTAGGGCAGATAGGTGTGAGCTCAGATCATGGAGAAAGTATGGCTCTAGGTATGGGCAAGACATTTTTGCATTTAAACAAGTGTGACGACTACAATGCAATTTATCAGCGCATTACCGGCTTAACTGAACTTGATATATTAGAGGTTGCTAATGAGGTTTTGTCAGAGGAAAAACTGTTTTATCTCATTTATTCAGCAAGAAGCGAGTCATAAAGATAAAATACAGCTGCTGGACCTTTGTGGAAAAGTAAATCAATGATGCTTAAGTTTGGAGTAAATCCATGTTTTTGCTGGAATACTTGATAGTAAGGTTTGCTAATAAAGTCAGTATCTACTTTACGGAAGTCTTTCTTTGGGTGGATTAGCTCCCTATAGTCGTACTCATAGGGCTTAAACTCCATTTTATACTCTTTAGAGTAAGTATAGTTTGGGTGGCAATTTATCAGGTCTAACACTGTTTGCTGGAGTTGTTCGTTAAAGTCTAGCAGAAACTTAATATTATTCTCCTTATAAAAAGGAGCAAAATATTCTTCGTAAAACTCAAAATAAGGTGTGTTGCTGTAGGCAGAACGTATAGCCTGCCAGTGTAAGTGCTTCCAGTTGCCATGGTCAGATATTAAAATATCCTTCATAAAGCTTTTTGGACTGCTTGGCTTAACAATAGGGATGCTTAATGTTTGAATCCCTTCTGCACCGATAATATTGCACCGATTTCTATAGGTTTGCTTGAGGTAGTGATCGTATTGTTCAATAACTACTTGAGGATACGAAAGCAATTTATGGTAGTATTGTATCGGAGCCAAATAGGCTGATGATAAGTAGGCTATAGCTTGACTCATAAACTAATAAACAGATTTTAAAAGACGATTCCAGCGATATCCCCTAAAGATATTTTGCGCTGGATCTTTAGAAAACCATATAAATGAGGCTTTTCCAATGAGATGGCTATGAGGAACATAGCCAAACCAGCGTGAATCTCTTAAGTTGATGCTATTGCTTGATGATACCCAGTAATAGTCTTGTGTAAAGGTATAGTAGTCAATAGGGGTTCCTTCTAAGTATATTTTCTTATCTATTAACTCTACTTTTTTATTTTCGTGTAGGAGAATGGTATTGTAAATCAGTATGGCATTCCATTCTGTTATTTTTAGAGGTTTATTTTTCTGAGGTACCTCTATGGGGTATATAGGCTTCTCTTTGCGGATAGCTGTGATGGATAGCGAGTCTAGGTTGACTGTAGCCTGTGTGATGAGGTAGTACTCATAAGGCGTGAAACTACGTATATAGCTAGTGGAATCTTGTCCTACTATGTTATTTGATTGAATGTTTAACACGTTCAGGATTGAATCAACTTCGTCTGCATAAATCCTAGGGTACCCATAGAGTTCTTTTTGGTCTGGATTAAATGAAGCGATGGTGGGTTGTATTTGAAAGATTGAGTCAACATAGAGTGTATCACCTGGCAGCCCAACACAGCGGCTGATGAAGAGATCCTTTCTGTAAACTGGACGATGAACAGTGTCCGCTGGGTTGTTAAAGAGTAGGATATCTCCATACCTCGGTTGTTGATAGTTGATTCTGGTCTTTGTAAATGGGATTCTTAGGCCGTAAGACCACTTATTAACATAGAGGTGGTCTCCTGGTAATAAGTTGGCCTCCATACCCCTAGCAGGGACAGTACAAAGAGTGAATAAGAATGTGCGAAGCAATACAGTGCTAAGTATTACTCCTAAGGTTATTAAGCTCCATTTTATTCCTCTCTTCATAGCTGTTTATTATTTTATCCACTTGAAGAATCTACTCCAACGGATGTGTCCATCAAACCAACCGTAGTCTTTCTCTAAAGATAACCAAACAAAGAGAGGTTTGCCAACAATATGGTCCTCAGGAACAAATCCCCAGTATCTAGAGTCTAGAGAGTTGTCCCGATTGTCTCCCATCATCCAATAGTAATCGAGTTTGAATGTGTAGGCTGTAGCCTCTTTGCCATTGATATGTATTTTATTATCTCTGACCTCTAGCGTGTTTCCTTCATAGGCTCTGATACAGCGCTCATAAATAGGGAGATTATCTAAAGAAAGCTGAATAGTTTCTCCTCTTTTAGGTATCCATAAAGGCCCATACTCATTCTTGTCCCATTTTGTACGTTTATTTAAGGGGTAGATTAGTAGTTCTTGATATGAGTCATCATACTGTTCTTTCACTATAGGTTCTTGAATAATGTGTGAAATCAAGGTCGTGTTTGTGGCCAATGCTTCGGCCATCTTCTGTGTGAGCGGTAAGTGGTAAATAAAATGAGATTTACCTTGAAGCCCTTTACTATCAAATCCGTTTTTAATCAAAAACTTAGATAAGTTTTGATAGGAGAGTTCTACGCTATATTTATTGGAACTACCATATTGTTGTATAGCTGAGTCAATTTCTTTTTTAGTGGCTCCTTCTTGGTGGTAGATGAGCTGGTTGTTTTGGGTTCTATCACGCACATAAAGGTCTTGTCTTATCCAGCTACGATCATCTTTGTTGATGCCAAGCTCTCTAAAGATCTTTTCAGGGATGGGCTGTCCACTAGTTTGTACATAGTAGTTGTACTGTACATCAGGAGCGTTTTCACTTAGCTTGTTGTTAATATATATTTTACTTTTTTTGATTTCTAAGGTATCGCCAGGTAATCCCACACATCGTTTTACATAATTCTCTCTACGGTCTACAGGTCGTGTAATCAACTCTCCATAGAACTGAGGGGCTCCCAAAATAACCTTTTTACCCTCCTCATACACTTGAGAAAAGTAAGCACGTTCCTGATCAATGCTTAGGCTATCTAATTGTGGAGGAACTCCTACTAAGTTATATCCTATTTCATAAGCTAACTTATAAAAGTCCATCTCTTGAGCATTAGAAACAACCGTGTCTCCTGATGGATAATTGAATACAACAATATCACCTCTTTTGACCTTGCCCAAGCCTTTTATTCGTTTATAATCCCAGTGTGGAGTTTCCAGGTAAGATTTGCTCTTACCATTGGGCATAGTATTATGAGTGATTGGAACAGCTATTGGTGTATTCGGAATTCTAGGTCCGTAGCTAAGTTTACTTACAAATAGATGATCCCCAACTAAGAGTGTTTTCTCGAGTGAGGAGGTAGGAATTTGATAGTTTTGAAATATGAATATGTTGACAAAGTATACGGCAATTAAAGCAAATATAATAGCATCAAGCCAGCTAAATACTGTTTTGATAATAGGGTTAGAAAAGTTCTTCCAAAATCCCCAGGGAAGAAATCGAGTGAAATAGATATCAATGAGGATAGGCAAAAGTATTAGGCCCAGCCAGCTTTGTGTCCACAGGAGGAATAAAAGGTAGAGTGCTATAATAACACTTCCTTTGATGTATTTTTTAGGAGTTTGTTTACTCATAAAGGTGTTTTATTTTAAAAAGGTAAATAGGTCTGACATTTCTAGAAAACCCTGATTTTTGGCAGTAAATTCAGCAGCTATGACTGCTCCTAGAGCAAATCCTGATCTGTTTTTAGCACGGTGTGTAATGCTAATCACATCCGCTTCAGATTCGTAAGAGATAGAATGGATTCCTGGAACTTCACCTTCACGAATAGACTCAATGAAAATTTCATCAGCTTGGTGATCAGGATTATTAACCCAGTTATGCTTTCGGTCTAGTTTTTCAAGAACTCCTTCGGCTAGGGTTATGGCTGTACCACTAGGTGCATCAAGTTTGTGTATGTGGTGAGTTTCACTCATAGAAACATCGTAAGCGGGGAAGTCATTCATGATATGTGCTAGGTACTTATTTACCGCAGAGAAGATGGATACTCCTAAGCTGAAGTTGGAAGACCAAAAGAGTGTGTGTCCTTCCTCTTGACATAACTGTTTGATTTCATCACCGTGCTCAGTAGTCCAGCCTGTGCTACCTGAGACTACTTTTACACCTGCTTCAAAAGCTTTTATATAATTGGAGTAGGCAGATGCGGGGTTAGTAAACTCTATGGCTACATCAGCAGATTTAAATGCTTCACTTTGAAATGCCTCTTGGTTTTTTAAGTCAATAATACATACAATTTCATGTCCTCTGTCTTGGGCTATTTTCTCTATCTCTTTGCCCATTTTACCGTATCCGATTAATGCTATTTTCATCTTCGTAGTCTTCATCTTTTTAATTACTTGTATCCATACAAAGATAATATATTTATTATATTTGAAGTCGAGAAACACAATAAGTTCAAATGGATAATCTACTACACTATGTGTGGCAATATAAGTCGGTTGCAGCACTTTCCCTACAGACTACTAATCAGTTACCAATAGAGGTGGTGAGCCCAGGTGTGCGTAACACAAGTAATGGTCCTGACTTTCTAAATGCCAAAATCAAAATAGGAGAGACCCACTGGGTTGGACATGTTCTTATTCTTTCTTCAGACGAGCAAGATCTAAAGAAACAGCTTTCTTCGGATTGTAATTCTGTAATCTTATGTGTTTCTGAGCACCCAAACCAGCCTCTTTTAGATGCTTTAGGGCAAGTTGTACCTCAACTTTTACTAACTGTCCCTAATGAACTTAGGCATAAGTATGAAGCGTTGTTGTCTACAGACTTGCGGCCACCTTGTTATACTTTTTTATTGCAACTAGATGATTTAAGTGTTCACTTCTGGTTGTCCTCTCTTCTTGTGGAACGTCTGGAAGAGAAAGCTGAGCGAATTTTGATGCTTTATGAAAGCAAGCAGTATCATTGGGCTGATATTTTATTTGTTACTCTGGCTAGGAACTTTGGATTTGGAACAAGTGGAGAAACTTTTGAGCAGTGGGCTCAGAGTTTACCTTATCGGGCACTAGATAAGCATCGAGACTCTATAGTGCAGCTGGAGGCGCTGTTCTTTGGCTGTGCTGGTTTTTTAGATCAAGATCAGGATGATGAGTATCATATACTGTTAAAGAAGGAGTTTGGATTTTTAAGCAACAAATTCGACTTACATCTTGAGTGCTATCCTTGGGTTTGTAATAAGATCCGTCCAGGGAATTACCCTAATATTCGTATTGCTCAGCTGGCATGGTTTTACTTTAATAGTAAGCAATCTGTGAGTAGTTTGTTGGAGCTAGATAGACTTGGAGCTTGTTATGCGTTTCTTTATATGCAAACAAGTGCTTATTGGGATACACATTATAGCTTTGGTAAAATTAGCCCAGAGAGAAAGAAACAATTAGGGAAGAAGGCGATGGATTTACTTATTATTAATACCATTGTACCTTTTCTTTATGCTTACGGTATGCATAAGGGAGATAATGACTTACAGCAAAAAGCCCTAGACCTATTGAGCCAGCTTAAATCTGAAAACAACTACATTACTCGTCTTTGGCAACAAGCTGGTGTTAGTATCCAATCAGCTGCTGATAGTCAGGGGATAATTCAGCTTCACAAAGTCTACTGTGAACAGAAAAGATGCCTTGCTTGTCGTTTTGGTTATGCTTATCTATCTGGGAAATGAGTTTAACTATGCTCTCTTACCGCTTTAATGTTCCGCACTAAGCCTTCGTACTTAGCTCGTTTCACCGCTGATTTTGGGAATAAGGCTCGATACTCCTCAACGCTGAGCTCATGCCATTTATCGCGTGTCATACTGAGCAAGCTTTTACTTATTTGAAGGGATGATTCTTGGCTTGGCTGTGCAAATCGAAGCCATGGACAACTTTTAATGCAATCGTCACAACCGTAAATTTTGTTTTTAAGCAAGGGAAGGATCGAAGAGCATATATCTCCTCTGTTTTCTATGGTTTGATACGATATGCATCGCTTCGAATTAAGCGTGTATGCTTGTTCTAAGGCCTTTGTTGGACAGGACTCTAAGCACTTAGTGCATCTGCCACACCTACTTTTTTGAGGTGTATCATAATTCAATTCAATATCAATAAAAAGCTCACCCAAGAAAAAGGTTGGGCCAGCTTTGGGTATGATTAGCTGGGTGTTCTTGCCAATCCAGCCAAGGCCTGCTTTCCAAGCCCAATAACGATCTAAGACTGGTGCAGTATCACAAAAGACACGTCCTGCAATGGGTACTAACGAATGGATGTAGTCAAAAAGCAGGTTCATCTTTTCGCGCATTAGCAAATGGTAATCTCTTCCATAGGCGTACCATGCGAGTTGGTATTCTGTACTTGGTATTTGATGATCAGGGTAGTAGTTGAGTGCTACTGCTATCACACTTTTTGTCCCAGGAACTAGGAGAGTTGGGTCCATTCGTTTTTCAAAATGCTTAGCCAAATAACTCATGTCTGCCTGGTATCCTTTAGTTATCCAGTTTTTATAAAACTGTTGCTCGATGCCTGATACAGGTTCGGCTGCAGCTATCCCACAGGCATAAAAACCTAGGCTTTTGGCTTTTATCTTGATAAGTTGGCTGAGGTTCTCTTTAGAATAATTTGAACGCATAGCCTTCTTCCTTAAGAAATTCTAAAGATCGAGGTAGGGCATACTGCAAATTTCCATTCTCCCAGGACTTTAGCGAGTCATGAAAAGTGATAATTGATCCATTACGCGTATATTTCATTACATTGGCAAGTACTTGTGGTCCTCTTAGCTTCTTGCTGTAGTCACGTGTTACTACATCCCACATGATAATATGATAGTATTTTTTCAACATCATATATTGTAACCATCTCATATGACCATGGGGTGGACGAAAAAGCTTTGTATTCATGTGCTTGTCTGCTAGCTGGGTGTTGGCAAGGTAGTTTTTGGTGGTGTACTCAAATCCTCTGATATGGTTGAATGTATGATTTCCTACTGCATGCCCCCTATCTACTACTTGCTGGTAGATATCTGGATGCTTACGTATATTATCGCCAACCATAAAAAAAGTAGCTTTGACTTGGTATTTATCTAGCAAATCAAGAACCCAAGGTGTTACTTCAGGTATGGGTCCATCGTCAAAAGTCAGGTAGATGGCATGTTCTTCAGGGTTCATCCTGAATATAGCACTAGGATAAAGGGCTCTGAAGAATTTTGGGGGTTGCTCTATTAACATGACTCTTTTTTCAAACCAGAGAGGCTATTAGCCTCTTATTATTAGCTTCAAGTGATTTTATTGTAATCCTTTTATTCTATGTGTTAACATAGCTTCGTAAGCTTTCGCTTTCTTAGCATATTCGTCCGTATGTACCGACTGATTGCGTGACATAATGGAGATAACATAGCGTAAATTACTAAAATGATCTTGTAGGCCGTAAATGGCATTGCTTAAGTTGCGATCAGAGAGTGCCAATGTCCAATCAATATAAGACACAAAGTGATCAGCAAGTTCTAGAATAATAGCATCCGCCTTCTCTTTTTCACCCAGGAGATAATATCGCTCAGCCATAGCATGAGAATAGCTTTGTAAGTCGTGTGGGACGTTGCTCGATGGAATATGCTTAGAGCAGTAGTCTAAAACTTCTAGTGCCTTTTCTTTTTGATTCTCCTCAATAAGTTGATTTGCTAATTGAATAAAGAGTCTACGATGTACTAGGCACATATCCATAGACTTATAATCAATGAATATGCCTTCTCTATCCATACCTCCAAACTTAAACTTATGCATGAGGTTGTCGTACATGCGTTTAGAGTCTACGGGTATCTGATGAGGAATCTCATTGATATCAATATCTGTCAGTTGTTTTGCTAGCTTTTGCTTTTCTATAGCTTCCCAGTCAAAAGGAGTAAACCGATAGGCCATACCTTCTTGAACGAGGTATTTATCGAGATTTAAGTATTCATCACCACCAACAGATACAGCTACATAGACTGGACGCTCCCAGTTTGCATTCGCTAGCACTTCAAGGAACATCAGGTTGCCTTTTGTTAGGTGGCGCTTTCCTGTCAAGGGGATTGTTACATATTCAGGTATATCCTCTTTGGTGTAGCCCTTAGGTATCATCATGCCAGAGCGGAGTACAGCATCCTTGTCCACCTTGATGCGTAGCGTGTCCGTAGGAATAACTCTGTATTCTTCTTGGTCTATCTTAACCCACTTATCAAACACATTTTGTACAGTAAATGGGTCTTTTCCATATTTTAGTTCGGCTAGTTTTAGTTTTCTTGTATCGCCTTTCTCCTTGGCTTCTATTTTTGCTGCTTTGAACTCTTCTTCAATGTGTTTTTTTAGCCTAGGCTCAATGGGGACTACGCTATTTGTATCGTGTGCATAATACTTTCTATCCCACTGAATAGGAAGCCCAGGTGCAGAATAAGCTGGACGAATCATTTGGTCTATATACCAGTCTGTCTGTATGTAACTAAAATTACAGGTACGTACATCAAGTCTAGCTCCTTCCACTTCTTGGTTATACCAGAGCGGAAAGGTGTCGTTATCTCCATTGTTAAAAAGTATAGCATCACAGTTTTCTTGTGTACTATTCAGGTAGTTTTGTCCAAAATCTCTTGCAAAGTAGCGATTAGATCGATCGTGGTCATCCCAGTTTTGACAGCCCATTTGAATAGGTACAAGTAAGCAAAGCCCCGATACAATAGCTGTAATCGTTAAATTCTCTTTGTTACTTACGTCTTTAATGAGGCGTATTAAGCCAATTACTCCCATGCCCACCCAAATAGCAAAGGCATAGAAAGAGCCAGCATAGGCATAATCTCGCTCTCGTACTTGTGCTGGGGTCTGATTAAGATAGAATATAATAGCCAAGCCAGTCATAAAGAATAGTAAGAACACCACAGAAAAGTGCTCTTTTCCACGTCTTCCTTTACTTAGCTGCCAGAGAATTCCAATTATTCCTAAGAGCAAGGGGAGAGCATAGTAGCTATTTCTTGCTTTATTCTCTTTTATTACTTTTGGTAGCCTATCCTGATCTCCATATGCTAGGTTATCAAGTATAGGTATACCTGTAATCCAATTTCCTTTGTCTAGTTCTCCTTCACGACCATAGATATGAATATCGTTTTGTCTTCCCACAAAATTCCAAAGGAAATATCTCCAATACATATAGCCAACCTGATACTTGAGGAAGAACTGAATATTATCTAATTGAGTAGGGAGTTGTTTTCCCTCCATATCAATCCACTGATTATAGAAAGGAGCATGTGAATGACTATATAGACGTGGGAAAAGCATATTTTCCTTGAAAATATACTCAGGCATTTTGGCTACCTTTTGATACCTATCAGGTTCGTCAGGAGTTTCTTTGGCCTGCGGTATGTAGGTATAAGAAGCTCCCTTGCTTAAGGGTTCTCCCTTGTCATTAAATTCCAATTGGGATTTAAAAGTTTGACCGTAGAAAAGAGGACGAGTACCATACTGCTCTCTTCCCAAATAACTTCCTAAAGTGAAAATATCCTCGGGTGAGTTCTGATCCATAGGTGTATTGGCCAAAGATCGCATTATAATTAGGGTGTAGCTAGAGTAGCCCACCATAATCATAGTTATGCAGAGGATAGTTGTATTTATAACTCTTGCTGTGAATACTTTTTTATAAGTATAAACAAGGAATCCCATGGCTGCTAATACGAACGCGCCGATCAATAGACTGCTAATACCTTCTCCATAAAAAGGAATACCAACTACAGCAATAGAGGCTAAGAAAGTTAGCGTAAGGGTTTTTTGACTTTGTGTATGGATAGATTTATATATGGACCATCCCAATACTAGGATAAGGGTAAGTAAATAAACGACCAAGCCTGTATTAAAGCTAAATCCTAGTGAATTAACAAAGAAAAGATCAAAGGCTCCTCCGACTTTAATCACTCCTGGAACCATACCATAAAGTACTACTGCCACCAACACTGCTGAAAAGAGCAAGGCTAGACTAGCCTCCTTGAGTTTCGCTTCTGGCTTTTTCTTGTAGAAGTAAACCATTACAATGGCTGGAATGCAGAGTAAGTTTAAGAGATGGACACCTATGCTAAGTCCGGTAAGGTAGGCTATTAGGATAAGCCAGCGGTCTGTTTGAGGGGATTCTTCTTCAGCATCCCATTTGAGAATAAGCCAAAAAACAATAGCTGTAAATAGGGACGAGTAAGCATAAACTTCACCTTCTACTGCACTAAACCAAAATGTATCACTAAACATATAGACAAAAGCTCCAACTGCTCCACTTGCAAATATCGCAAGGGTCTGATGTGACTTTTCTAGGGTGTTTGAGCTAACAAGTAGTTTTTTTGTAAGATAAGTAATGGTCCAAAAGAGGAACATGATACACGCACCACTCATCAAGGCACTCATTAAATTGACCATCATGGCTACTTTCCCTGGGTCATTAACAAATTGTGTGAAGAAGTTTGCGGTTAGCATAAAGAAAGGCGCACCGGGTGGGTGTCCTACTTCTAGCTTATAAGAAGAAAGTATAAACTCACCACAGTCCCAAAAACTGGCTGTAGGCTCGATTGTGAGACCATATACAGTTGAGGCTATGATGAAAATAATAAAACCTAATAAAGTGTTTATCGTTTTATAGTGCTTCATGAAGTTTATGTTATTCCGAATAAAACTGCTACAAAGATAAATAAATTGTAGTAAGTGTAACTATTTTAGGGTTAAACTATTTTAAGTGCGTCCTTTAAGAGTCTCTGTCTGTGGAGTGATTATGTGGATGCACTCCCAATACACGGTGAGGAATTGCTCCAAAACCAAGGAGTTCAATTGGGCAGTGAAAGTTTTTCTCAATCCACTCAGTTGATATAGCTGTATCAGGGTGATAGTCTAGTGTTTCGTTGACACAGGCTATGGTTTTAACTTGTTGTAAAACTGTACCAATATCATGACTAACTAAGATAATCGCACATTCTTTTTGTAGTTCAGCAAGAAGCTCATATAACTTAGCTTCAAACTTTTTATCGATATATGTACTAGGCTCATCCAAGATAAGCACTTCTGGTTCAGAGATAATAGCTCTTCCCAGTAAGGCTCGCTGGAGCTGCCCTCCACTTAGTTGACCTATTGGACGCTTCTCATAACCTTTCAGCCCCATGCGTTCTATAACAGCCTGTGCCTTGTTTTTCTGCTTTTTACTGTATCGTAAAACCAAACCCTTATCTTGTAATAATCCAGATATAACCACGTCTTCTACTGAAATAGGAAATTTTTTGTCTATTAAGGTATATTGAGGGAGGTATCCTATTTTTATAGCTTTAGTTTTCTTTCCATTCTTGTAGAATAAGATAGTCCCAGATTCATAATCTTTTAGACCCAATATACATTTGATTAAAGTGGTTTTTCCCCCGCCATTAGGTCCAATGATACCTAAAAAGTCATTGTTATATACGTTTAAGTTAATGTCCTTCAAGACTTGTTTGTTTTCGTATTTAGCACTTAGCTTTTTGATTACGATAAGAGGCTCTTTCATTATTCTATGAATAAGATTAAAGACTTAGCTACGTGGAGCATCTGCTCCTTCCAATCGTAGGACAATGGATCAATAGGAATAATCTGACTATTTGTTTGCTCAGCTATTATCTCTGCATTTCGAATATCGAACTCAGGTTGAACAAAAATAACATGTATATTCTTAGCTTTACATGTTTCAATAAGTTTCTTTAAATGGGATGGAGTAGGCTCCTTTCCCTCCTTTTCGATACTTATCTGCTCTATTCCATAATCACGTGCAAAGTAGGATAGGGCAGGGTGATAAATCATAAACCCAGCAGCAAAAGGGTGTTCTTTAATTATATTCTGGATTTCCTTATCTGTCTCATCTAGTTCTTCCACAAGTTTTCTGTAGTTCTCTGTGTAGTCGTCTTTATGGATAGAGTCTAGTTGAATCACTGCTTGTAGTATGTTTTGCGCTATGATTTTTGCGTTTCTTGCTGAGTTCCAGATATGAGGCTCAACTCCACCATGTTGATGATCTCCGTGACTGTGATCTTCTGCCTCTATGAGCTGAATACCCTTTGAAGTGTCAAAGAACGGTAGATAAGGTGTATTCTCCTTTAATTTATCTATCCAACTCAATTCGAATCCAATGTATCCTATCTGGAGATAGGCTTTGCTCTTGGCTAAAGCCATCAGCTGTTGTGGGGTAGGATCATAAGTTTCAGGGCTAGTTCCCTTTGGGACCATACTTACAACTTTAAATTGCTCACCGACAATTTGCTCTGTAAAATACCTGAGTGGCTCAATAGTTACCATAAGTGTAGGCTCTGCATTCTGTATTTGCTGTTTGCATGCCACACTCACGACAATGAAACCAATTAATAATAGTATATTTCTTATTCTCATAGCTTATTGTTTTATAGCTCTTAGTATTTCTCTTTTCCCCTCTGGAGGTCCAGGTAGTCTTTCTACTAGAAAGCCAATTTCTTGAAGCATACGACGTATCGCACCTTTTGCGCAATAGGTTGTTAAAATTGCTCCATCGTTTAATAAAACATATATCTGCTCAAAAAGTTGCTTTGACCACATATAAGGTTGCTTTTCTGGGGCAAAAGCATCAAAGTATACTATATCAAAGTTGTTTCCAATATCTAAGGAAGCCAACTGAGTAAAATCTACATGGTGCTTAAATAAAGAGAACGAATCATTGATGATTACTTTTTGGTTCCAGAGTGATTGGTGTAACTGTTTAAAGTCCTCCGATTGAGAGAAGTTGAGAGCATTAACTTCTTCAAAGCTCAAGGGATATTTTTCTAAACTGTGATACTCTACCTTCAGTTGCTCCTTACTTGCAGTTAGCAAAGTTTGAAATGCATTGAGCCCTGTTCCAAAACCAACTTCTAACACTTTAAGTTCTTTTTTGGGGTGTGCTAGGAGCGCACACCTAATAAAAATATGCTCTGTTTCTGTCCATGCTCCTTTTACAGAGTGATAATGTTCATGTAGTTCGGGTATATAGAGTGTATCACTTCCGTCAGCTGTTTTCTCAATTATTCTCTTTTCCATTTTACTTCAGATGTATTTAAAAAGTCCCTGGGCTAAATAGATGACAGCGGCATATCTAAGTATCTTGCCAATAGACATACTTATTAATACGATACTAAATTTACTTCGCATGAATCCTAGCGCAACAACGATCAGTGTTCCTACTAAAGGTAAAAAAGCAAAAAATGCCATAAAAGCACTCTTGTTAAGCAAAAAGACTTGCATTTTTTTTATTTTTTCTGGCTTCATGTGGAAGTATTTTACAAGCCAGTCTATTTTTCCCATTCTGCCAAGTGCAAAGCAAGTAGAGCTTCCTATAATATTGCCTATAGAGGCAGCGAGCAAGCATCCTAGTGGATTTAATCCCGTACTTGGGTGTACTAGAGCAGCCAAAACAGCTTCTGAGCTAAAAGGAATAACACTTCCAGCTAAAACGGCTGAGATGAACATTCCCCAGTATCCCCAATCGATTAAAAATGTAATTAAAGCATCCATAGGTTTAAGCTAAATAAGGCTATTAATGAAACTAGGACTAGAATAAAAATGTAATTAGTAAGTTTAGTTTGTATGCTAATGAGTGCATGTCCATAAGTAAATGAGATGCAAATTATCCACAAGGGAGAGAGCCCCAGAAACAAGCTTGGATCTAATGCGATGAGAAGTGTGATTCCCAGAGATATGCGTAAAAAATGATTTAGAATTTGTCGAGTTCTGACTCTAAGCTTCACGCTTGCAAAAAGCAGGTACAAAGAGGACAAGAGTGTACATAGGCTTAAAAACATGTAAGAAGCCAGAATGGATACATCAAGAGACATAAGATCGCTCCAAATAAAATGCCAGTTACTAAGATTCATAAAGGGCTCATAAAACAGTGAAAGCTGATCATGCCAAACGGCGTGGCCAAATAGAAACCATAGGGGTAGGCTAAAGCCGAGTAATGAGGCTAGAAAAGTATGGATGTTTAAGTTATTGAATGCTATCTTAGTAAGATAAAGCAGGGGTAGCAAGAAAAGTATTTTAGGAATCAGTAAGAAGAGTACTGCTGAAATTGCTCCGGTATAAAACTGAAGTAGCATAGAGTCAGAATCCTGGTAGCTTTCAAAGAGTAAAAAGGTTTGAATTATTGTAAGCAAAGCAACCATAAGTCCAGGACTTAAGACCTGAAGTGCTGGGATTACTGCAATAGATAATAAAAAGAGTGAGGACTGGATAGTCGCTCTCTGGGTTACTATCGTATATTGATTATTGAGTTGGACAAGAGAATAAGATACAAGAGCATATAAGGTATAGGCGATAGCCTGATTAAGCCACCAAGGAATGTTCCCTAGCAACACCTTGTTCCAGAGTGGGCTATGATCACTTAGTATAGTAGGGTGTTCAGGTGCAAGAATAGCTGTAGCCACCCAAACAAAAGAAAAAATAAAGTATACTAAGGGAAGAGTAAATCGTCCTTTAGCATACTTATACTGTAGTGAGTGTATTCCCATTATTTTAAATCAAAACCTAAGTCTTTTCTATAATACTTACCTTCAAAATAAATATCTTCAGCTTTTTCATAACTTTTCTTCAAAGCTTCTTCCATAGAGTCTCCGTAAGACGAAATTGCCAATACACGGCCTCCGTTAGTCACTATGTCGCTTCCAGATTTAGTAGTTCCAGCTTGAAATATCAGGCTATCTTCTGTGGTTTGCTCCAAGTTGGAAATAGGATAACCTTTTTTATATGCCTCGGGGTAGCCACCACTAACTAGCATAACACTGGCTGCAAATCGGGGGTCTTCTACAAGTGTTTGCTCGTTGAGGTTTCCATCCTGTATCCCCTTAAGCAAGTCAACCAAATCACTTTGAATACGGAGCATGACACTCTCTGTTTCTGGGTCTCCCATGCGTACATTATACTCAATGACCATAGGTTTATCTCCAACTTTTATAAGACCAATAAAGATAAAGCCTAAGTAATCAATTTGTTCTTTTTGAATACCAAGGATAGTAGGCTCTACAATCTCCAGTCGGACTTTTTCCATAAAAGCCTCATCTGCAAAAGGTACTGGAGAGATACTACCCATCCCTCCTGTATTTAATCCTGTGTCACCTTCGCCAATACGCTTATAGTCTTTGGCTACAGGAAGAATTTTGTACTCTTTTCCATCGGTTAGCACAAAAACAGAGCACTCTATACCTGATAGAAACTCTTCTACAACAACAGTACTGCTAGCATGGCCAAATCTTCCCAAGAGCATCTCTTTGAGTTCTATTTTTGCTTCTGTGAGTGTATCAACAATAACCACCCCTTTGCCAGCGCACAGTCCATCGGCTTTAAGTACATAAGGTGCTTGAAGTGATTCTAAAAATGAAAATCCTTCGTCTATATTAGCTTTAGTAATACTCTTATACTTGGCTGTAGGTATGTTATACTTCTCCATGAACTG
>JASLIW010000006.1 GCA_030152865.1 Bacteroides sp.
TTGGTTCCAGGCGGACTCAGCACGTCCCTGTACTGTAAAACTCATAAAACCTATAAATATAGGCTTAAACCTATCGGTGGTAAGATCATTAAATGTCTTTGCAGGTACGATTGTAGCACTTTTATGTAAATTGGGTTCACCATTTGCTACATCCAAATACTTGTCTTTCTCTTCCTTTTCCCCGTTAATTATATGATTATAAACATATTTATCTCCAAAAGTAATTAATGGAGAATCAAGACTTAAGATTTCGTCATAGTGACCATAGCCTAGGCTTGAGGATTCGTTTTGTGTAAGGGTTAGCCTCCATGGGATACTTGATTTCACATTTATAGTATAGTGGATTTGCCCATCTAATAAGAGCATCTCAGGGGCATCTACATGAATAGCTGGATTAGCCTGTATAAAGGTTAGCGATTTGGATGCCAACACTTTTCCATTGTGTTCTAAGATGATTACTAATTTTTCACTATGTAAATTAAAATCATCATTTGTAATATCTGAAGGCTGAAGATAGAATGGACGAACTGTATATTGAAGCTTACCCTTTGCTGTCGAGACATCTATCTCTCCATAAGTAGGAGCTAAAAGCCACTTTATAGCTCTAGAACCTGTAGTAGGACGCATCTTGGCTATTTTGACTGTAGCATTGGAGGGCTTAAAATTTATTTCATACTCTTTAGCATCCATATCTTCGTAATTATCGCCGACAAAATAAATAGCATTTGTCTCCTGGTAAGTCCCATCTGGCATTTTTTGGGTAAGCTCTAGTTTAGGTGTGACTGTGGGTAGCTGTAGGACTTTAACAGCTATAGTAAACTTATCTTCAATAGAGAAACGAATATACAACTCTCTAGTCGATCCCGTAGTATTCTCCTCTAAACTATACTCAAAGATAAACGTATCTTTCTTTTCTGATAGCTCTTTTATATCGATAGCTTTAAGCCAAAGTGCCTCTTCAGAGCCTATTTCCGCAATGTTTTGCTCATCAAAAAACTTAAAGCTTGGCAAACTTCCTGGAGTATCCAGGGCATCAGTGCGTATTACAATTTGTGCTTTCGACACTTCTTCCCGATCATGCTCTACCTTTGTAGGGTTAATTGATAGAAAATAATCACCACTAAAGATTATATCTCCCAAGGTGCAAAGATTCCAAGAGTTTATTGTAACAGTCATATCAGAGTTGATGCTAGCGAAAGCGGCATCTTCACTATCAGCACCTGCTTTGGAAACAGACTGAATTTTCATACTGTACAAATAGTTACGTAGAATATCTGAAGATACTTTTTCACCAGTTTGCTTAGAAACATCAAAATCAACTCGATACCAAGTAGTCTTTTCACTGCCCATATATTGACCACCAACAACCAAGCATAGCTTTTCTAGTTTATCCTTATCAGCATTTGAGGCCTCTCCCAAAAAAACCTCGCCCTTAAGCCCATTAGACTCCGGATCAACGGTATAGGCTATCCGTTCTATAACGGGATTATTTATTTCATTAGGAACCAAGCTGGGCTGAATTTGTTCTAACTGAGCTGTCTCTTCATTGAAACTAAATCGAGGTGCAACTAGGGAGTATTGATTGACGTTATAGACAACAACATCTGTTAATTTAAACTTATTCTCTGGCAAATCAGAAGTAATATCAATACGTGCCATAGCTCTTAGCAGCTGTATAATGCCTAGTTCGCCTCCCTTAGTAGATCGAGTTATGGTGTGTGTTGAAGAGGTTTCGCCCCAAAGTGGTAGGCCTTTTTTATCTACATTCCAAGCTTCATTGGTTTGCTCAAACTTTATAGTGGCAAGAAAAGCCTGTTTGCTAATTTGTGTCCCCTCTGCAAGTGACTGCTGTGCTTTAATTACCTCCTCATGAGCATTAGCTATAACCACCACACGAAATTTTTCATGCTTCAAGCTCTGCTTTAATTCAATTTCAAAGCTCTTGACTCCAGACTCATTCTTTATTTTTGTACCAGGTCTTATATAGGATAAATATTCATTATCTTGCATTTCTTCAAAAACAAGTACATCAATACTCTTCAATTGTGCTTCTGGATCAAGCTCTTCTGTTCCTGATATTTCATTCCCCTCTGTATCTCTCGCAGAGATACTAGGCATGGAAATACTCAGGGTTAAATAAGCTACATCTCCAGAGCCGGAAGTGTTATCTCCTTGATTCAAATCATCATATTCGCCTAAATCGGATACACACCCTACGCAGCTAAATAGGACTAAAAGTAGTAAGGAAATACTTAAACGTGCTTGGTTCATCTTCATACTATTAAATTTTACATTACTCTAAATACAAACTATTTATAGATTTCCATTTTGGTCAATACTATCCCAATCATTGATGGATATCAAATCTATGTCTATATTGGAGTCGTCTCTCTTTACTTTAAACTTCAAATTGAACTCTTGAGCTCTATCTAAGTCTTCTTGAGTTTTAAACCTATCACTACGCCTAAGTATATCTACTAAAGGCTCATCATAAAGAAGCTTAGAATTATGTCCGTATATTTTTACATTTACATCTCCATCCTCCAAAACACGTAAGCAGGTAAAATCAACGCCTACCTCATGCTTGAGCGGGTAGTTATAAGTGGGTTTATAGTGTAGTAAGTCAGAACCTACTGTATTATTTTCAAAATTATATATACCATTAGACCCGCATAGTTCAACTTGGTATTCTGCCAGGTTGATGGGTCTTGATGTCTGTGTCTCTATAATAGATACATGCACCTTATGGGTATTATTGGTCAAAGAGAGAAGTAAAGGCTTACCTCTCTTTAAATCATCTATGCTCATGATTGCACTCCCATGAAAGAAGGAATCAATGGTTGGATCTGCATTATAATTTTGTTCAAGTAAACTTTTATAAGTCACTCTTAAGTCTTCAAGTACAGGAGCATAGTCTTTGATAAAGCTATCCTTTGTCGTATTTGCCCATGCAACAAAAGTATACGAGAAGTTATTTTTAAGGCCGGGTATAAAAAGGGTGTTACCAGACTCAAGATTAGCTTGTAACTCTCTGCAAATAGTTACTAACTGATGTTTGGCGTTATAAACTAAGAGGTCTATGGTATTAATTTTATTTTCAAATAAATCTTCATTTTCTGCATTCAACGTATATTCAAATCGAATACGGACATCATCCTGACAAGTATTCAACTTATCCTTCACACAAGCTGCAAAAGTAAAAACAACAAGAAATAGTGTGGTTATAAATAATTTTCTGGCCTTCATGCGTAATTATTTTGAATATACATATGATTTCATAAATCTTAAAAATAAGTGTCTGCCTCTAGTAGCTCCTAGAAGCAGACACTACTACAATAGAGTATTGATTAGGATCTTAATTAAAGATCTAATCCCTGTGTGATAACATCCCAGTCACTGATTTCAACAGAAACATCTATTGATAGTGGTTTATCAAGTGGTTTTGTAGGTTCTTCAGGTTTATCTTGAGGCTCGTCAGGGTTTGAACCAATTGTATCATCAGGGTCAGTAGTTATTGTCTCCTCTCCTACTTTCCAATTTGAATTATTAGATCCTAGCTTACTTATTGTATTTACTGCTAAATCGTATTTACTATTTCTCTTCACAGTATAAACACCAATGGCATTAGTAGTTTTATCATAATCTTTTTCATTTAATAGTGGAGTTGTATAATAGGTTCTGCCACCTGCATATTTAAATAATTGATAACCCTCTTTTGATTCAGAGACTAAATCCTCATAGCTAACTTCTTTTTTGTAAGTAGCATTGTAATATTTCACAACTAAAGTTTTAGCACCATCATTGAGAACATTATTAGCACCATCATTGGGATCATTAGTGAATATAAATGGGAGCACATCTCCACTGTCTTTATTTTTCAGCACATAAAAGTCAGAGCCTACTGAATAAACAACTTTATTACCGTCAGCATCAAAAACATATTTTTCATTGGGCTCGAAGTTACCTCGAATCATCACATGGGTAACGTTACCAACTTTTGTATTTAAGGTACTATTTTCAGGCACATACTTAGATGAGCCAGCAGCAGTAAATGGATATGCTTTTTTGGGTGTTTCTCCATTATCTAATGCAACATAATCATTTAAAGTACGATCTCTATCATAACCCTCAGTTATAAGATGCTTTGCTGCATCTCTGCGAGGGAACAAGTAAGTTTTGATATTGTTATTCAATACTTGATACTTGATGTTTGTAATAGTACCTAAGCTTTTTGGCGTTTCTGCAGGAGTAGTATTGGCAAAGTCAATTTTAGCTACCGCACGACCTACATTTACCTCAACCTTTTGAAGTACTTCACCATCTTGTTCTGTAATAATAACTGCTTCGGCTTGGTCTGAGTTTGTCATAACAAATTTACCCTCAGTAGTTAAGCTTGTTAACTGATAGTCATTAGTAAAAGATTTATCTGACAACACACTATTGAAATCATCTCCTTTTTTAACAGGAAATTTATCAGTACCAGCATCATCCTTAGGTACGTTCACCACTGCATAGAAAAACTTATTTCCGGTTGTGGTTTCAACAGTAGCAGACATTTTATTCAAAGTAAGATCCACAACATTTTCAACCTTACCTGATGCATTTACAATTATAACTTTTGCATCATTCACTTTTGATTCTGATGCAGTAGTATTAGAATCTCCAGCTCGGGACATAGAAACTCCTGTTGGGAATCCCAACGAAACTCTTACTGATGTAGG
>JASLIW010000050.1 GCA_030152865.1 Bacteroides sp.
TGCCTTACTCTATCTTAATTTTGTTGGGTACCTCTATTTCTAAAGAAGAAGGTAGTTTGATAGGTCTTAAATCAAGTGTTTTCTCTTGTTCTACTTCTTTTATTACGTCTTCTTCACTTTCCACTTCAGGGCTTATTTGTGGTATGTATACTGTTTTATCTGTTCGATAGAGTATCATTGCCGACTGGCCCGTAACATAGGCCTGCCTATAAGCATAACCTAAGCCTTGTTCATTGATATATCCGTCTCGACAGACTATGATGTATTGTCCTTCTGGTATAGATACTCGTTGAGCTTTCTTACTTGTGTTGAAAATCACTAAAATGTCTTCCCACTCGTCTCCATTTGCATAATCTTTTAGGCGGTAAGCCAGTAGTTGTGGTTGTTCAGTATTTAGAAACTCCACATGCTTTTGAATAAGATTGGAATTAGAGATACGAAAAGCTGGATGGCTTTTACGGAGTGCGATTAGTCCTTTTATATAATTTAAATGATCTAGGTGTTTGGTTTTTAAATCCCAAGCTAGTTGGTTTATTTTGTCTCCGTATTTTTCTGAATGGTAATGTCCACATTTACTTCTGAAAAACTCTTCTCCTGCATAGAGCATCGGTATGCCCTGAGCGGTTAGTAAAGCAGTGTAGGCTAGCTTACTTAATCTAGTTTTTTCATTATTATAGCGTAACGAGCAGGTATGTGTATCTAGATAATCACTAAATGTATTACCTAAGTGAGAGCTGATATAGTTGATGGTCTGGGTAGGGGAGGTATTCCATTTTTTCCACGTCTTGGGTATGGAGTCTACTAAGATACTGTCATGAGGAACCCACGCCAATAGACCTGCCTTGAATGTTTCTGTAAGAGAGAGATTTCCTAATAAATAGGACTGTGCTGTACTGTCATTGGGGTTTGCGCGTAGAGCGTAAGAATAAGGATTCATTAGGATAGGGATCTGTTCTCTTGCTTCTGGATCCATAGGTTCTTCCTGATTGTTAGTATCACCCATTAATAGGACAGAGGGGTTGATGGCTGTTAAGTGATTTTTTATTTTAGCTAGAGCTTCTGGTTCGTAGAGCTGTATGTAGTCAAAACTAAAACCATCTATGTGATACTCTTTCATCCAGTAGGCCAATGATTCTTTTATAAATTGAACTACAAATGGTCGGTGAGTGGCTGCTTGCGCCTTTCCATTGGGAGCTAACTTTAAATTATCTCCAGTTTCTTGTAAGAAGTAATAGCCCGGTGTTGTTTTTTGAAAGCTGCTTGTGGCTGGATTGGAGTAGACATAGGAAACATCCATGATTACTCCAATTCCTGCTTGGTGTAGTGCCTGTATTAGCTCTTTGAATTCTTTGATACGTGTGTAAGGCTTGCTTGGGTTGGTAGAGTAAGAGCCTTCAGGTACATTACAGTTCAATGGATCATAGCCCCAAGTAAAGCTGTCTTCTGTATATTCTTTTTCATCCTTGCCATTAAAATCAAACACTGGCATGAGTTTGACATGTGTAATTCCCAAGTCTTTGAGATGGGCTAAGCCTGTGGATGTAGCAGGAGTTTCACAAAAGGTGCTATCTTGTGTTAGACCTAAAAAAAGTCCGCGCCAGGAAGGATTTATACCACTATTAGTTGCTACGGTATAGCTGCGTATATGCAACTCATAGATTACCATATCTGTGGGATTTGATGTAGTAGTTACTGGCTTGTCGGTAGTCCAGTTTGTTGGGTTTGTTTTGTCCCAATCGATGATAGCTGCACGTTTGCCATTAGCGCCTACTGCTTGAGCAAAGATACCTGGTGTATCCCCTTGCCATACATCGTCTATTTTTACATTAAAGGTGTAGAAATATCCCAATAGGTCTTCCGAAATCGTGGTTCTCCAAACACCAGTGTCCTCATCTGCATCCATTTGTATCATGCGTTGGGGGTGTCCATTCTCTCCATCAGTATAAAGCATTAGGCGCACTTCATCAGCAGTAGGTGCCCATACAGCAAATTCTGATTGCTGTGGCGTATAACAGAATTCTTGAATAGGCTCATGGGGTACTGGGTATCTCAAGTATTTGTCAGAAGCATGATTCGAAGAACATGAGCAAATGCCTATTACGATAAACAGTAATAGTAGTAAGGATACAATAGGTTTATTCGTATAGGTATATCTGTGTGTCATCGGGAAACTCGATTTGGGTTTTTGGAGATAAAATCTTTCCAACTGTTGTAGCCTTTTGTTTTGGCAGGTCTTCCACTCTGAAGGTAATGACAATAAGCGGCAGCCAATCCATCTGTGGCATCTAAGAATTCAGGTAATTCTGATTTATCAAACTTCAAGATACGTCTAAGCATATCTGCCACTTGTTCTTTGGATGCACGTCCACTACCTGTAATGGCCATTTTTATTTTCAAAGGTGCGTACTCAGTAATGGGTATATCACGGCTTAGTGCTACCGCCATGGCAACGCCTTGTGCCCTTCCTAGTTTGAGCATAGACTGCACGTTTTTCCCATAAAAAGGAGCTTCAATAGCTACTTCGTCGGGTAGAAAGCTGTCGATAAGGCTATACACTCGCTCATGGATGTGGCGTAGCTTCATATAATGATTTTTCAACTTGCGTAAGTCAATAATACCCATAGCTACCATCTGAGGGGTTGTACCTTGAATTTTTAGAACACCATATCCCATGATTGTTGTACCTGGGTCGATGCCAAGAATTATTTTCTCTTTAACAGGTTTTATCATTCTACTATGCGCATTAAAGTCTCAAAGCCCAATACTTTTTCATTGAATATTTTCTGGACTTGATCCTTAGCGAATGAACCTTGGCTCATTTGCCAGCGATGTAGTTCAGCAGGGGAGTCCACTTCCCACTGAAGAGCATAAGTTGATTCACCTGGCTCAGCGTGGCTAAGTATTTTACAAATTCTAGGATTGCGGAGGACATCCTCTTTTTCTACTTCGGGGATATGTACCTCTTTCAACCAAATTAAAAAATTCTCTTCTACATCTTGGTGTAGGTGAAATGTTGTATTATAGATTAGCATACTTGTTCGTATAAATTATTTTTATACAAAAATAGGAATTAAATCAGAATAAAGTATTATCTTGCAGCCATCAAATAAAGGGGCATTAGCTCATCTGGCTAGAGCGCAACACTGGCAGTGTTGAGGTGACCGGTTCGATCCCGGTATGCTCCACTCTTATAAAAGGCTATATTTCAACTACTTATAAAACCTTTTTCCAGCAACACTAAATGTTTGAATTATAAAAAAAAGGACTAGAAAGCCCGTAAATGGGTATCCAGCCCTTCCTTTTCCCTTCCCTTTTAATTCCAAACATTATGGCCGAACTAACGATTACAATTATTCCTGCGAAAAAACGAATTGATGGAACTCATCGAATTAGGATAAGAATTAATCATAATAATCAAACGTTATATATAACAACTCGCTTCTTGATCAGCGATGAAAAGCAACTCAAAAACGAGCGTGTACTTAATCATCCAGATGCTGTCATTATGAATAAAAAATTGCGGCTGATGGTTAATGAGTACTATGATGCTTTAGACCAAATCAATCCCAGTCTGTATACCTGTTCGCAA
>JASLIW010000124.1 GCA_030152865.1 Bacteroides sp.
AGCACAATCAAAATAAAGATGCCCCAAGCTACAGCAAATCCAGTAAGGAAGGTGCGTAGCTTGTTGTTTTTGATGGAACTATATATTTCTTGTAGCAAGTCAAACATAAGAGTAGCTGTTATTTGAGGTAGCCATCCATACTAAAGGGAGTTTGTTTACTTAGGTGGGTATCTTCTATGGCTCCAATCATGCCATCTTTGATGTGAATAATGCGCTCTGTTTGCTGAGCTACACCACTTTCATGGGTAACCACGACTATGGTTTGTCCCTGCTCGTGCAGCTCATTGAGAATTTGCATCACCTCTATAGATGTCTTACTGTCTAGTGCACCAGTGGGTTCATCGGCCAAGAGTATCTGGGGTTGAGTGATTAATGCACGTGCTATGGCTACACGTTGTTTCTGTCCACCACTCATTTCGTTGGGCATGTGGTGGGCCCAGTCTTTCAAACCTAGCCTGTCTAGGTACTCCAGGGCTAAAGCATTGCGTTTTTTTCTACGTACACCTTGGTAGAAGAGTGGTAGTGCTACATTTTCTACTGCATTCTTGAAAGCGATCAAATTGAAAGACTGGAAGATAAATCCAATCATGCGGTTGCGGTAGTCGGCAGCTTGCTGCTCACTCAGGTTTTTTATCAGGGTACCTCCTAAATAATATTCGCCCTGATCGTAGTTGTCTAGGATGCCAAGAATATTGAGTAGGGTAGATTTGCCCGAACCCGAAGCTCCCATGATAGAGACGAAATCACCTCTTTCAATGTGTAAGTTTATGCCTTTAAGTACGTGTAGTGGTACTAGGCCTGGGTAGGTCTTATGAATGTTATTGAGTTGAATCACAGGATGTAGGTGTAATTGATAATAAGTTACAAGCTATGATAATTTACTACATCCTGCAAGCTATAGTCTGAAAAAGTTAAAGAAATTAACGAATTTGTCTCTTAATATTTTGATGAGATAAAAAAAGAGCTGTACTCAGAGGTACAGCTCTTTTATATCGTATCTATTAATCGACAATTTAGCTCAAGAATCCAAGAAGGATACCTGCTGCTACGGCAGAACCAATTACACCGGCCACATTGGGGCCCATGGCATGCATCAAAAGGTAGTTGGTTGGGTCATATTCTAGCCCCACCACCTGTGAGATACGTGCAGAGTCGGGTACGGCCGAAACCCCTGCGTTACCAATCAGTGGATTGATCTTGTTGTCTCCTTTTAAGAATAGGTTGAAAATCTTCACAAACAGTACTCCAGAAGTGGTGGCAATAATAAAAGAGATTGCACCCAATCCAAAAATTAGAACAGAGTCTAGAGTTAAGAACTCTGAAGCTTGTGTTGAGGCTCCAACAGTCAGACCTAAAAGAATAGTTATGGTATCAATTAGCGGACCACTAGCCGTATTGGCTAGACGCTTAGTAACACCACTCTCCTTGAGCAGGTTGCCAAAGAACAGCATACCCAAAAGAGGTAAGCCCGAAGGCACCAAGAGTGTGGTAAGTAATAAACCAACAATAGGGAAGATTACTTTTTCTGTGTGTGATACCTTTCTTGGTGGTTTCATTCGAATAACGCGTTCCTTAGCTGTGGTCAAAGCGCGCATGATGGGGGGCTGAATTACAGGTACGAGTGCCATATAAGAATAGGCGGATACTGCAATTGCTCCCATGAGCGGTGGAGCGAGCTTGGATGATAAGAAGATGGCGGTTGGACCATCTGCCCCTCCAATGATACCAATTGCTCCAGCTTGGTTGGGCTCAAAACCTACAAGTAGAGCTAAGATATAGGCACCAAAAATTCCAAATTGAGCAGCAGCTCCAATAAGTAATAACTTAGGGTTTGAAATCAGTGCCGAGAAGTCTGTCATAGCTCCTATGCCCAAGAATATCAGAGGTGGATACCAACCAGAGGTCACCCCGTTGTATAAAATATTGAGCACAGATCCCTCCTCGTAGATACCTACCTGCAGACCTGCTTCTAGATTGAAAGGAATATTACCAATCAGGATACCAAAGCCAATGGGGATAAGCAACATGGGTTCGTACTCTTTGGCTATCGCTAGATAGATAAAGAATAGCCCAAATCCAAGCATGATAATATGGCCTGGCGTTGCGTTAGCTAGCCCTGTGTAGCTCCAGAAGTCGATTAAGTTGTCTCCTAAGAATGTTAAGAATTCACCCATATTATTCAATAATTATTAGGTCTGTTCCTTCAAGTACGGAGTCACCCGGTTTTACATGAATAGCGGCCACCTTGCCGTCTTTGGTTGCATTAATGTTATTCTCCATCTTCATCGCTTCAAGGATCAGAATCGTATCACCACGCTTTACGCTGTCACCTACAGCCACCTTGATGTCGATAATAACACCAGGTAGAGGAGATTGTACGCCTGTACCCTTGCCACTGCTAGCAGCAGGTGCAGCTGCGCTTGGAGCTGCTGCAGGAGCAGGAGCTGGTTTGGGTTTGGCTACAGGTTTTACCACTGGAGCAGCTTCTTTTTCCATCTCCACCTCGTACGATTTACCATTTACTTCAACTCGGGCTATATTGTCTTCAATCTCATTAATGGCTACTTGATATTCTTTGCCATTGATTTTGTATTTATACTCTTTCATTGCTATTTGTTCTTATTTTGTGATACAATCAATTATCTTTTTCGTAGACCAAATATCTTTAAACTCCAAGGAGATTGACTAGGGCCCACTTCTTTGAATGTAAGTACCATATCTTCTTTATCATGTACACCACCTAGGTGCTCATGTAGAGCCATGGTGATAGCAACGATATCCTCATTAGTGCCTGAGCTTGGACTCGTTGTACTTACTGTTTGATTTGGAGTAGCTGCTACTCCTTTTTCGTTATTCTTCATATCGTTTCTTTTACCCATTTTCACCGCAATTTTACCAGTTAGCGTAAACGAAAAGTAGAGAACAATCAAGCCTATAAAGACAACAGTCATAGCGATGATAGCCATGCCTAGGCCTAAGGAGTCATGCTGTTTGAAGTTTTCTATCTTCTCATTTGTTTGACTCAGCTTATTTGTTGAGTTAGGCGTAACGTGCTTGTAGGTCTCTTCGCCACGAATCTCCCATGTATCAGCTCCATCGATTACTCTTGCATACGAGTGATCGGGCTTAATGTTGGCAGGGACTTTTACTTCACTGAGTAGAGTCTTTCCATTCGTGTCGTAGAGTGCAATGTAGTTCTCTTTTTGAGGATCTAGCTCAAAATTGAGGTGAAAAGTACCCCTACCTGGCTTGTTATCAGCCCAGAAGATGAGGTATTGACGAGGTCCGATGACTGTCGCTACATCTCCTTTAGGTATGCTGTACTTTGTTGGATTGTTTTTATCATTGCTTAGGTAACATCCTTCTATATTCACCGAGGCATAAGAGCTGTTCCATATTTCGATCCAAGCACCATGCTCACCATAATTATTAATATAACCAGAGTGATTACTCACCATAACCTCATTAATCTTGAGGCTCGATGTACTTTGTGCTTGTCCTGCAAAGACGAAACAAAAGGTGAATAATAGGAGTAAGCCTATATTTCTTTTATTCATATAGTAGTTCAATGATTAAAATAAATTATAATGGAATGTTTCCATGTTTTCTTGCAGGATTAGTTTGTCGCTTAGTTTTGAGCTGTTCTAATGCCTTGATGATACGGAAACGTGTGTTACGAGGTTCAATCACATCGTCAATATAACCATATTGAGCTGCGTTGTAAGGATTAGCAAATAGCTTGGTGTATTCTGCCTCTTTCTCAGCCAAGAATGCTGCTGGATCTTCTTGCGTCCTAGCTTCTTTAGCATGAATTACATTGACAGCACCAGCACCACCCATCACAGCGATCTCAGCAGTAGGCCAAGCGTAGTTGATATCTCCACGAAGCTGTTTACAGCTCATCACTATGTGAGAACCACCATAAGACTTACGAAGAGTTACGGTTACCTTAGGTACTGTAGCTTCTCCGTAGGCGTATAGTAGCTTCGCACCGTGGTGAATAACCGCGTTATACTCCTGACCTGTACCTGGTAAGAATCCAGGAACATCTACTAAGGTCACCAAGGGGATATTAAAGGCATCACAGAAACGCACAAAGCGTGCAGCCTTACGTGACGCATTGCTATCCAATACACCTGCTAGGTATTTAGGCTGGTTGGCCACTACACCTACAGAACGACCATTGAATCGTGCAAAGCCTATAATGATGTTTTGAGCAAAGTGCTTTTGTACTTCCAAGAACTCACCGTTATCAATGAGTGATCCAATCACCTCATACATATCATAAGGCTTGTTGGGATTGTCAGGAATCACCTCATTGAGTAGATCATCCATCCGATCAATAGGATCAGTACACTCCTTGAAAGGAGCTTCCTCTAGGTTGTTTTGAGGAATGAAGCTCAACAGCTGTTTGAGGGTTTCGATACCATCCTCTTCAGTAGCTGCTGTAAAGTGGGTTACTCCAGATTTGGTAGAGTGTACACTTGCACCACCTAGCTCTTCTTGTGTTACGTCCTCACCTGTCACTGTTTTTACTACTTTCGGACCAGTCAAGAACATATAGGAAGTTCCTTCAGTCATCAAGGTAAAGTCAGTAAGGGCAGGAGAGTATACAGCACCACCTGCACAAGGACCAAAGATTCCAGAAATTTGAGGAATAACACCTGAAGCCATAATGTTGCGTTGGAATATCTCTGCATAGCCGGCAAGTGCATTAATTCCTTCCTGAATACGAGCGCCACCTGAGTCATTGATACCAATCACAGGAGCTCCCATTTTCATAGCCAAGTCCATTACTTTACAAATCTTTAAAGCCATGGTTTCAGATAAAGAACCTCCCCAAACCGTAAAATCTTGTGCAAACACATAAACAAGTCTGCCATCGATTGTACCATAACCGGTTACGACACCATCGCCAAGGTAGTGTTTCTTATCTTGTCCGAAGTTGGTACATCTGTGTTTAACAAACATGTCCATCTCTTCAAAACTACCTGCATCAAGAAGCATGTCAATGCGTTCGCGCGCCGTGTACTTACCTCTGTTGTGTTGTTTCTCTATCGCTTTCTCACCACCGCCCAGACGAGCTTGAGTGCGTAGTTCTACAAGCTCTTTTATTTTTGCAAGCTGGTTACTCATATCTCTATATTTAAAAATTAATATATCTTAATTAGTTTACTTCTCACAAAGTTCTGTTAATACATACTCTGTAGATTTGGGATGAAGGAAAGCAATATTCAATCCTTCAGCACCTTTTCGAGGAGTTTTATCAATCAAACGCACACCTTTGGCAGCGACTTCATCCAGCGCATTTTGTACACCATCTTCTACGGCATATGCAATGTGGTGAATACCCATACCTCGTTTTTCAATAAACTTAGCAATAGGGCTGTCAGGAGATGTAGGCTCCAATAACTCGATTTTAGTATCGCCCACTTTCAAGAAAGCTGTTTTTACTTTCTGATCTTCTACAGTCTCAATGTTATAGCATTTTAGACCTAAGACTTCTTCGTAGTAAGGAAGAGATTCTTCAATACTTTTTACAGCAATACCTAAATGCTCAATGTGTGAAATTTTCATAACTATTATGTTTTAAGAATGATTTAGCTCAGTAACTAGTGAGATACTTTTCCTAACAAAGAAAGTTAATTCTATTTATATATAGAAATATTTCTACATTAAATCGCAAAGAATTACACCTGCTTATTCAAGCTATCTCTCTAATAATAAAGGGCTATAAACATCTTCAATTTACTATTAATTTTATTTTTACTCATACATTTTGCCGAATAGTTTATTTAACCATTTCCAGCTGATTCTAAACCAGCGTCTGGTACTACTCTGCGTTCCTCCAAAACGAAGGACAAACTCACGGTAGCTATGCCGCTTGAAAGGCAACCCTACATCCATAAACTCTAAGTGATCAAAACCACGTTCACGCGCATCTTTAAGCGCACCCCATACTGCTAGTACACCAGGATAAACTGAGGCAAAGGTGTGATGCATGCCTCCCGAAAACCATAGATAAACGTCCTTACCCGAAAACACACAGGCTGCGCCTCCAATAATCTTGTTCTTATACTTAACTACATAAATGGCACTGTTTTTTCTTCCCTGTGCGTAAGGGATATTCTTAAGATGTTGAAAGAACTCAACACTAGGGTAGTGTTTGCGGATATGTGTGGTGTAGATTTTACGGAGTAGAATAGCAAACTGCCGCACCTCCTCGAGTGTAGCAGCCTCAGAAACTTCGGCTCCATGTTGGAGCGCTTTGCGGATCTGTCTGACGCGCGAGGCACTAAAGGTCTCCTCCAGCGACTCTCCCTTTTGCAGCTTATTACGCACACGTAGCCAGTTAATAGCAAAATAGCCATTCTCTTTAAAGTGCTTGTAGCCAAGTAGGGGATTGCCTAAATTTCTAAACTCGACAATAAAACACTTGCGTGATACCTCTTGTGTGAGGTGTTGAATCATCTCCCCCAAAAGCTCTTGGGTCTGCTCCTTCGTACAGAAATACTCCCCAGCACCATATACACAACACTTATGTACCAAAGAAGGTAAGCCCAATAAGTTTACCTTTTTGCGTAGGGTAGCGAGTAGCTTTCCAAGCACTTGCTCACCCTCAGTTGCCACAATCATAAAAGGAGTGTAACCCTTTGTGTTCTCGTAAACTACAAAAAGCTCTTTCGAATGGAACGTATTGTTACCTGGCAAGTCAGGAATGTCTTTCGAACGATAATATGTGCTTAGCTTTACCGCCATTATACGTACAAATTTACATTATTATTTAGAATACACAGCCCTTCTATCTATATATTTGTATCAGCCTCGGCTTGAGTACACCTAGCTGCCGACTCATCTGCTGAGCCTAGTTGCTGGGCTAAGGATTTGAAAGGCTGCTCAATAAGTGAATCTCTCTCTGCCTCCCAAAAGTAGTTGGCTCATCGAGGACTAAAAATGTTTAATTTATTATCTTTGTAGGGGCTGAAACTAAAATACATGGCAATATGAATACTTTTACAGAACTTTTAAAGCGTCGTCGAAGCACACGAAAATTTAGCAAGGAAAAAATCAATTCAGATGATGTCGTAGAACTGATGAAAGCGGCCTTGATGTCACCCTCCTCTAAGCGGACCACCCCTTGGGAGTTTGTTGTGGTTGACGAGCCTGCTACACTACAGGCCCTCGCTAAGTGCAAAGAACATGGGTCTAAGCTTATCGAAGGAGCAGCTCTGGCAGTAGTTGTGCTGGGTGATCCTTTGCAATCTGATGTGTGGATAGAAGATACTTCTATAGCCTCTATACTGATGCAGTTGCAGGCAGAGCACTTAGGTTTAGGCAGCTGTTGGGTACAAGTTCGTGAGCGATTTGCGGCAGACGGCACAGCTTCCGATGAGATCGTGCGTGACATCCTCAACATACCCTTGCAATTGCAAGTGCTTTCTATTGTCGCCTTCGGACACAAAGCAGAAGACAAAAAGCCTTTTGATGAAGAGAAGCTTCAGTGGGAGAAAATACATATCAATCAATTTGGAGGAAAATAAGCGTGGAGAAGAACCTTCGTATCGTTTGTATCGGTGCTGGCAACTTGGCCACCAACTTAGCTTATGCCTTACAACAACAGGGCTTTCAGATTGAGCAGGTGTATAGTCGAACCCAACAATCGGCTCAAGAACTAGCCCAAGGTCTAGGTGCTTCCTATACCTGCTCCCTAGATGAACTCCTCTTAGGGCGAGAGCTTTACCTTGTTTCCTTACGTGATGATGCCTTGCTTGAGCTTGCCCCACAGATCATGGCAGGCAAAGAAGATGCACTTGTTGTGCATACGGCAGGCAGTGTGGCTATGGATGTACTAGCTGCCTATGGCAATCGAGTAGGGGTGTTATACCCCATGCAGACTTTTAGTAAAGCACGCTTAGTATCCTTTAGCAGCATACCCATTTTTTTAGAGGCCGCTCAAACAAGGGATTTAGCACTCTTGCGCTCGATCGCTTCTAAGCTGACGAGTCGAGTATTTGAGGCTGACTCCGAGCAACGCAAAAAGCTACACTTAGCAGCAGTCTTTGCCTCCAATTTTGCCAATCACATGTACACGCTCTCAGCCGAATTCCTGGCCAAGTATGGGCTTCCTTTTGAGTCCATGCTCTCCCTAATCGATGAGACAACAAGCAAAGTACATACGGTGTCTCCAGCTGCTGCTCAGACAGGACCAGCTAGCCGCAATGACCAAGATGTTATGGCTGAGCACATCGCCATGTTGGCCGATATGCCACAGCTTCAAGAGATATATAAACTTGTAAGTGCAAGTATACTTAATCATAAAACAGATAATAAATAGTGAGTACAATAAATTACGACTTAAAGAAAATTAAAGCCGTTGTATTTGATGTAGATGGCGTGTTGAGTAACGAAATGATCCCCCTGCATCCGTCGGGAGAACCCATGCGAACGGTCAATACCAAAGACGGCTATGCAATGCAGTTGGCAGTAAAGCAAGGAGTATTAGTAGCCATCATCTCGGGAGGTAAGACCGAAGCGGTTCGTATGCGCTACGAAGGCTTAGGCTCGAAAGACGTTTACCTCGGCTCTCGAGATAAGGTCAAAGACTATACCCACTTCAAGGAGAAATATGGCCTCAAAGATGAGGAAGTACTCTTTATGGGAGATGACATCCCCGACTTAGGCGTGATGCGTCTGTGTGGTTTGCCTTGCTGCCCCAAAGATGCTGTACCTGAGGTGAAAGAATTATCGCTCTACATCTCTCATAAGAATGGGGGTTATGGCTGTGCTCGAGATGTGATAGAGCAAGTCCTTAAAGCACAGGGTACTTGGATGGCCGATGAGGCCTTTGGCTGGTAAAATCGAACAGTATGGTATTGGAAAATTTAAAAGACTACCGAGTTATCCTAGCATCCAACTCGCCTCGCAGGCAAGAATTAATGCAAGGACTAGGTCTAAGCTTTGAAGTAAAAACCCTCTCTGATATTGACGAATCGTATCCCGCTGACTTAGCTGCAGTAAAGGTGGCAGGGTTTATCGCCCAACGCAAAGCCGATGCGTATGCGTCTATCGTTCAAGAAAAAGAACTCATTATTACAGCCGATACGGTGGTAGTACTCGGTAAGCGTGTACTCGGAAAGCCTCAAGACCGTGGAGAGGCGATAGCTATGCTTCGGGCCCTTTCTGGACAAGTACATCAGGTTGTAACGGGTGTCTGCCTCTTGACTCAAGCTGGCAGAAAAGTATTCGATGCCCTGACCCAAGTACGCTTTGCACCCTTATCCGAAGAAGAAATAAGCTACTATGTGGACAACTTTCAGCCCTATGATAAGGCTGGTGCCTATGGGGTACAAGAATGGATCGGATACATCGGAGTAGAAGAGATACAGGGAAGCTACTATAATGTAATGGGACTCCCCATACAGAAACTGTACAGGGAGCTCCAAAAAATATAAGTTGGAAAACGATTAATCTAACAAATCAATAACTAAAGGAATATCCTGCTCGGGTATTCCTTGTTTGATTAGGTAAGCCTCATCTTTTTGGAAAAGCTCGATAAACTCATCTTTGCTGGCCAAGGCTTGGATAGCTAGCTTGTAGTAATTTACAGCCTCTTGGAGCTCACCCAGAGCCCACTCCACATGTCCCGCATTGAGATAGTCTATGGCTACAGGCTTGCTTGCCAATATCTTTTGGTAGTATTTCTTGGCCTGTTCGTGTTTGCCACAGATAAATGAGCACCAAGCAATAGCCCTCCAGGTACGCTTGTTGTCTCCCTTGATGTAATCCATCTTAAAAAAATACTGGAGTGCGGTATCGTATGCACCTAATGCCGTGTGGCACATGCCCAAATAGAAGAGGTTGGATAGTCGATTGGGTTGAACCTTCTCCACCGCTTCGTAATAGTAAAGTGCCTTATCATACTGCTTGCTTATGCGGTAGCAGGTGGCCAGATGTCGATTGGTCCAGAGGTTATCAGACTTAATGGTGTCCGCCTTGATGTACGATTGAATAGCCTCTTCGTACTGGCCCAGTTTTTGGTGGCAATACCCTTTTTTCTGAAAGAGCTCAAAACTAAGCTCTTTACTTAACATCATCTGTTTGTACACCTCAATAGCCCGCTCATAGTGCTCATTCTTCAAAAAGAAATCAGCCAGTTGAGAGAGGTAGTGCGTGTTCTGTGCCATGTACTTAAACTGGGGCAGGTTATGCAACTTTAGGGTAGTGCGGAAGATGTCCTTAAAATCTTGCTTGAATCGATACAGACGGAAGAATCGATACAAATCATGGATATATTGATTGGATATAATATCGGGCTTGGCCGATAGCTCTTGTAGCTTCATAGCCTTCTGCTCCTCGTCTAGTCCACCCATCTGTTGCTCGGTAAGTTGAGACAACATCATGTCTCGCTGCGACTTAGGGATGTGCAGAAAGGTAAAGCAAAGCGAATACTTATCGCTATCACAAAAGAGCCCCGAATTTAAAATCAAATCGACGATTGAGCCCTTGTTGGTATCATGCCCAAACTCATAATATACAGCTGAGTGTCGCTTTTCGAAGGGGTAGAACCAGTTTTGAATAGAGTAGAAAAAGGGATAACCCTTCAGTGTAGCAAAAGAACTCATGTACACATCAGCCCCTTGTAGTTGTAGCTCATTAATCTCCCTTATCTTATCTCCGAGTGGAGAATTCTCTAAGGCGTCTTGCCAGTCGGGGTTGTGGTCGTTATCCTCTCCCTCACCTTCTTCAAAACCAAACTTCATATCTTTCATCGAAGAGGCATTCTTGATCATTTCTGGAATAATCTCCTCTCGCATGCGCTTATCTATCTTTTCCGTTTCTTGACTTTGTAAGAACTGAAGGTAGATGGTATGTATGTAGTTGGCCGTTTTTTGATCTTCTACTAAGAAGGAAATCTGAGCATTGAGGTTCGAATAAAAAGAGAGACGCTGATTTTGCATGTGAATAATCATAACCAAACCCACCAAGGCTCTGGCACTCGCATAGAGTCCTCCCTTCTTGTAAGCTTCTATGAGCCAAGTAAACTTAGCAGGATCAAAGAGCTCAAGTAAAGACAGGCTTACGGCACTCACAAGCAGACAGAGATCAGATTCTATGAGAAGTTTCGACTCCAAAAAGCGCAGGGCTTCATCACGCTCTCCTGCGCTCCAGCTATCTGCAAGCCAGGTTTTGAGAAAAAGATCTGATAGGGCTTTTTCATGGCGCGCAAAGCTCATTTTTAGCTTGCTTTTATCCTCAACCAGCTTACTTATTGCTAGTTCGTCACTAAAAGCCTCAAGCTGTGTTAAAAGTGAGCCATAGCTGATGTTGCGCAAACGGGGGAGCTCTTCTCTTCGCTTGCTGTGATAGATGTTGTTAGAAACCTTATCGAGCTCTGCATGGAAGCAGCGATCAGTATAGGCCAAGGTATCTTGAATCAGCTTTCTGTACAGCTGATAACGCTCAGGATCTTGCATACCCTCTAAGAGGTATTGCAGCATATACTGATAAGGCGTTTTAATGCTGTTGAGCTCATCTCTGGGATGATCCCAAAAAGTCGTCTCCAACTCCTTAATAGCGTCTTTCAGTCGCTCTTGTTGGAGTAGAGCTAATATATATTGATGTCTTTCTTTCAATGTTTTTTCATCCATGATCTTTCCTGTTCTAGTGGTTAGGGATAGGCTTTGGCCTATGTCACTACCTTAGTTCCTACAAATAAAATGCCAAAGAACCCTAGGCCTTGCTATTTCCATAGATAGCTGCCTAAGGTTCTTTATTTAGGCCTTAGTACAAAGCCCAGCTGACTTTCCGTCAGGCTGTTCAAGCTTAAAATATACTTACCTCTGTTTTGGTAGTAAGCTCTTCTAGCGCCTTCATACCAATGACAGAGTTACCCTTACTATTGAGTCGTGGACTCCACACGGCCACGGTATATCTTCTGGGACAGATAGCCGCTATACCGCCACCCACACCACTTTTCCCAGGCAGCCCCACCTTAAAGCTAAACTCGCCCGCTTCATCATAAAACCCACAGGTCTGCATGAGGGCATTGATACGCTTCACTTGCGAGGAGGTAAGTTTTACCCCAGCATAGTCAAAAGGGTGGGTGTGATTGGCAAAAGGTAAGAAAGCAGTGGCCAGTTGCTCACAGCTCATTGTCATGGAGCATTGTCGGAAGTAAAACCGAAGCACCCGTTCTATGTCATTGTCAATGTTGTCGTAATACTTGAGCATATTAGCTATAGCCGCATTGAGATAGCCATTTTCACGCTCCGATACCGCCATGCTTTCATTATACTTGATGGCCGTAGTCTGGCAGAGCTCTTGTACAAACTCCAAAAACTGCTCTTCGGGATATTCCAGTTCTGAAAGTAGAATATCAGAGATCACGAGTGCCCCCGCATTGATGAGGGGATTTCGAGGTTTGCCCTTTTCGAGCTCCAGCTGGATAACCGAATTGAATGCACTCCCTGAGGGCTCTACACCCACTCGTTGCCAGAGCTGCTCTCCTTTCATACTAAAAGCCATTGCGACCGAGAATACCTTGACAATACTCTGAATCGCAAAAGGTACCTGGCTATCTCCAACACAATAAGTAGCACCTTCTAAGGTCTTGAGGCAGATACCATATTGATTGGGATTTACCTTTTTAAGCTCAGGGATATATGAGGCTGGTTCGCCCAGCTGAGCATACTGCTGAGTTTCTTGATAAATCTCTTCAAGAATCTGTTGATAGTCTATACCTAGGCTGTATTCCATTCAAACGCTGTATTTAGTTTTAAAAAGCAACCTGCACCTGAGCTAATATGGAAGATGCATTCTTGGCTATGTGACAATCGTTGAAGACGTATTGCACTTGCACCCTACACTTGGGGTAAAACCAATATTGCAAACCTGCTACATAATTAGACTGGATTTCATTGAAAAGTTGATTCTGTAGCTCGTTGGGGCTTACTTTTGGGGCACCCTCTGCTTTCGCATCATACTTATCAAACTCGTTGGTATTGAAGTAGTCGTACGAAAGAATCAGATCTAGTTTGGGAGTAAAATGAACACGAGAGCTAGCATAGAAACCCTTGCTATAACTGTCCTTATCCTTACCACCCAATACTTCAGAAGAGAGGTCAAAGAGTCTAGACTTGTACTTGCCACCAAAAGCCCAGCGGTCACGGCGGTAGTTTTCACCTTGTGCAATACCTAGTGCGTAGTTGTTGGCAAGAGCGTGTCCTTTACCTTTTAGATAAGAGCCACCCAGAGCAAAGTTGTCACCGAGCTTGAAGTTTAGACGTGCGATGATGTCCTTTTGGTTGTTTCCATCCGACTTGTTCATTCCCTGTCCATTCATAACGGCCACAGCATAATTAAACAGCCCGTACAAGAAGTCGCCGTGAACCATAAAACCAAGGTCACGTCCCGATGAAGCACTATTCATAATGTCTGTACCATCTGTAGCTGCTAGGTAGCGCATAGCTAGTGAGCCTCCATGTATGAGATCGATGTCTGCCGTTGAAATTTGATTTTCAAAAGTATAAGGATTCTTAAACTGACCAATTCTAGCCTTCAGAAAAGGAGCTACTGTGTAGTCGGTGTAATACTCCAAAACAGTTCCGCCCTTAAGATTGGCCGATAGTACGGCATACCAGCGATCGGTAATTTGACCTTGTACAGTTAGCACAGCACGGTTGAAGGTAAACTCATTTTCAGAACCGTAACGGTGATTGTACTCAAAACCACCTTGCGCATAGCCACTTACCGTAATTCTGTCTTTTAAAGTATTCACAGCTTCTCCAAAGTTGATTTGTGCTGAGGCTCCTAGAGTCAGCAAGAGTGAGAGGCCTAGTGTCAATAATCGTTTCATAATTGTATTTGAGTTTAATGATATATAGAGATAAAAATACATTTTTTAAACAATAAAGGCAACTCTAAGCGAATAGAGTTGCCTTTTATTTTAGCTAAATAATTTCTTATTTTTCGATAGCAGCAATACCAGGAAGTGTTTTTCCTTCGATCGCTTCAAGAAGGGCACCACCACCAGTAGAAACGTAAGATACGCCATCTGCTAGATTGAATTTGTTTACACAAGCTACAGAGTCACCACCACCAACGAGTGAGAATGCACCGTTTTTAGTAGCTTCTACGATAGCTTCGCCCACCACTTGTGAACCGTGAGAGAAGTTGTCAAACTCAAATACACCAGTAGGACCGTTCCAAAGAATTGTTTTGGATTCTTTGATCACCTTTGCAAATTTTTCTTCAGTTTTAGGACCTATATCTAGACCTTCCCAACCGTCAGGAATTTCGTCCACTGCTACAAACTTGGTGTTTGCATCGTTAGAGAAATCATCTGCAATCTTAGCATCTTCAGCTAGTACTAAGTTTACATTATTTGCTTTGGCTTTTTCGATAAGCTCAAGCGCTAAGTCTAGCTTGTCATCTTCGCAGATTGATTTACCAATCTTGCCTCCCATTGCTTTGGTAAAGGTATAAGTCATACCTCCTGCAATGATTAGGTTGTCAACCTTAGTTAGTAAGTTTTCAATGATTTCGATTTTTGATGAAACCTTTGAACCACCCATGATGGCAGTAAACGGACGTTTCACATCATCCATCACCTTAGCGATAGCAGTTACTTCTTTTTCCATCAATAGACCAAACATCTTGTGGTCTTTGTCGAAGTGATCGGCCATAAGAGCAGTAGAAGCGTGTGCACGGTGTGCTGTACCAAAGGCATCATTAACGTAGCAATCTGCATAAGAAGCTAGCTTTTTAGCAAACTCTTTTTGGCTCTCTTTGATGGCCTTTTTAGCGGCTGCTTTTTCTTCGTCTGTTGCATCATCGGCTAGGCCATAAGGTTTGCCTTGCTCTTCACCGTAGAAGCGTAAGTTCTCTAGTACAAGTACTTCTCCTGGCTGTAGAGCAGCTGCTTTTTCTTCTGCCTCTTGACCTATACAATCCTTGGCAAACTGTACATCTGTACCCAATAGTTCAGATAGGTGCTTGATGATATGTTTGAGTGAGAATTTATCAGCTGGGCCTTTAGGGCGGCCTAAGTGTGAACCAATAATGATACTACCACCACCAGCTAAGATTTTCTTCAAAGTAGGAAGTGCTGCACGCATACGGTTGTCATCAGTGATGTTGAAGTTCTCATCCAATGGCACGTTGAAATCCACTCTAACAAAGGCTTTTTTACCAGCAAAATTGAATTTTTCGATTGATTGCATAATACTCTATTTAATTTATAATAAATCTGTTTCTTTTTTATTGAGCTCCACAAAGTTAGTATATATTTCTTTTTTTCCTTAATTATTGTGGAGCGAATATCAGTTAAAATTAGCCCTCTTTCTTTACTTTATACTTTTTGGTGAAATATTTGCAGTAGAGTTGCAACCCACAGCTTTCACATTTGGGTTTGCGGGCGGTACAGGTATAACGTCCATGTAAGATGAGCCAGTGATGAGCTGTAGCTATATATTCGGTGGGAATATTTTTGACCAGCTCTTTTTCTGTTTCTAAGGGGGTCTTTGAGTTATTGGTTAAGCCGATGCGATTGGATACCCGAAACACATGGGTATCTACTGCCATAGCAGGTTTGTCAAAAACTACCGACAGAATAACATTGGCTGTTTTGCGCCCCACACCTGGTAGTTTGGTCAAGTCGCTGAGCTTTTCGGGCACCTCACTATTAAAATCTTGCACCAGCATCTGAGCCATGCCCACCAAGTGCTTGGACTTGTTCTTGGGAAAGGTTATACTTTTAATATAGTCAAA
>JASLIW010000128.1 GCA_030152865.1 Bacteroides sp.
GGTTTGGCATAAGCTGATGAAGTATTCGTTATGCGATAAGCTCAGTATTTGTTTAGCCTAATAAAAAAAGGAAACCCTTATGGATTTCCTTTGCTAGTTGCGGAGGCTAGATTCAACAACTAGTTTCCCGATAATACTATGTGCTTGATTTCCAGAACCTATGCAACTTGCTATTTATTGTTTTTACTCATTTTTTGTCCCGTTTATGACCCGTTCCAAGGGTATTAAAAGTCCCTTTATCAGGGGCTTATGCTAATATTCTCTTAACTTTTATTGGGAATTATACGCCATATAAAGCTGATTGATATATTTTAATATTTCTGTTGCTCTTGATTTTTAATTATTTGTTGAAGCAACTTTTCTATACGCGTCATCCTATAATCCAAATCTTTAATAGATTTGTCAATAAATCTTATTTGCTGTCCTATTTCGTTTTTAGCACTTATTACCATGGTATTTATACTGCTACTATTCATAATGTTTTTGTTTTATAAGTTATTATTTTGATTCTAGAATAGAAGCTATCATTTGCGATCCTAGCTGAATATCCTTGGCTGCAACTTGCAGAGCCATAGCTACTGTGCCTGCACTGTATTCTCGTGACATAGTTTCGACTAAAGAGCCAATAAGCTCAGGATGTGCCTTTGCATATCCATCACCAAAAAATGAGTCTATTTGTTGGATTGCTGCGCTACAATAATACTTAGTAGTCTCCATTGAATCATCAAATAGTTTTTTTCTTGTAATTTCTAATCTTTGTTCTTGCATAATAATTAATTTAAGCTTAATACATTTTTATTATTTTTTGTCCTGAATTGCCCACTAGAAACCGCTTGCATCGACATCCTCTGCACTTTCGTCCAGGTGGGCACCTAGATTGTTTGACGATATTTTAGTTTTAAGCAATTCAGATTGTGTTTTGATTATTTCCACGAAGTCTTTTTGTTGATCAAGTAATTGTGATACTTGATGTCTAAGTTCTTTTTCGCGTAACGTTTCTTGTTGTCCATGATTATAAATAGCTGTTTGGTCTTGTAAGTAAGATTGAGGAGTTTCTTCTATCATGTCCCCAATTCCTGTCATAAGCCATTTAATACTTAAACTTGGGTATTTTAAAGCAATGCTTTTTAGTTTGTCAGGCTGTATGGATTTCCTCATTGAGCTAATGAAGGCGTTGGATACATCAATAGAAGTACAGAACTCTGTTTGAGTCATGTCTATGTGCTTTAGAAAAGCAAGTAGTCTGTCTTTAACTTCCATCTAAATTCAATCTATTTATTAAAACAATGCTTTAAATATTTGCTTTATATCAAAGCATTGCTTTTATTTGCAATGTGTAAGTAATACTAACACCATGCAAGTTAGCAAAAAGATAGGATTTAATAACTCAAAAAAACAAGAATATGGAAGAGATGACATTAAAGCAGTACATAGAAAGTCTACCTGATTTAAAGAAGGATATGATAAAAAGGATAGCAGCAGAAACTATGAGTTCTGAGGTGTCTGTCTATCGCTGGATAAATGGAGATACGACACCACACCCATTAAAGCAATCCATTATTTCTAGACTGGTTAATATTCCAGTCGAAATATTATTCCCAGAAAGTAGAGACAATAAATAACTAATATTATAAGATAATGAGAAACTATCTAAGACAACTAATGCTAGAAGCAAAGCCATTAAGCTCTGAAGAGAGAATGTTATACAAAGGTGTTAATTACCCTATCGCTAGTATCTACATTATAGAGTCGCCAAGGCCAAATGCTATGCATCGCGAAGTATGGGTAACTGAAGCCAGCAGTAAATTAGGACAGCGAGTAATAGCTTTAATAGATAGCTATTACGTAAAGCATGTAGGGGTATTATCGCTTGATGTTTTAAACGATAATCCTTACTTCAATCACTCACTTGATCAGCGTAACAAGTCTATACTTGAGCGCTTCAACGTAACTCCAGTCAATTTATAATAACCCCGATAATACTATAATTATGAATTTAAGCTTAATAGAATTTTATACATCCCCCAGAGGTACGGTTATGTACACAGAACATAAGACAAAAGAGACCAAGGAGCTTAGTCCTAGTCAAATTGACTTTGTTAGTAAACTCTACGAGAAGATAGAAAAAGAGTTCCCTTTGGCCCACCAGAGCTTGAAGGTACTCTGCAAAAAAAGCAAGTTGAATTTACCAGTCTTTCGTTATCGAGTTGTAAGGCAGTTCATTGCCTGCAACATGGGCGAATTTGATCTCCACCGATACGATATCGGAGAGCTGGGAGATATGCAGCTCGAGGAGGTAAAATGCCCCCTGAGAAGCAGATGTCCATACGAGGGTATCATTTGTAAACCTAAACCTGTTAAAATAACTCCTAGAGAGGAGCAAATATTAAAATATCTAGCGTACGGCTACTCAACTCAAAATGTAGCTGAGCTTCTAAAAATAGCTTATGACACTGTTGAAAATCATAAGCGCAGGATATTTAAAAAACTCAACTGTGACAAAATCACAGATGCAATCTTCTACTACCATAACTTTTTAAAGAAATAAGCATGAATCATATAATTCCAGAACCCTTAAGATTGTCTACACAAAAAAACTTCGACACAACGGAAAGTGCAAATGGAAAAATCAAGGTGTGGTATGGCAAGACAAATGCCAGATCAGAATTTATAGCAACAACCTCTTTTGACGTACATAAGTACCAGTCATTTATAGAGGCTGTACAGAGGCTTCC
>JASLIW010000034.1 GCA_030152865.1 Bacteroides sp.
ATAACGAAACCTTCTGTTCAATTGGCCATCCTTTAGCTCAGCCAAATTGGCGATTTGAATGTTATCGGCTTGTGTACGCAACAGATAAGGATTGCTTATTCTAGAATAGGGGTCTTTGGACAAAATAGTACTTGAAGCATACCATACGGATTCTGTAAGATGGGCCTTGCTTGCATATTGTTTCAGTTGATCGATGGAAGCCAGATACCAGCGCAGCTCTTCTTTCTCAATTTTACCATTGGCATTGTTGTCTCTGTTATGCTCTAGGCAGGCATATTTTGCTGCTTTGTAAGCGGGTAGTAGTTCTTGTTGGTAGGGATTTAGGTAGGTACCCCAAAAGTAGGATTGGCTTGCATCCTTTAGGATTTCGAAGGTGTTGCTTCGTCCATCTGTGAGGCTGTTATACTTGTGCTTTCCCATATTGTCAGCAGGTTTTACCTCAAAGGGTAGTTCTGTAGCTTCTTGAGTAGATGCCACACCCCAAGCGGTATCTGCTGCTGATCTGGTTGCCAGCTCTAGCGTTTGGATGGATTTCTGCCGAATGCTGATGATACCTTCTCTGAGGGAGCTTTCGCCATCGGGTGAGAAACGGCGCTCGTTTAAGAATGTCAATGTTCGATCGGGTACATTGACAAATCTCTTCCAGAGCTCTTCTTCTTTCTCTCCTGTCAGTGGGTGTGCCTCGTAGTAGAACTCACTCACAAAAGCTGTAACATGAAGTACTTTATTGGCTCCAAAATAGTCAACTCTGTAGTCGTCTATCTGCTCTTTTTTGAAGGCCACCAAGAGATTGACTAGCTGTGTAGCTGTCATGAGCTTAGGGTTATGGCTACGTACATTATTTTTGATTTCTTCTATCCTTACATTATGTGGGAGGCGGTGGTTTTCTCCTGGAAAGGGTCTGAAGTAGTCTGCATAGATGTAGCCTCCCGTATAGATATCAGGATTGGGCACTTGCTGGTTGACCAAAAAAAGCACCCAATCGCTATCTCCCTCACTGGGTAGGTGGAATAAGTCTTCACGATAGCCTTCGCTAAATGGAGTTTTGAGTGCCCAAGTCATAAAGCCTATATCGTCAAAATGAAAAGCTATCAGCTCTGTGCTGTAGTGTGCATCTGCTACCAATACCTTTTTATTTTGGGTGATGTGTCCACTAGCTCCAGCTTGAATTTCTTTGGCTTGTTTCACCTCTAAAATAATTGATTCAGCTGATTCGATGGTGAGCGTATAGCGATAATCTGTGTTGCGGAGTACGGAGTAGTCATTGGGGTTGTGATTGCTATAGCCCAGGTGTACTCGGTAGCTCACATTGGCTAGGATGGCTTGACCATTGCTTTGGGTATAGCTCAGCTCTCCTTTTAATAACATATATGTACCCTGTTCTGGAGCGTATTCAAATCCTTTATTATTGACCGTATAACCTGGCTTGTAGGGATCAGGTTGGGCTATGGGTTCCTTGGTTTGTACTTCTCTACTTTGATAGGCCTGTGGGCTATCAGGGTCTATCCATTTGTTAGGGGCTTGTTTGTTTTCAAGCAGATAAAAAGAGAAATCTTTACTACCCTTGTTAAATGGACTTGGCTTCGTATCAAAGAACCCCTGATTAGTTGAGTAGGTATCCGAGCTCACGAGTTCTGTACCTTGCGCCAATCGAATGAGCTGCCAGCTTTCTGGGAGAAAGTGAACTCCCTCAGGTGTTTGGATAGAGACCAAAACTTTAGCCTCTAGACGTCTAAGTCGGAGGCTAAGTTGACCTGACGCAGCGGTTTGTATTTGAGCCGTATTTAGGAGTTGCTCATTGGATTGAGCGTCTTCCAAAACGCCAGTCATAATAAGAGCATCTGATCTGCTGGTGCTTAGATTGCTTAGCTTCAGCTGTAGGGCTTGAAGAGCTGTCCAGCTTTCTATTTGATCTAAGTCGTCTTCGGTGAGCTGGTAGGCTTTGCTCCCTACATTGGCCACAGCAAAGAGGCGGACGCTACTGCTTGGAGGTAGCTCTACTCTGATTTTTCCTTGAGTAGAGCTGCTATTCAAGTTTAATTCATGAGCTGCATAGAAGTAGCTTGTTAGTTTTTGTCCATTCTGATCAAAAACCATCAGGTAGAGGTTGTCTATGCGATTCTCTAAGTCGATTAGTTCTGTGGAGCGTGTTTCTAGCTGTGGTGTAGCCATGCTAAAGGGGAGCTCCAGCTGTAGGCTTTGGGCTGATACCTTGTGGTACTCCTCCCAGTCTTGCTTCTGGCAGGCAGTAAAAAAAAGAACAAAGAGGTAGGCCCAAGCCCAGGCTGCTAAGTTTATGTATTTTCGCTGTATCATAGGTGCATATTTTAGGTGAACACGGGGATGTCAATTTCTTGCTTTTCCCAATCGATGAGTTCAAAACTAAGGGGTAGAAGTTGGTTTTTATCGATATAGGCATGGATACGAATGAGGCTATTGCGTTTTATTTGTCTTAAGGGTTCGCCATTCTTTTTGCGCAACAGCAGGGGTTTCAGTGGGCCATGCTGCGCTGTGCTTAGTGCGATTGTAATACCCTCTTCAGCCCCCACAAGCTCGGCTAGCTGTGTGCGGTAGAGCTGTTTGGTTTGAGGCAAAAGTGTTAAGTTTTTCAGATCTCTATGTAGGGAGCTGTGCACCATATTTAGGGCTTGGAGCTCTTCGCTAAAGACAGTACTCGTGGTCTCATACACCTGCTGAATACGGAGCTCCTCCAGCTCGATGGCTGTGTGGGCTGTATGTGAAATATGCAATTCAAGCTGGGCAAACAGACGCTTGAGGCTGAGGTGTACAGTTTGGTGTGCCTGCTCAATATGAACGGCTCGATTTACTCCTGCCAAGGGAATACCTTTTGTTAGATCTAGTGTGTGGGAGCTTAGCTGCAGGGCTTCAATCTCTTGTTGGCTTTTTACCTCAGCGAGCTCATCTAGGCCCAAAGCCGCTTCATTTACTAGCACATAAAGAGCATAAGTGCCTTTAGCTAAGTTTTCAAGTAGAATAGGCTGGGTTTTTCTTCTTAAGTCCTTATCTGTATATACTTGATTCGTATGTACTAATCCGTTTTCCTCTACCAAGAACAGACGGATGTGAAGAGGCTGGTCGAGCTTGTCGGGGGAGAGCAAATGCTCATCTGTTGTTAAGTCTAGTCGCAGAGAGACATCCTCACTAGCGTTAGATTCAGCGATACTTGGATCTACTTCAGACGAACAGGCTGTCCAAAAGAAGGCAAGACAAAGAAGTAGGGCGATTCTATTTTTCAAACGAGACATAGGGTTTGGATTAATTAAAATTGGGTTCAAGGGATTCCATATCCCACTCAGGAAGGCTCACACTGACATCTAAGTGCTCAAATGTGAAACGAACACGTAGTGTGAGCTCTTGTAAGTGCCACGAAAGCGAGGGGTTAAGTTCAAGCACCTTATCCAGGCTTATCCGCTTGAGTAGCTGCTGTCCACTACTTACTTCTATCCAAGTCTTGTCTAAGTGTTGCGGACGAAATAAGCTTAATACAGCTGTTTCTAGTTGACTCTCACTTCTAGTTTGTAGTGAGGGGCGGATCGTGATGCAATCTGATTTCTTAAATTCTTTTAGCTGCAAGTTGGCTGGGATATTCTGTATGCTTAGTTGGAGCTGGTCTGGACTTAGTGCTAACTTATCAATGCCTACAAGTTCTACCTTGAGCTTAAAATGTGTTTGGTTTTTAAGCTCTACCTCTATTAGTTGTATTTTATCTTTATAGTTGTCTACTTCTGTACCTCCTAGGTAGAGTGGAGACTGATTGGGTGCTATGAGCGGCTGAAGCGTGCGTGTGTGTACGGCCAAGTCATTAAGAGAAGCTTGCTTGCCTGCGACATAGATGGAGGTAAACTCCGTTTGATTATTGGCTATGGCTATAAGCTGAAATGCTCCGTGGGGGAGGTTTAGTGGAAAAGTGTTAGACTGAGCAATCTGCTGAGGCCCTATAAATCGCTGTTGGATCAGGCGATGTTCTACATCGTAGACGAGTAGGTTTAAGTGCTGTACTTTTTCCTGGAAAATATCAGAACTGCCATCTCCATAATAGTGAAAACGTATTTGCTGTATCGTGCAATCACCTCGGTTTCTAGGTGTGCAGCCTAGCAGGCTGAACAAGCAGAGAAGTAGAATTCCTGTAAGTTGTTTCATGTTTTTGACTTTGTAAATGACAAGAGAGCCCTTAAGAGCTCTCTTGTTCTGATGTTTTTCTCTTAATTCCAGCTTATATCATCAATATCTTCGATGTCCCATTCGGCAAGCTCTAGTGTGACTTCTAAGGCATGCTGGCTATTGCCTGTGATGTCTGCACCTAGGTTGTCAGCACTTAGCTTCATGTTTTTGATACGGTAAATCTTGGCCGCTTCAAACTGGAAGTTGTCCATACCTTTTAGCTTAGTAATAACTGCATAGCGTACTTCTTTCTGTACCTGATCTTGACCTGCATATTGAATTTGGTCAAACTCTAAAGTGATTTTAGGCATCTCTTCTGCCTTATTGGGAAAGATACTGTAGGCATACACTTTTTGACTTAAAGCAGGGTCAAGTGCAGATAATCCTATTAGATCTGCTAGAAGAGCTGAGCTCTTGTTTTCTTCCGTTAGCACTTGAGGTGTACTGTAGGTAAATGTAGAGTTTGCAGGATTAGCCATCACTTTTGTTTGTACTTGATTGATGAAAATGCGCTTCAGGTTGATGGCTTCAAAGCCCTCTGTTACTTGAATCCCCGACAGTTCTATGCGTGCTACAGGTATCTTCACTTGTACATGTGCTGTGATCTTATCGTATTTTTTTCCATCCTTTTGGGTAACTCCTTGATTGGATTCAAAGTGCTCTGTTGCACCATAAGCTGGTATTTCTTCAGCATTTGCTACCTGAAAATCGGCTAGCTCACTGTAGCTAATTCCACTGCTTTGCTTTTTGTGATTGAGGCGTACTTTTAAGTTTTTGGGGTTGTTTAGACCAAAAAGAGTAAACTCCTTGGCTGATTGCTCAAAAGTGTAGCTGATGTCCGAGCTCGCACCTTCTCCATAAATAGTGATCCACTCACCACTTTTGCTAAAGTTGTCTGCTGTAAGATTTACCTCTAGCTTGTTGATTTGGAGGGGCTGCTTTTGCTTGCTAGTCGAAGTTGACTCTGCTGGCATGCGTGTCCAAGCCTCTGCTTGAGGCAGGTCAAGCTTGAAGGTTAAGGCCTGTGTGGCTGGTTTTGCAGCGCCAAGGTCGTTAACTTCTGCGTCATTGCTGCTGCAAGCAGCCATAAATAGGCTGCTTACAACAGCCATAAATGTTAATTTGAATTTCATGATTTGTATCTGTTAAGTAAATAAATTTAGTGGGTTGATGGCAGAGCTTTAAATGAAAAAACTTCAGTCATCTTGTTTGTTAAGTTTTTAATTGCTGCCTTTGATAGCGCTTTCTCAAAGGACACTAATTGGCTTATTTTGAAACGGCTGCAAATATAGATAAGTTGGTTAATTGGTACAAATAGTTGTTTTAATGGGTTGTCTGCTTTCGTAAATATAGAAATATTGCATTTTATGAGAATAAACACCTAAGTATTTGACCTATAGTGTCAAATAGGAAGTTTAGAATAGCTCTAATTGGCTGTATCATATAAAGGTTAATCTATGCGAAAGTAAGTGTAAATACTTAATTACTAGGGGCTAAGGGTTGGTTTTGCTAGCTCAATATTGATGCTGAAAGCTTTCAAAATTACTTACATGCTATGACCATTTTGTAGGCTAAATATACAACCTCATAAATAGGGATTTGTCTTTAAAATGAGCGTTTAGCAGTAGATAATATAAACTTGAAATAAATTCAGTCTTATGCCAAATTATTATTACTTTGGTTGGTCGCTTTTTTGCTCATTCACAAATTATTTATCAAATTTGTTGGAGTGAAATCAAAATGAAATCAATTATGCCAGTAGTAAAGAACTTAAAGGATGTATCTCAGATAAGTAATAAACCCAGTGGTCATGCCTCATGGCTAGACTACTGGAAGGCCCAAACGGGAGAGGATGTGCAGGGCTGTACTGTGCAAGGCTGCTATGGGCAAGATGTGCAGGGTGCTCCTGTGGTGAAAGTAGAAGATGTATTTGAAGATCCATACATCGCTCCTATATGTGGGGCTTGTCGCAAGCGAGAAGATGAGTTTTATGTCTCAGTAGCGCTTGCTCCTGTTCATTAGGTTTAGTGAATAGAAGTGGGGAGAGGAACTAAAAAAGGGCAATCAAACTTGATTGCCCTTTTTTGTTAGTCGTTGTTTTGGTGTTGCTCGACCAGTAAGCGCAGGTAATCCAGATGGAGAGTGCTACCTGGTGCTCCACTATATCGATGACCTTCTTGGCTAGCTGTAAAGTATAAGATGAGTCGATACTGTTTGTTGGCATCAAACTCTAGCCCTTCTTTCCATCTAAAGGAGATATCAAACTCTTCAAACTCGGCTGTAGTGGCCTCTGCTAAAAATTCAGCTTTGGCTACGATACGCTCTGATGTTTCAAGTTCTTCTAAAGTCAATATTTCGTCTGTAGCTGCATACTTAGATACCTCATAGAGGTAGGCTGCAATCCAGCCCTTGTCCTGTTTGCCTTCTACTTCATGCACCACGCGCATTTGTTTGGGGTCGGGACACTCATAGTAGGTTTCACCTGGGCTGTAAGTATAATAGCCTTTTAGGCTTGTTGGCTTAAACTCAAAAGGTACACCCAGCAGTATGCCTTGCTGGGGAGGCATTTGCTTGTCTTTAAATTGTCCCAGATAAAGCTTTCCAGCATAGATCGTAGGAATCTGTAGTAGATTATCTCCTTTGGCTTGTAAGGTACGTACCTGAGCACTGCTTGTCTGGCTGACCGCACTTTGCTTGTTTTGCTTTACGGTATAATCTTCCATGCGGTAGCTGTCTATTAGGCGGCTCACTTCTCGATCGCTGCTTGCCCAGCTGAGCCCAGGGTATTCGGTTTTGGGTAGGGCATAGGCTGCTTGTGAGCCAGGCAGTATAGAGCTTGAATTCCACTCTTCAAAGTCGAAGATGTAGTGTTGGATGATTTTATCGGTCTTTTTTCCCTCGAATCGGACTTGATAGAGAGGCTGTGGGCTTTGCTCATTGGTTTGTGGGCTAGAGAAGGTGGCGTCAAACTCGAGCTTTTCTTCTTGGATAGAGCCGAGCAAACTCACTTCAAAGGCTCCAAGCTGATCTATACTTACGGTATTCTGAGCTTTGAGTTCGTAGCCTTTATCCTGTTTGATGTACACCGCGGGTACACTGATATGGCCATACTCTTGCTCTTCGTATTCAAAGTTCTTCATAACGAGCTGTAAAGTTTGTGCCTGAGGGTGCGTTTCTAGGTGAATGAGCTGATTGGGGAGGCTAAGACTAGCTTGTCCCTCTAGCTCACCAATGGGGCTAAGCACAATGTTGCCTTGATAGATGCCAAAGATAGCTGTCTCTTCGGTTTGATCAGTAGATGTATTGTCGTCTTTCTTATCATTAGAACAGCTGGCTAGGAGTAGCAATGTGGCTACAAAGCCGAGCAGCGGTAGTTTGTTTAATTTCATAATTGACATACTATATAGGTATTTGCTCGTAAAGATACGTAATCTCTTTGCACAGCGAAAAAATGAGCTCTCTTTTTTATGGGACAGTTTACTGGCTTATACTGTCTTTGGTATCTACTCCCCAGTAGATAATCTCTTCTAGCTGGAGTGGGTCTGCCTTGCTAAAGAAGAAGGTATAGAGTAGGTAGCTCAAGATAATTAGTATCATAATCCAAAAAACTCTTCGCCTTCTGTTGATACGCTTGAAGCGGTTGTTTCTATGTACGATTTCTCTGAGCAGGTCTGTTTCTTTATCTAGCTGTGTCATACTTGTAAATTTAGCTTATATAGTATATAACATTTATTAAGTCTATTTTGTTACTTTAAGATATGCTTAACAATGAATCAGATAGCAGGAGCAGCTGAGCCGAATACCGAAGAGGTGGCTTAGAACCGTTTGTAGAAGTCGTTTAAAAGGCTTATACTAGTAGTATAAATCTATATTACTATGACTATACTAAAATTAGACGCTGGACTTAGGGTGAAGGGGCACTCGGGTCAATTGTACTATTTTGAGGAGCACTTTTATCATCCTAAGCAGCCCTTAGCTTTGGAAGAGAAAGCTGCTGTCTATCTCTTCTTACGCAAGAAAAATGATGGAAAGTATTACCCTGTATTCTGTGGACAAACCCCCAACTTGGCCGATATCCATCTGTGTCAAGCAAGCAGGGAGCTAATTCGTCAAAGAAAGCCCAATCGTCTTTGTGTGTTGTATCAAGAGAATGAAGCCGAACGTAAAAATACCTGGAGAGATCTACTGGCCAATGCCAACTATCAGTTTGTAGCTCATCCTTTTTTAGCACCTGAGGAGGTCGTTTAGTATGCTAAGTATTCACAGTTGTATTTGTTTCAGAGCAAGCTAAGTGTGAGCTTAGCTGTGGTTTCTATCCCTTTTTTTTGGTCAAGAGGCTTTTTTTAGTGACATTTGGGTTGATAATCTGTATATTAACTAATATAAATCTAATGAATATGCACAAAACGATCCAAAAGGCCGCTGGCTTGCTTGTAGTGGGCTCTCTTTTTTTAGGAGCTTGTCAATCTCAAAAAGTAAAAGAACCCAGGCGGCTGAGTGAATTTACAGAATGTGTGGATCCACTTAAAGATTCTCTTCCTGCTTGGACACAAACTTGGAAGGGTTTTCAAAGCTCTTTCGTGTCTATCGATCAAAAATTCCCCAAATCGCTCGAACCTAAATTAAGTACGCTTCAGACTAGCCAAGAACTAATTGGTTGGAGGGGAGAGCGACTTTCGGCTCAAGTTTTGCTTTGGTCTGAAGAAGACGTGGCAGAAATAGAGTTTGAGTGGTCCGACTTCAAGTCTAAGGAAACGACACTTCCTGCCTCTATTGCTGAGGTTCGTTTTGTGCGCTACGTTATGACTGATGAGTTTGCGGGCGGCTGTGGCTACCGCAAGCCCGAAGACTTTGCCGCTTCACTGGCTCCAGATATGCTAGACAACATCAATTGCATGGACTTAGAAGGGCAAACAGTACGTCCTGTGTGGGTGTCTGTTCATATTCCTTCGGATGCACCAGCAGCTGTGTACGAAAGTCAACTCACAGTGAAGGCCAAAGATCAGAGCAGCCAGAAGCTGAACCTGAAGCTTGAGGTACAAGATGCAAATCTACTACCACCACATGAATGGGATTTTCACTTAGATTTGTGGCAGCATCCATCGGCAGTAGCGCGTACGCATCAAGTAGAGATGTGGAGTGATCAGCACTTTGAAGAGCTGAAGCCTGTGATGAAAATGCTAGCTGATGCTGGACAAAAAGTAATTACTGCTACCCTCAATAAGGACCCTTGGAACAACCAATGTTATGACCCTTATGCAGATATGATTGTATGGACCAAACACAAAGATGGCAGCTGGTCGTATGACTATAAGGTGTTTGACCGCTGGGTACAGCTGATGATGGATCTGGGTATAGATAAGATGATCAACTGTTACTCCGTAGTGCCTTGGAATAACGAGTTACACTATTGGGATGAGGAGACCGAGCAGTTTATCGACTTCCAAGCCAATCCAGGCACCGATGTCTTTAATGAGGTATGGCATCACTTTTTCACCGACTTCAAGGCCCACTTGAAGGAAAAAGGTTGGTTGGAAATCACAAATGTAGCCATGGATGAACGTACGCCAGAAGAGATGGCACTAACCATTGAAATGCTTCAACGTGAGGCTGCAGAGCTAGGAATTGCCTATGCCGATAACCAAAAAAGCTATAAGAAATATCCCTTTGTACGAGATATCAGTATTGCTGCTGATGCTTCTTATGATTTGGCAGATATTGAATCACGCAGGGCAGATGGCTTAGTGACTACCTATTACGTGTGTTGTTCAGACCTATTCCCCAATACATTTACTTTCTCTGAATCTGCAGAGGCTGTGTATATGGGGTGGTACGCTTATGCAGGAGGTTTTGATGGCTTGTTGCGTTGGGCATACAACTCTTGGGTAGAAAACCCACTCACAGATTCTCGCTTCCTCTCTTGGCCAGCAGGCGACACCTACATCGTTTACCCACAAGCTAGAAGCTCCATTCGTTTTGAGCGTTTGGTGGAGGGGATACAAGATGTAAGCAAAGTCAAACAACTTAAAGCCAAACTTCAGGCTGAGGCAAGTCCAGCAGCTGAGCAAGGGCTTAAAGAGCTCGATACTCTTTTACAAGAATTTAGTACGACAAGCCCGCAGCGTGACTATGTAGAGATGATACATGATGCGAAAGCTTTGCTTAACAAACTCACTCAACAAATAAAGAAGTAAATCTACTTCCTTACTTCAAGTATAAGCGTCCCAGCTCAAGCTTAGAGCTGGGACGCTTATTTTTTAATACGATTGTATTCTTTGGGCTCCAGCGCTGGAGCTAGAGTAGGGAAGTACGTAAATAAGGAATTTTTAAAGACAGTCCTTAAAGGAGAATCGATAAAAAATTGTATCTTATAGTCTGTTCAACCTTCTCATTATAGATTAGGATGTGTTTGATATAAATAAGGATTGAGTATGGCTAAGATAGTAGAATTTTCAAAGAAGCAGGTAAGTGTAAATATCAATTTCAGAAGAGATATGATTACAGCCGCATCATTACTGAAGACCTGGCAGGTAGGGGATTATAAAGAGGAGATAAAGGCTGTACGTACTGCTTATGCCCAAGCAAAAACCGATGAGGCTATTGAACAGTTGAATCGTAAGCTCTATACTTTGTTAGGACAGCTTAAACTGAGTGTATTAGATTGGTTAAAGGGTTTTGAAAGTGGCGCTACTGCCATAGTTATTCATTCCTATTATTCTGCTATTGAGGAGTACATGCGGGTGCTTACTGCTGGCAATAAGTACAATCTTTTAGGTAGTCCAGAAGAGATGGTGCGCAGTATCTTGATACGAAGAGCCAAGAAGCAGCTGGTACGCGTATCCAACAGCATGGATAAGTTAGAAAAGTATCAGTTTCAACAGTTCAGCATTACAGATGCTTATTTAGAAGGAGTGGATATACAGAATGAGACACTGCTCTATGATGACCAGCTTATCTTGCAGGATCAGTTTAACTTTTACTCTAGCTACGCCAATGAGCAGGAGTATGCTACACTGTTAGAAGCACTAGATGTTATTGCTTATTTCCGTGGCCGTCCTTGCATAGCCAAAACTGCCAGTGCAGGTCATGATGAAGTACCTCTAAATAGGCATACCCACTTTCATTTGATAGACTTACTCTCTCTACATGAGCCAGCAGTAACCGAGCAACGCAGCCCTTTTTATGTAACTTCTCTTGTTTTGCCTTACTTTAAGGAGACAGAAGCTATGTACTCTCCACAGATTTACTCTACTCAAATCACCCATCCCCAAATCCTTCGACTTTACCACCAAGCCTTGCAAGAGATGGATCCAACTAGACACTACCAGGCGCTATGCAAGGTCTATGATTATGCACTGGCTTGCGAAGAGTTGCTTGTAGATCGAACCAAAGGAAAGGGGCAGCTGCTCCATTACTTCTATCAAGAAGCCTTAGAAGCAGAACTAACCCCTATCTATTATTTGGATAGTGGCCTAGAGTATGATCCCGAAAAGAATGAGTTTCATATGGTACGTGAGCAGAGCTACAAAGATGTGTTGCAAGAACTCAAAACGCTTAGCCAAACCCTAGTTAGCAACTGGCAAGAATACGAAAATAAAGCACTGTCTAAACTTTTTCAGGCTCTGGCTGAAGCACAGTTTTACAAACTTAGCAAGCAGGCTAAGGATCAGCATTTTGGTCACTGCTTAGAGGTAGAGAATATCTTTATGGAACTCGTAGCCTGCTACTTGGTAGAGCGCTTGAACCCGCAGCTCAAAGAACTCATACACACCGACAAAGAACTTGTATGTCCTAGGGTCTAGGCGAACTAAATTAGACTTTTTGATTCAATAGGCTGCTTTTTATACTTACAAAAAGTAAGCAAAACTTCTATGTTCTCTTTTTTGGCAATATTTAGTAGAAATATGACTGAAAAAAGAAATCATGGGGTGAAAATATTCAAAAACTAATCCTCAACTTTACAACTCATTATAAAGATAATAAGTATGAAAAAGTATGTAGCCGAAATGTTCGGCACTATGGTTTTAGTTTTGATGGGTTGTGGGGCCGCAGTTTTTGCAGGTACTACTCAGCCTTTTACTCCTATTGGTACATTGGGTGTTGCTTTTGCCTTTGGTTTGGCAGTACTTGCTATGGTCTATACCATTGGTAAGATATCGGGTTGTCACATTAACCCCGCTATAACACTGGGTCTGCTAGTTTGCAACAAGATTTCAGGCAAGGATGCCACGATGTATATGCTGTTTCAGGTTATAGGTGCATTGATCGGCTCAGCTATCCTTTGTGTTTTAGCCCAACACTCAGGTTCTACCACCACGTATACAGGTGCCAACAGCTATACTGAGCTTATTCCAGCTTTTGTGGCCGAAACTGTGTTTACCTTTATTTTTGTGATGGTGGTGCTAGGTGCTACCTCCAAAGGTGCTGATAATCAGTTTGCTGGTCTAGCAATAGGACTTAGCTTGGTATTGATACACATCGTATGTATTCCTATCACAGGTACTTCTGTCAATCCAGCTCGTAGTATAGCACCCGCTATATTTGAGTTGTTAGGTGGTAGTGCTGTGGCTATCCAACAACTTTGGTTGTTTATCGCTGCTCCCTTTCTAGGTGCAATCTTAGCAGGAGGAGTTTGGGGATACCTAGACACAGCCAAAGAAGATTAAATTAAAACTATTTAAAGTTTAGTAGAGAGGCAGGTTCTTAGATAAGAGCTTGCCTTTTTCTATGCAATAAGCTAAGGGGAAATAAATTTATCCTGCTTTTCTTTGCATAAAGCTTTGTTTTGCTTTAATTTCGCCCTCAGTAATGCATCAAGAGTGGTATATAATACCCACCAACCGAGCTATGTTGTGCTACGGTGGTTTCAATGATGTGAAAAGTAAACTTTTAAAAGAACAACAGTATGAAAACGATTTCATCCTTGAGCAACATTCGTTGCACGACCTCTCTACTTGTCGTATTTCGTCTGAGTACCCCCAAGAGGTACTTCATCCGACAAAAAGTAATTGATAAAGAGCACAGGAAAACACAGTGTCCCTCTTTTATACCTACTTTTTGTATCACATTTAAATTAGACGAATTATGATTCCAGAAAAATATGAGTTTATTCATCCCGAAGAACAACTTCAATTATTAAATAATGACTTGATTAGGGCTTATCCTAAGTACGAAAGTGCAGAAGACAAAGCCAAGAGGATTGAAAAAGAGCGGGCACTACTTTGTAAGTATGCTTTCTTTTTGTGGGAGCAACGCACGCGTATCCTTAGTGATAGCAGACTTTTTCTGACTCCCGTACCTATTGACAATTTCATCGTGTCGCATACACGCCATGGTTCTGATAAGCCTACCTTAGGTATTCTAGTGGAGTGGTGGGCTTATGCAAGAGAGCAGGTATGGCAAGTAGATGAGCAAGGGCAAAAGTGGCTCATCTTTGAGTTTCAAGGACACTATTTAAGTGGGAATAATCGCTGTAAGGCAGTGAATGCTTCAGGTGAATTACGTAAACTTGTAGTCGATTGCTTCTCTTCCTTATTTGTCCCTTTTTATAAGATACACAAACTCTATGAAGAGCCCCAAGCGCTGTATGAGTCCTATTGTTTTCCTCAAGCCCTAGAGTTATTACTTAAGGCTCAGTAAAGCTGTAGTTCATACTGCTTGAGATGCCTCTACCCTTAGCCTATTAGGGGTGAGGCATCTTTTGGTTTATTTACGGTTGCTCCATCGGCTGTCGTTTTGTATAAATGGCTGCTATTGAGAGCTTAATGCTGGCATATATTTGTAAGAATGAGAAAAAATGCCAGGTATTATTTTGTTTGTATGGCAGAATCTTTATCTTTAGTACAAGCTTAAAAACAACGAATTAACTAAATCTACAACAGGCTATGAAAACAGGAAAAAGAAAGACCTTCTGGATAAATCTAATCGGAGTATTACAGGCTATCTTATTTGTAAGCCTTATGGTGTTCTTAGTATTGAAGTGGACATCATCCAACCCACTAGATGACTTACTTAGCTTAAGTCTTTTTGCGGGTATCTTGAGCTTGTCCTTTGTGGGAAGCTACCTCAACTACCGGATGAGGCTAGAGTAGTAATCAATGTATAAACAGAAAAGCTTACTTTAAAGAGTAGGCTTTTTTTAGATGCTAGCCCTGCTGTAGTAATTGAGTCCAGTCAAACTGACCAACAGCCATCCATATGCCCAGGGCCAGAGCGGCTAGAATAAATACCAGTAGGCAAGCCTTTGCCCAGTTTTCTTTGGTCTTAGGAGCTTTCTTGCCGAAGGACCATATACAAAGCATAATAATATTAATTCCTGGTATCACTAAGAGTATAAAGGAGAACAACCATTGTCCTATGCTTACCGTGCGTCTATTATCGTATCTAGAGTTGCCTGTATATGCCATCTATCTATTGTTTTATTGATTGTGTAAGTCAAATATCTAATTTTTTGGCAATAACACCTAATAAATTGGCCTGAAATGACCAAAAAAATATTAAAGCTCGCATTTAAGTACTTTAAATAGCTCTTTATAGTTACATTTACAACTAATAAATTTTAATGTACTATTATGTGGAGCGTCTTATCTTTTCCTTTATCCCTAATTTATTATTTACTTTTTGGAGTGACACTTGTATTCTTTCATGCTTTACAGTGGATCTGTCTTAATCTATTTGGCTATGAAGCCCATAAGCGTAGTGTGGATTGGATGTGTTTCTTCTTAGTGGCCAATACCTATGTGCTTGGTGCTCGCTATCGTTTTGAAAATCGGCATTTGATACCCGAGCATGTGCCCTTGATTGTGGTGTCCAACCACCAGAGCTTTTATGATATACCTGCCATAGTCTGGTTCCTGCGTAAACACCACATTAAGTTTGTAGCAAAAAAAGAGTTGAGTAAGGGTGTGCCAGGTATCTCTTATAACCTAAGAAAAGGAGGTTCTGCGCTGATAAACCGTAAGGATCCTCGTCAAGCCCTACGTGAGATACGCAAACTTGGCGAATATATAGAAAGCACCAATCGCTCTGCGGTTATTTTTCCAGAAGGTACACGCTCGCATACGGGAACACCCAAACCCTTTGCTGAAAGTGGCTTGAAGATACTTTGTAAGTATGCCCCCTCGGCCTATGTAGTACCTATAAGTATCAACAATGCTTGGAAAATGACAGCTAAGGGTACTTTCCCTATGGGCTTAGGCGTACGGCTCACTTTCACCGTTCATCCACCTATTCCTGTTGCTGCTGTTCCCTTTGACGAGCTCTTTGAGCAAACTCAAGAGGCTGTAGTGTCTGGAGTGAAAAGTCGCTAATAACCACATTGCTGAACAGCAGTACACAAAAGGTGGAGATCTGGTTTTCTCTACCTTTTTTTGCACCCTGACACAGCCCCCTTTTGGTCCTGAACTAAGTCAGCTGAGTCAGGGGCAGAAATTATTTAGGCAGGGAAGAAGTAGATCATAAGGAATCTAACGAAAGGATGACTTGTGTTTCGGGTGTTTCTGATAAAATCACTTGACTTGGATCAAGAAATGGTATACTTATGCTTTATTTATGAAATAAATGCACTGCATATTTGTTTGATAATCATAAACACGCTATATTTGCATCGCTTTTGAAATAGAAAGTGTGTCTATTTTAAAAACATTTGATTAGTATTTATTTTGTGTGTTATTTTTAGTTATGTATTGAGTGATATGTAGGTTCTGGTATCTATGAGTTCAAGCTCTGAATTTTTTCAGTTTTGACTCAGAAGTACCAACAACCAACTCACTCTTTTTTTATGCCTTTTTTTTAACACCTTATACCCTTCTTACGCGTTTCAGCGCTTACTCCATAATCTGTCAAATCTTCTGTAAAGAGTTAGAACCTAGCTTTGCATTCCTTAATTATTGAACTAACTTTGTGTTTTTATAGCCTAAGGTGCTATCTTTATTCGTTTAAACATACATAATACATGAAAGGAATTGTTCTGGCAGGAGGCTCTGGTACACGTTTATACCCTATCACTAAAGGGGTTAGTAAGCAATTACTTCCTGTCTTTGATAAACCCATGATTTATTACCCCTTATCCGTCTTAATGTTGGCGGGTATTCGTGAGGTACTACTGATTTCTACTCCTCAAGATTTGCCGAGTTTTCAGCGGCTACTGGGCGATGGATCAGATTATGGTATTCGGCTTTCGTATGCCGAACAGCCTTCACCCGATGGATTAGCTCAAGCTTTTTTGATAGGTGAGGAGTTCATCGGCTCTGATGATGTGTGTTTGGTACTGGGCGATAACTTGTTTTATGGTAGTTACTTTACGAAACACTTAGAGCTAGCTGTGCAGCGTTTGGCTCAGCATCAAGCTACTATTTTTGGTTATTGGGTGGATCATCCTCAGCGCTACGGCGTAGTAGAGTTTGATGCAGAGGGCAGGGCCCTGAGCATCGAGGAGAAACCCCAGGAACCCAAGTCAAACTATGCCGTAGTAGGGCTTTACTTCTACCCCAACGAAGTGGTACGTATTGCCAAAGCCGTGAAGCCATCGAGCCGTGGTGAACTAGAAATCACCGCTGTCAACCAAGCCTTTTTGGAGCGAGAACAGCTCAGTGTAGCTAAGCTAGGCAGAGGTTTTGCCTGGTTGGATACAGGTACGCACGATTCTCTTTCAGAGGCATCTACCTTTATTGAGGTAATAGAGAAAAGACAGGGCCTAAAAGTGGCTTGTCTGGAAGAAATTGCCTTTCTAAAAGGTTGGATTTCAGTTGAAAAGCTGGTAAAGTTGGCAGAGCCTATGCGCAATAATCCCTATGGACAGTACCTCTTACGTTTGGCAGACTCATATGTATCCAAGCAGAAATAATAACAGATGAAAGAATATAAAAGACACTTATTAATAACAGGTGGAGCTGGATTTATAGGCTCACACGTGCTGCGTTTATTTGTCAATAAATACCCTGATTATCAGATTATCAATCTGGATAAACTTACTTACTGTGGCAACTTGGCCAACCTCAAGGATGTAGAAGAGAAAGAAAACTACCACTTTGTGCGTGCAGATATCTGCGATTACGAGCGTATGCTCGAAATCTTTGCGGAGTTCCAAATAGATGGTGTGATTCACCTAGCTGCAGAGAGCCATGTGGACCGAAGTATCAAAGATCCCTTTGTCTTTGCTCGTACCAATGTGATGGGTACCTTGAGCCTGCTTCAGGCAGCCCGTGTAAGTTGGGACGGCGATTGGAACAACAAGCTCTTCTACCATGTCTCTACCGACGAGGTGTATGGCGCGCTGGAGTTTGATGATACGCTCTTTACCGAAACTACAGCCTACGATCCGCATTCGCCTTACTCAGCCTCCAAGGCCAGTAGCGACCATTTTGTACGTGCTTACTACGACACCTATGGCATGCCCATAGTGATAAGTAACTGCTCCAACAATTACGGTCCTTACCAGTTTCCAGAGAAACTAATACCTCTTTTTATCAATAATATTCGTCACGGCCAGCCCTTACCCGTCTATGGGAAAGGCTTAAATGTGCGTGACTGGCTCTACGTAGAAGACCATGCCCGTGCCATCGACCTGGTGTTTCACCAAGGCAAGCTGCGTGATACCTACAACATTGGTGGTTTCAATGAGTGGACTAATATTGACCTGATAAAAGTAATTATAGCTACAGTCGATAAGCAGCTGGGCAATGCTCCAGGCACAAGCGAAAAGCTAATTACTTATGTCAAAGACCGTGCAGGGCACGATTTGCGTTATGCCATCGACTCTACGAAAATAAAAAACGAGTTGGGCTGGGAGCCTAGCTTACAGTTTGAAGAGGGAATAGCCAAGACTGTGGCTTGGTATTTGGAAAATCAAGAATGGATGGACAACATTACCTCGGGTGCTTATAAGCAGTATTATGAGGAGATGTATGCGGGAAGATAATAGAATGAAATTTGAGCTTTCTCACTATTGGAAGTTTAATAAAAAAGGATATGCTAGCACATCCTTTTTTATCGAGATAATCATTTAATTAAAATACATATCTCAAGCTAAGTGCAAACCCTGCATACCAATAGTCGTTGTAGCTGTTGGTAAAGTTTACGGCTGGTTTCCAGTCAAGACCTAGCGTCAAAGGAACAGTAGGGAAGATGTACTCAAGACCTAAGATACCATCAATACCTACTAAGAATGAATTGCTGTAATCATGCTTGTCCTTATGGATAGCACCTAAGTGAGCACCTGCACCAAAGTACCAGTAAAGGTTGTTTACTTGGTGGATGGGCTGTTGCCATTCATACAAACCTGTAAGTTGAAAATACTTAGGAGAGAAACTTAATAAGCCCTCTACAGCATTTTGAGAGTTTAAGAAGTGTTTTACAGTCAGACCACTGTCAAAACCTAGTCTGGCACCAATGCCAGTAGACATGTTTTGAGCTTGTGATGCTGTGCCAAAACCGATTAAAAGAACTAAACCTAATACAATTCGTTTCAAATTTTTCATAATTCTATTTTTATACATTACTAAACGTTGATAAATCCAAGCTATCAGCTATCCACTGGCTAATAGGTGGAGTAAGCCTTAGGTTGAAAAATCGAGTAAAAATACAAATAAAAATAGATAGTATAGAAAAAACCAGGGCTATTTTATAGAACACCCCTGAAAATCAGGCCATAGAAGCTTGTAGCCTAGTGCTTGTACAGTATGAGCTATAGCTTAAAAAACTTGCAAAGGAGTAGAAAAAGGACTATTTTATATCTTATAAAATCAGTCGAAATTTATGATAAAACTAAATGGTCAACTTAGAGTAACAGGTGAGTCTGGGAGACATTATTTTTTTAATCTACACTTCTTTCACCCAGCTCACAAGCCTCATATAGAAGATAAACAAGGGATATATATATTCATCAAAAAGAAGAATAGTGGAAAGTATGATACGATATATGCTGCTCAAACTACTAATTTAGCACGTCGCATCAATCAGCTCAACCGTGGAAACTGTATTTTTAATAAAAAACCAAACCGAGTGTGTATCTTGGCTGAATCGTCTAAGGAGCTAAGAATCTCTATTTTAGAAGATATACTAGCAAACCCCAAGTACGAATTTAGATACAATGAATTGCTAGCCGACATACTCTAAAGCAGGCATCCGCTTTTTTGTATCGCCTGATCTTACTCATGCTGGGAGAGTGAGCGGCTGTTCAGTTGCCTTAGATTGCAGGAGATATTAGCAAGAACATTAGCTACAGCCCAGATTAAGACCCCTAAGCAGAGAATACCTATAGCTGCAAAGAGCGCAATGAAAACTTGTCTGCCACCGTGATGAGCCAGAAACAAAAATGTAGCTATAGATCCCACCACACTTAGCATCAAGAAAATGCGTGAAAACATCCGAAGAATACCATCAGCCTTTTCTAAGTCGCGTAAGTCGGGCGATAAATCTTGGGGTTCAATTAGGATCTTAGCATGAGTCGGGCCACAGTTTGGGCAGTTCTTATGCGTTTTTTCATCATAGGTTTGATTACACTTTAAGCACTTCATAAGATTAGATATTGAGATTAACTGTCCAAAACAAGATAGAGAAACTTGCTAACACTTCCAATCAAGTATTCTAGTTTTTCTTCTGCACACCAAAGACAAAGGAGCCTGCCTAGAAAGACAGACTCCTCATACCTTAATAATACGTAGATTAGGAACGAAAATTAGTTATTAAAAGTCCGCATCCTTTCAGATACAAGACCATAGGCTAAGATACGCATTTTACGAATCACTGCGCTCGATTGGGCACACTAGAAGCTTGTATTTTTGATTTTTTAGTTCCAAGCCGCTCTTACGCCTCCTTTTTTAATAGTTCAGCAGTAGAGTGTAAAAGGAAGTAAATGAATGTTTGCTACCCATGCTGTGCGTCACGATAATGTAAAATTAGCACTTAAGAGCTCCACCTATAGCCTATAGGAGTGAATAAATCGTTTTTTAGGCTGCTTTTTTACAGATAATATGCTCACAATTTGAAAAGCTTTTATACATTTATACCAGTAATAACTAAAAAGCAAGTATCGCTTGCTTAGCAATAGTTATTCTAAGTAAAATAAAGGAACGAAATAATTATTAAGTATTTGAGATTAGATTTAAAACCTAGTATTATGGCTAAGTTGAAACCTATTAAATCGGCTAAAGAGTACAAAGAAGCGTGTAAGAAACGTGCTAAATTGGAAAAGTTAATTGCAAAAGAGACATCAGAAAAGTCTAAAGTTCGTTTGGAATACGAGGAGTTGGATGAGCTTATCACCGACTATGAGACCAGCGAAATGTGAGCAAAACTGACGACAGAGAGAACTTATGAATAGTTTTAATATAAAGCCTTTGCCTATCGAGATGGAATTTTAGTAGAATAACACAATACTTATTTTAGAATCAAGCCCAAAACCACACGATATTTGTGTAGTTTTGGGCTTTGTATTGAACCTGTTTCCACCTTTTAAAGCCTATTTGAATCGTGAAAAGTAAAAAAACACCTATTGCAGCAGTCTTTAACTATGGTCCTCATTATCGCCAAGCGATTTATCAAAAGATGGGGGAAGAACTAGCTATTGACTTCTTTCTCGGTGATCGACTCCAGACAAAGATCAAGCCCCTAGATACAGAGCAGCTTCCAGGTTTTAAATCTTGGCTTCGCAACCATTGGTTTCGAGGGTATTATTGGCAGCAGGGCATCCTAGCTCACTTCTTCTCCTACCGCACCTTCATACTTACAGGCGAAATAAAAAACCTCAGCTCTTGGGTTTTGCTCCTTCTCTCCAAGCTATTTGCTAAGCGCATCGCCCTGTGGACTCATGGCTGGTATGAGTCGGGAGGAACATGGAATAAGAGGGTACAGCAGCTTTACTTTAGGGCTGCCGATCTTATTTTTACTTACAGTGAGCGAGATCGCTCACTCTTGATAGCCCAGGGCATCAAAGCAGATAAAGTGCACTGCATCTACAACTCCTTAGCCTATGAAGAACAGTTGGCTGTTCGTTCCAAACTCTCAAGAACAACAATATATACTGATTACTTTAAAAATAACTACCCTGTCTTACTCTTTATTGGCCGCCTGGAACCCAATAAAAAAATCGACCAACTATTGTACTTGCTTGACCAACTCAATAAGCAGAAATGCTATGCAAACCTAGTTCTTATTGGAGGTGGAAGTGAGGCAGCAGAGCTGCATCAGCTAAGCCATCGGCTCAAACTTGGTTCGCAAGTGTGGTTCTATGGGCCCAGCTATCAAGAACAAGAGATCGGTGAATTACTTTATAACGCTGATCTCTGTGTTTCGCCAGGCAATGTCGGGCTG
>JASLIW010000061.1 GCA_030152865.1 Bacteroides sp.
AGAAAAATGAGAAACCCTTTGTTATCCCTGAGCTGAAAGAGTGGGTGAGTGGAACAGGAGAGTTTACTCTAGATAGTCAAACTCAAATTAGCATTCCAAAAGGAGATGTAGCACTCAGGCAGGTAGCCGAAGCTTTTGCTGCCGATTTACAGGAGCTTGTAGGCTTAGAGCTACAGGTAGTGGAGGGAAAAGTGAAAGGAAAGAGCATTTCTTTGGGCATCCAAAAAGATAAGAAATTAGGAGAAGAAGGTTATCAAATTATGATCGGAAATCAACTCATCGTTAGAGCTCCACAAACTATAGGGGTGTATTGGGCCACACGTACGCTTCTCCAACTAGCTGAGCAAACAGACAATAAACTACCTCAGGGTAGGATTCGTGATTTTCCCGAGTATCCCCTGCGTGGTTTTATGCTCGACTGCGGTAGAAAGTTTATTCCGATGAACCTCCTGCGAGACTATGTCAAGATTATGTCTTACTATAAGATGAATACTTTCCAGATCCATCTCAATGATAATGGTTTTGATCGTTTCTTTGAAAATGACTGGGATAAGACTTATGCGGCTTTTCGCTTAGAGAGTGAAACATTTCCAGGTTTAGCAGCCGAAGATGGTTATTACAGCAAGCAAGAATTTATAGACCTTCAAAAACTGGCAGAGTCTAAATTTGTAACTATTATCCCCGAGATTGATGTCCCAGCGCACTCCTTGGCTTTTACCCACTATCTACCCGAGATTGGAAGTAAAGAATATGGTATGGATCACCTCGACTTATTTAAGCCCGAGACCTATGATTTTATAGATAAGCTCTTTAAAGAGTATCTAGAAGGGGATGAGCCTGTCTTCAGAGGAGAGCTTGTTCATGTAGGTACTGATGAGTATTCGAATGAAGATCAAGAAGTGGTGGAGAAGTTTCGCTATTTTACCGACTACTGCATTCGTTTAGTAGAGAGTTATGGTAAGAAAGCAGCCGTTTGGGGAGCCCTGACTCATGCGCAAGGCACAACTCCTGTTAAGTCGGAAGATGTGTTGATGCTTACTTGGCACAACCCTTATGCGCAGCCCGATGATATGATGGAGCAAGGCTACGATGTGGTAAGTATTCCCGATGGGCTACTCTATATTGTCCCCAATGCTGGCTACTACTACGATTACCTTAACATTGAGCACCTTTACAACAAGTGGACACCTGCTACAATCGGCGATAAAACATTCGCAGAGCGTCATCCACAAATTAAGGGAGGTATGTTTGCCGTTTGGAATGATCATGTAGGTAATGGGATCTCCACCAAAGACATTCACCACCGTGTGATGCCCGCTATGCAAACCCTCGCCGTTAAAATGTGGACGGGCAAGGAAACCCAGCTTCCTTTTACAGCCTTTAATAAACAACGAAAACAGCTAAGTGAAGCACCAGGAGTCAACCAGCTAGGTAGAGTAGGAGGCTTAGAGCCCCAACTAGTGTATGAAAAAGCAACTGTAGCGTCGGGCAGTCAAACAGGTATTACAGAAATTGGCTACGACTATACAGTCAGTTTCGTACTCGATGGCAGGGATGAAAAGCGTGGCACTATCTTGTTTGCCTCACCTACTGCTGAGTTTTACCTATCCGACCCAATCAAAGGTATGCTTGGATTTTCTCGCGATGGCTATCTGAATACCTTCAACTACCGTATAAAAGAGGGGGAGCGAGTTCATATTAGCATCCAAGGCAACAACAAGCTGACACGTTTATATATCAATGGTAAGCTAAAAGAGGAATTAGGAGTCCGCCTTATGGAGCATAATGGAGGTAAAAGTCCTATGTATTACTCCAACACTTTGGTTTTTCCTTTGGAACAGGCTGGAGAGTTTAGGAGTAAGATAAGTGATCTCAAAGTTTATAACTACTGGCTTAAAAAATAGTACTTAAAATCTATCGAACAAAAGTAAATTAGAACCATTTGGTCAAATAAAGGAGGATAAATTCAGGCTTATTAAATTATAGGCTCCTACCAAGCTGTAGTGATTTCATCAAGTGTTGCTTGGTATATTATGCTGGTTATACAGGGAGTACAGCCTTAGCCTTTGATTTCTTATGCTGGGTCTTGTTTTTGTTCCTAAGTTTACTTGCAGCGGAACTTGGTTTTTAGGCTGTTTAATGGAATGTAATTAGAAGAATAATTACTGTTAAAATATAAGAGTTGGACTTTATCAAAAGTCCAACTCTTTTTTAAGCCCTATTTAACTATAATATATAGCTAAATAAGTTAGTTTACTCTACGGTTACTTCTCCTACAATGTTTATAGCTTTTGTTTCATCTGCAGAGTACCAGTGTGTAAGATTGTTTTCTAAGGACCACTTCACATCAAAGGCAGCATTAACGTTTTTCAACAAGTCTTCTTTGTCGGGCATCCAAATACCAACTCTATATTTTCCAGCAGAAAGACCTGTAAGTTTTCCTTCTATCTTGTGAGTTAGAGTGGTGTAGCTTTTATCGCCTGGTTCAAATGGTTGCCAATCTCTAGGATTTACATCTATCTTAAGTTCCTTGACAATCTGATTATTTGCATCTATTGCAACTAAGTATACCTCTTTAGGGTTGAACACTGTTGCAAAACCGGTGTTTGTTAGCTCTACTTTGCAGTCAATACCTCCACTCATTGTTGTAAAGCTAGAAGACTCCAGTAAGTTGAGGCGATAGCCTAAGTGGTCGCGTACAAACTCGAAGAAGCTACGTTTCACAGGCTTATCGTCCTTACCAATAAAGTAATTTGGTGAGTAGTTAATTTTCCATGTGTCTAGAAGTTGAGGAGCCACGTAGTTGATTGTCCAGTCTGTTATGTTCACATCATTGTTGTGTGTGATGTTGAATGCCGAGTAGTGGTGATCCCTAAGGCTCTTTAAAGTTTTATCTCTACTGATAGTTGTTTTTAATCCCCAGTCTGAAGCCTCATTGTAGGGCATTTCTCCACTCATGTAGATATAGGGAGATTGCTCAGCAACCTTACTGTATTCAGCTGATCCAGA
>JASLIW010000077.1 GCA_030152865.1 Bacteroides sp.
AGTGCCTTTGTAGTGCTGCTTTGTTGTATCGATTTCAAACTTACCTCCTACGTTGGTCTTGTCTGTAACTTTAGCAGAGCCAAAGACACACTCCAAATAAGCACCTTCACTAAAGGCTTTCAATAAAGTATCATAAGAGTAAGCACCTTCTTTCCGAGTAATTAGCATCTCAGAACTGATACTCCAACTTCTTTTACCTGGACTGGATGCAGCCCAATCTCCACACATCTTGTTAGAAGTGTCTATACTGTCTGCACTTAGGTTAAGTACAGATGTTTTCTCAAATGCCAAGGGTTGTCCGTTTAAAAAGAGGAAAAGTGATCCTCTAATGACATCCTTGTTGCTATCAAACTTTATAGGTGTTTCCGGCATTATAGTTTAATTTTAAAAAGTAATATTTGAATGTATTTTTTGTCACTGATATCTTCAGATGAGTCTTCTAAGGATACTTCCATCGTATCATAGTTACCTACCAAGCAGTCATGTACTAACCCAGCTAATTTCTGCGAACGGTCATAGTCATCACTAATGATATTTATAAAGACTAAAGGCTCTTGTTGGTATCGCCCCATTTTTGTATTAGCTATAGCGTAACCATCTCTTTGATAAAGAATAAAGTCTCCCTTAGTGCCTAAAGGTGCCATAAGAGGAAATATCTTTTCTCCTACCAACTCTTTAATTTTACTATCCTGTAGCATGAGTTGTCTTAGTACAGAAGTAATTGCAAAGTGATTCATTGATTTCTATTTTTAATGCGATCAACAGCTTTCTCTATACCTTTGTATATCTCCTCAATGGCAGGGTTGATATAGCTATCTTTTGTATCACTCCAGAAGTAGAGTTTAAATCCACTAGAAAGACTAGGTATCTTACCTCTGTTATATCCTTTCTTAGTCTGTCTGTCTTTTGTCCCTAAGTCAAGTAGATGAGCATGATTTCCTAATCTGTTTTTAAATCCAACCAACATACCTAACTTGTGACGCTTGGTCTTTACATGAAAAGACTTTAGTAGATTTCCTGTAACTCCAGCAGGATGATGCATAGATTGCTTTAAGCGTTTTTTTCCTTGATTGGCTAAGAGTCGACCTCCTTTCTTCAAGCCTTGATTTAGAGCCTTATCTTTCTCAAAGTCTTCTAAACCATCGATTAGGCCAAGTAGAGCATTTCTATTTAATATCTTAATTTGAAAATTACTCATTGTTTAGTTTCAAATGGATAACTACAGTTTTGTCACGTATTAAGCTATCAACTAATAAAATGCGATACATTCTATTTTGAAAAACAACATCCGTAGCCTCATGAATTAAAGGATTATCTCTACACTGAATACGTAACTCTCTATCAAAGAACTCCTCACGTGCGTTGACTTCTTTTCCTAAAAGGGGTCTTTCTTTTAGTTTGTGGCACTTTGTTCTTAGTAGTACCTTCAAGCTATCTGAATAAGCCCCAGATGCTGTTTGCACTCGCTCTCTTTTCTGGAAAGTAACATGTTCCCTAAGTAGTCCTGCTCTCATATACTATCTGAACTTTATAAATGGAGTAATTAAATAATCTAAAGTGTAGGGAACTGGATGTGGTTGGCCAAAACTGACAGCCTCTCTATTGTCATAGAGTGTAGCAACCATAATTTTAATGGCATGTTTTAAGCTAGGAGCTAAATGCCCCTGCTCGTCTACATACTCACTTAACTGACACTGTATCCTTTTTTCAACAGAGTTTTGAGCGGCCATTGATAACTGCTCAATGTAATCATCATCGCAAGTTGTATCTATATTTAAGTGAGCTTTCAGCTCTTCTACCTCCACATACAGTTCCATATCACACTATTTATTTAGCGGCACCTGCCCCTGATTTAGTAAGAATACCAAAGGCCTCTTTTCTCAATGAGAGCATATCAAAATCAGAGTTAAACACAAAGTAAACTAGGTTCTTCTTAGCCCCAGTGTATGGGTCATAGGTCATTCTCATTTTGCCAAACTGTCCTACTAATTGGTAACTAAACACACCAAAGCCTAAGCAGTCATCACCGATAAATTCAGTAATGAATACAGGGTAACCATTGATTCTACCTCCTTCAATCACCATAAGTCCAGAACCCTGATCTCTAGGAGTAGATTCTAAGTCTGCATAGGTTGAAGCGGAACAAACATAGGCTGGAGTACCATCGAAGATAACACCCTGTTTCATTACAGCTCCCTTTAGTTTCACAGCATCCTTGTAAGTAATGTTATTGGTATAGCTTAGCTTACTTGTTGGATTAACAAAACAGCCTTCTGAAGCTTTGTCTGTAATTTTCTTCTGTGAGAACATCCAGCGATTTAGTAGCCTAGAAATGGCTAAAGGAAGTTGCTCCTTAACAATTGATAGTAAAGCCCCGTTAGACTGGTCAATAGCTCGATTAGAAACAGGGATAGATATAGCAACACGTCTAGGGGTTGGTGATAGTTTGGATATATCAATTTTAGTATCATTGATTTCCACGTTCTCATCCTCTAGAGTTGCTTCTACTCCTGCAACAATAGGGTATTGCCAAGCCCCAACCATGCCATATTGCATTTTCATTCCTACCTTATCTAGGATTAATCCTTTTTCAAGCGGTGGGATGATATCACCAATTGTTAAAGGGATGACAGCATCAGCTGATGCAGCATCCTGTATATCTCGATGGATAGGAATTTGCATCTCGTTCCCATTAACTAAAGAGCGTAACTGTTCAGGGATTTCACGCTGGTTATGCATGGCAGCTATTGTAGTAGCAAAAGCTCTCTCATTAGAAATCTCCTCTTCATTTCTAGCTTGCCCCTCCTGATTTAAGCGAAGCTGTAAAATTTCCTTCTCTTGAATAAGAGCATTTTTCTCTTCTGTTTCTTCAGGAGTTAAGCCTCGCTTCTCTTTTTCAAGATTGTCAGCCATCTCTCCAATTCTCGTATTAATTTCCTTAATACGATTTCTCATTTGGATCTTCTCTTTTCTTGTAAACTTTGACATAATAATTATTCTTGAATTAAACTTCTTAACTGTGATACCTCTTCTTTCCAGGACTCATCTTTGGGAGGGTCTATAAATTCTTGTAAATCTCGGACACTCACATTGGTGCCGAAATAGGCTGGGTCTGTAACAATAGAGACATCATACATTCTCTCTAGCTTAGTGACCTCTCTAAGTAGTGAGCCATCTTCTCTTTTGCTATACTTTAC
>JASLIW010000089.1 GCA_030152865.1 Bacteroides sp.
TTTTACACTACCATCTTTATGGTAGATATAGGGACTTTGCTTGGCATTAATTGCTTCACTATTGGCAAATTTATACTGTAGTCCTATCTGACCACTTCTATATTTCTTGTTGATTACACCTTTATAGATCTGAGTTTTATCTAAAAATGTAGAAATATTGGAGCGGAAAGTACCTGGATCTATATTGACAAAAGCGGTTACAGAATATTGCCAACCATTTTTGATGGGTCCACTGATGTTAAAATCTCCACGAATCAGACCAAAGGAGTTGGTTGTAAAACTAGCAGCACCTTTTAAAAAGTCAGTTCCTCTATTGGTCCAAGTACCTACTGATACACCTACGTCACTAGCTAACAATGCTGTTTGAGAGACATTTAGCACTTGAAATTTAGATATACCGTTATCTTGTCTCCACACACTTACTGGGCTTTGTCCCATAAAGTCGTAAGTAACAGGCAGACCATTTTCTAAGATAACTGTTCCCCCAACACTTGCGGGCAATCCAATATTTACGGCTCTAGGCCCATTATCTGCCGAAGCATTTAACATGACATTAGTTGTTCCACCTGCCTTTTTGGCGATTTGTACAGTATCACTCTTGACTTGTTGCGGCTGTGCTTTTGTTTGCGCAACGAGGCTTAGTGGGCTTACTAAGAATAGTAAGGCTAGAGCAAAAACAGATTGTACTCTATTTTTCATAGTTAATAAGTTAAATGATTATTGATTGATTAATTGTATTATTTTGATTGGTATTTTTTAGTTCGGTCATCTTTTATAAGACCTGACCAGTTAAGTCCAAAGCCAAAGTCATACACATTGCCCTCACTATCTACATGGCAATCCATATCCTGAGGTACATCTTCCTGCTGTTTTTCTACCGTTAGCATAGTAGCTGGCATCTGAAGAGGTAAAAGTCCACTAGGCTCGTGTTTGCCAGTGATTATCTCCATCAAAGACTTAGTAGAACTACCAAAATTGATAAGGATTCCATCCATCTCTTTCTCAAATTCACTAAAGAGCATCGGATTAGATAAATCGATTACTGCTATAACAGGTTTTTCGAGCATCATATGACGAGTTTGTAGCAGAAGATCAAGGTCACTGGCATTGGCCGTACGAGAGGTCTTACCCAAATAGCTACGGTTTACGATAGTCGGATCGACTACAGGATCACCCGCTGCTATACTCTGGGCGCGTGACTCTGTGGCTGTATAAGGTAAATATTGAAGTGAAATAGGAATATATCCATTGCCTCCTGATAAGCGATCTAGCCTTGAGTAACCATTAAATTCACTTTTAGGATTTTCTACAAAAACGAGGGCAAAATCTGCTTCTATCGGATTGCTAGTCAGCTCGAAATACTGACTGACAACCTCCAAATCAACAGGATAATCTAGAGTTGGTTCTGACCATTTACCCCACCAATCTTGCTTAGAAGCTGTATATCGCTTAGGGATAAACACTTTCTTCCTCTCCTGTATAGGCAACACCTGACCTTTGTTCTTCAACAATACGGTAGATTTTAACTGTGCGTCATATCCTGCCTCTACAAATTCACGCTTGCCTACTGTTTCAATACTGTTATCTACATCTAAATAAGGGTTTTCAAATAGACCTAAGCGAAATATATTTTTGAGCAGGCGTACTGCAGATTGCTCAAAGCGATTGCGCATATATTCTTCTCCAAACTCACTGACTCCCATTTGATAGGCTTCAAGTACAGGTCCTTTATCATTATTACCACCAAACTGATCCATTCCAGCCTTAATACACATATAGTGACGTTCAGCGATACTCATGTCTTCAACTCCCCAAGGCTTACCAGCAAAATCGCCTGGACTTTTACCTTCATCTCCGGTTATCAGCCAGTCCGTACAAACTACACCCTCATAGCCATATTTCGTTCTTAGTAAATCTGTAATCATGTATTTACTAAAACCATTACCATAATTTGTTCCGTCTTTAGCCTGATTATATGAAATAGTATAATAAGGCATTACCGCAGAAGCTGCACGCGTTTTTCCATCTAGCTTAAAAGCTCCTTCAGTAAAGGGCTTGAGATGTTCATCAAAGTTATCTCCAGGATATACTGCAAACTTACCAAAAGCCCAATGCCCATCACGTCCACCTTCTTCTGGACCTCCGCTGGGCCAGTGTTTGACCATCGCATTCACACTTTGATAGCCCCAACCCTGTTCTACCTCATACTTACCCTCTGAGGTTTGGAATCCATCAACATAAGCCCTCGCTAAGTCTGTAACTAATCTGGGATTTTCACCAAAAGTCATTCCTAGACGAAACCAACGTGGCTCTGTAGCTAAATCCACTTGTGGAGATAGTGCTGTGGTTATGCCCAAAGCACGATACTCTGCTGCGGCCACTTCTCCAAATTGTTTTACGATGTCTGGTGTAAACGTGGCAGCTAAACCTATTTCTCTAGGCCACTGTGATATGAATCCACTATTGGCATTAAACTCTGCTCGAGTGGTAACAGCATGACGGGGATCAGAGCTCGTATTACCTGGGATTCCAAAACCTAAGCCCTCAACATAAGCTTGCATTTGGTTGTTCCAGCGAGCTGCTGTCTCTGTATCTTTAATACTCATCAGCAAAATGTGACGAAGGTGATCTTCTTTAAGGAACTTCTTTTGATTATCACTTAAATCCCAAGGGTTTGCTTCACTTTGAGAAAATGGTTTTCCACCATAAGTACCTGCTCCAAAACCCTCCTCCAAGGCTGGCAAACATTGATGAGCACTGTAAAGCATCAAACCTGCTATTTCTTCGACCGAGAGTTGTGCTGCTAAGTCTTTTGCTCTTACATCAGCTGCAAGTCTCCAGTCTTCATACGGATCTAATTTGCCATTTTTGTTTAAGTCTTTAAACTTCAATCCATCCTGCTCCAGAATACCTACACCTGAGGTCGGCGAATAGGCTAAACTACTGCCATTTGGATTGCTAACAAGTATATAATTTGAACCCTCAACGCTCATAGAATCTTGGGCCGATTTAGTAACTCCTGTACACTGAACTCCTAGAAGTCCTGCCAAAAGAACATAGAAGTATTTTTTCATAGTTATGTATTTATTTGGTTTTTTAATGCGTCATTATGACACGAAAGTAGGCAAAATATCTTTCCAACCAAACTTTGGTGTGTCATTTATACACATATATGTTTTATAACATAACTAGATAAGTATACATCGGTACAGACCACTAATTAATTCTTATCTTTTGTATATTTGCTCTACACAGAAACTATAACAGGATAAGTAAGCATGGGATTATCTGAATTTCACTATTACAAAGAGGAAAGTATACATCCAGGTTTTTCTGTAGATTGTGTACTATTAACCTTCCATAAAGGTAAAATCAAAGTATTATTGCGAAAGTTTGCCGTAGGCGATTACTACTCGCTAATCGGTGGGTTTATGTTTAATCATGAAAATGCAAACCAAGCTGCACAACGTGTTTTGGAAAAAATGACAGGGATTAAAGATATTTTTCTGAAGCAGTTCTATTTGTTTAGTGATCCTCAGCGAACTATTTTTGCACAGAATCAAGAGTATGTCAATCGCTATGCAAGCTCTGAAGCGGAGGGAAAATGGCTCCTTAGGCGTTTTATTAGTATGGGATATATCGCTTTTGTCCCCTATGATAAGATTGAATTGACTAAAGGTGGAAGTGAGATATTAAACTGGTATGACATTAATAAGCTACCGCCACTACAGTCGGATCATGCCAACATCATAAAAACTGCACTAGAGTGGATTAGAAGTGTCTTCCCCACTATTCCGGTGGGCTATGAGCTTTTGCCTGAGAAATTCACGATGACCGAATTAAGGAGGATTTATGAAATCCTACTGGATAAAAAACTAGACAGAAGGAATTTTCAACGCAAAATACTTTCTAATGACTGCATCGAGCAGCTAGACGAAACCAAAGAAGGGAGAACTTATAATCCTCCCATTCTCTACCGATTTAACTCTCCTGATATCGGTTTGTCTTTTTAAACTTTTTATTTCTTTATAATTCGATTGAGCTGATTACAAGCTTTACAGGCTTTAGATTTACCAACTCGTTTGCCCGAGGGCTTATTCTTCTGCTTTTGGCGTTGTTTACGCTTGGCCGTTTTTCTGCTAATCATGATTTAATCTCCTTCGAAATATTCTCCTAAGTACCACCTTGCAATAAATTCCCAGTTTTCTCTCAATAAGGTTTTGCCTTGCGGGAAGGGCAATTCAAAATCTTCAAAATAGGCATTCTTGAGCCCATATTTTAGTAGGTCAAAAGGACAAGCTCCTTGTTCACAAAACAGGACATAGCCCTCTGATTTAGCTAACTTTTCGTCGTATAGCGGATTACGCTCATTCTTGAAATAAGGTGCTACCTCTGGTGCTAGAATTATTCCTTTAGCGTTTGCAAAAAGAATAAAATGGGTATAGGACTTCATTTCTGGCATCAAGGCTTCTTCTGTATTCTCCCAACCAAGCACTTCGACAAAATAACTCGCCAGCTCTTGATAACTCTTAAAGTAGACTAAAGGATAACCTCCAGTAGATTGAAGTACTTTCTTAGAGTTCGGCGAAGTGCAATCCTCTAAGCGTAGAGAAGGCATTTCCTTGCGTTTAATTAGCAGCTGTTCCATGTCCATCACCCAGTCTATAGTCTGGGCTTCTGTGACAGGGGCCTCTTCGAATAGCAAGTCCATTTTTGTGTAAACGAGCTGAGCTAAGTTCACTAAGTCTTTAGCATAAGGATCCATGAAGATATAATCATCTCCTAAATGATCTTGTGGAGACGATAAAAAGGCCCAAAGAATAAACTGTACATCTTCGGGGTTGATTTCATCATCATAATAAGTCGTGGCATCTAACTTATAAAAGGGTAATATACGCCCATATAGCTCTTTGATACCTGACTTAAATCGGTGCCAACCGCCTTTTACGGCTAGAGCATCTTCCAAATAAAGTGTAAGTGTAAGCGCTAAATCCTTGTAGTCGGCAAAAGTAAAAGAAGTCAAAAGTGGACTCTTTATTAAGAGCGGAATCAGTTGCTCTGCAAAAGAAAGATACCATTGATCATCGGAGGATGCTAGTCGATAGGTATGGAGTAACAACCAATCTTGCATGTATATTTTATCTTGATTCTGTTTGGCCATAAGTAAATGCGCTTATAGTTTTTTAAGTGCTAGTTTGACGAGCTCTTCGACCGTATGCTTGGGATTTTCCTTGAAGATACCACCAACCACCTTGCGAGTAGGTGCTGGTGCAAACCCAAGCATTGTTAAAGCAGAAACAGCTTCGTCATAAACATCCATATCGGGTGATTGAACATCAGCTAGCTCAAGATGCCCATCTTCAACTAAAGCAGTAGTCTTTATCTTATCTTTTAAATCAACAATAATACGTTCTGCTGTTTTTTTTCCGATTCCCTTTACCGATTGTAATAGTTTTGCATTCTTTGAACCTATAGCTTCAACTAGCTCTACAGGACTTAGTGAAGATAAAATCATACGCGCTGTATTCCCCCCTACTCCTGAAACAGAGTTCAAAAGCAAGAACAATTCACGTTCTTCTTTGTTAACAAAACCAAAGAGTTGGTATGCGTCATCCCGTATAGCTTCATGAATAAAAAGCTTACACTCCTTCTTTCCTTGTAGTGCTGAATAGGTGTTTAGAGATATACTCACTCCATATCCTACTCCACCACAATCTACCACTGCCTGTGCTGGAGTCAACTCAGCCAACTCTCCTTTAACATATTCGATCATTCTATTATTCTTAAAATTGGTATGTGATTGGTGTTAAATAAGTCCATCTACACTCTTGATATCAACTATCTTTAACGCAGTAAATGGACTTCTAAAAGAATATAATATTTATTTTTGAATCAAACATAAAGAAAAACGAATCATAAAGCTAGAGAAATATGAAAAAAGTAAAAGCAGCAATTGTAGGTTATGGCAACATCGGAAAACAAGCCTTACGTGCACTACAAGCAGCTCAAGACTTTGAGATTGTAGGTATCGTACGACGTTCGGGTGCAGCTCACCTTCCTTTAGAACTAAGTCCTTACCGTGTCGTAAAAGACATAGAAGAACTGGGTGTTGTAGATGTAGCTATTCTCTGTAGTCCGAGTAGAGCTGTAGAGGCTTATGCCAAGGAGATACTTGCTTTAGGTATAAATACAGTTGATAGCTTTGACATTCATGCTGGTATCTCATCGCTAAGAAAAGAGCTAAATGCGGTGGCCAAAAAGCATAATGCAGTTTCTATTGTTTCTTGTGGCTGGGACCCAGGCAGTGATTCGATAATACGTGCGCTATTTCAAGCTATGACCCCCAAAGGAATTACCTACACCAATTTTGGACCAGGTATGAGTATGGGACATACTGTAGCTGTGAAGGCCATAGAGGGGGTGAAAGATGCTTTATCTATGACTATCCCTACAGGAACAGGAGTGCACCGCAGAATGGTTTATGTGGAACTTGAGGAGCAAGCCTCTTTTGAACAGGTTGAGCAGGCGATTAAAAGTGATGACTACTTCAAAAATGATGAAACTCATGTTAAGTTAGTCGACAATGTGGATGCTTTGCAAGATGTAGGACATGGTGTTAACCTTATACGCAAAGGTGTATCTGGAGTAACACACAACCAGCTGCTAGAATTTAATATGCATATCAATAACCCTGCTCTTACTTCTCAAATCTTAGTAGCCGCTGCTAGGGCTTCTGTTCGTCAGCAGCCTGGCGCCTATACTATGATTGAAATACCTGTGGTAGATTTACTTCCAGGAGAACGTGAAGATTGGATTCAAAAATTAGTATAACACTAGATATTTACAGATGGAGATAACAAATGAAGCAGTTCTATTTGCTTTCCTATTGACCACAATAGCAGGATTATCCACAGGGATAGGAAGTTTAATAGCCTTAATAGCTAAGCGCACAAATACAAACTTTTTAAGCCTATCCTTAGGTTTTTCAGCAGGCATCATGCTCTATGTTTCTTTTATGGAAATGATGCCTGAGGCTCTTCAGAACTTAGTAGGTATGTACGGAGAGAAACAAGGTAATCTATTTCTTATCATCGCTTTCTTTGCAGGTATTGCTATTATAAATTTAATAGACTTTCTAATCCCTGAATCTGTCAATCCTCACGAAGTACAGGGCGTAGAAGACATGGACGACAAAACTGCCCAAATGAAAAGAACAGGGGTAGTGGTTGCACTATCTATCGCTATACACAACTTCCCTGAAGGAATAGCTACCTTTACTTCGGCACTCACCTCTATAGATGTGGCTATACCCATAACAGTAGCTATTGCCATTCATAATATACCTGAAGGCATTGCAGTGGCTGTACCCATCTATCATGCTACAGGCAGCCGCAAAAAAGCTTTTTGGTACTCTTTCTTATCCGGACTTTCTGAGCCAGCTGGAGCTCTACTTGCCTATTTATTCCTCATGCACTACTGGACACCAGCAATTAACGGAATCGTTTTATCTGCAGTTTCTGGTATTATGGTTTTTATATCTCTAGATGAGTTACTTCCAAGTGCTGAAAAATATGGCAAACACCACCTCTCCATCATTGGCTTAGTAGCAGGTATGTTTGTGATGGCTATCAGTCTGTTTTTATTTATCTAACTTTTCATAACTGCTAAGCTCATGTTATACAACAGATAAATAGTATATGGCTAACAACTGTTTTATTTATACATTGCGCTAAGAATATCAACCCCCTCATCCTTATGAAGTATTTCTTTAAACCCGACTGGTTTGTGTTACTAATTACACTTATTCTCCTTTGTTGTATTTATATGCTTATCTCTATCACCCCGTGGAACTCAATATGGAGTATTGTGTTCTTCGGAATTATGATTGCTATTTTGGCCTACAGCTTAGCTATAATCCCCCTATGGGTAGTGATAGATGATGAAAAAATAAGAATTCAGCAACTTATGGGCCATAAAACATTTTTGAAAGGCAAAGTGAAGATTCAAGCGCTAAACCTTACTGATATAGAAAATTCTCACCGCATTTTTGGAAGTTCAGGCTATGGAGGATATACAGGTTGGTTCAAAAACAATAAACTGGGAAAGTTTTATATGATCATTTTAAATAAAAAAGAGCTGGCCTTAGTAGAGACAGAGCAAGGAAAAAAATATGTTATTAATTATCCACAATCCCTTTTTAAGTAAGATCAGGATATAATAAAATAAGCTCTAAGCTGATTACAAATGTAATCGGCTTTATTTTTGCCCGAAAAGTATAGACATAAAAAAAGGAGCAACGCTTTGCTCCAATCTTGTTAACCTTAAATCTAATACTATGAAAAACACATTACAAATGTAGCCTTTTGAGCTGATTCTCCAAAAACTTCAGCAAAAAAACCATGTTTTATAACACCATTTAATATTTGGTCATCCGTATTAATCTATTTTTTAATTATTCTGCCTAAAAAACTTGGAATATCATTTTTTTATGTATCCAGTTACTTGGCTAACATAAAGATTGATATAGATCAATTTTACAATATTATGCATAAAAAAAGGAGCAACGCCTTGCTCCAATCTTGTTAACCTTAAATCTAATACTATGAAAAACACATTACAAATGTAGCCTTTTGAGCTGAAACTCCAAACTAACCGACCTATTTTAGCTGTTTAATAACATACTTTAAAGCTTTGCTTTATTAAAAAGCCTATGTTTTACATCTATTAATAGACTTAAAGACACTGCAATTGATCTATATCAATCAAAAAGACAAGAGATAGTGGAGTTCCACTATCCCTTGTCTAAATATAATTACTGTCAATCAGTTCCTATTCAGCCAATAGTATTTCAAGTAAAGTACATGCTGCTTTAGCTACCGAGGTGCCTGGGCCAAAAATTGCTGCAACTCCAGCTTGATATAAGAAGTCATAATCTTGCGCTGGGATTACCCCACCCGCAATAACAATGATATCTTCACGTCCTAACTTTTTGAGCTCATCTATAACGGCTGGCACCAAAGTTTTATGGCCGGCTGCTAAAGAAGAAACACCTAAAATATGGACGTCATTTTCTACGGCATCACGAGCAGCCTCTGCAGGAGTCTGGAACAGAGGTCCCATATCCACATCAAAGCCACAGTCTGCGTAGCCTGTTGCTACTACTTTAGCACCCCTATCATGACCATCTTGCCCCATTTTGGCTATCATTATACGAGGTTGACGACCTTCTTGCTTAGCAAACTGTTCTGCTAAATCGCAAGCTCTTTTGAACTCTTTGTCTTGTTTACTTTCTGATGAATACACGCCTGATATTGTTCTTACTTGTGCTTTATAACGTCCAACTACTTTTTCGCAAGCATCAGATATCTCTCCTAGAGTAGCTCTTACTCTTGCCGCTTCAACAGCCAGTTCTAATAAGTTGCCTTCTTTGGTTTCAACACACTTAGTCAAAGCCTCGAGTGCTTGTTGAACAGCTGCTTCGTCTCGATTCTTTCTAAGCTCTTTGAGATGTCTTACTTGTCCATCCTTTACCGCAGTATTATCTACTTCAAGGATATCAATGGGTTCTTCCTTATCTAGCACATATTTATTAACTCCTATAATGGTTTGTTTGCCCGAATCAATACGAGCTTGTGCGCGAGCTGCAGCTTCTTCAATACGCATCTTAGGAATACCTGTTTCGATCGCTTTGGCCATTCCGCCCAGCTTCTCTACTTCTTGAATATGCTCCCATGCCCTATGGGCTATTTCGTTCGTTAAGTTTTCCACATAGAACGAGCCTGCCCAAGGGTCTACATGGCGGCACACCTCAGTTTCGGTTTGAATGTAAATCTGGGTGTTACGAGCAATACGAGCAGAGAAATCAGTGGGCAGAGCAATAGCCTCATCCAAAGCATTTGTGTGCAGCGACTGAGTATGCCCCAGTACCGCTGCCATGGCCTCAATACAGGTACGCCCAATGTTGTTATAAGGATCTTGTTCTGTTAGTGACCAACCTGAAGTCTGAGAGTGAGTCCTTAAGGTTATTGATTTTGGGTTCTTAGGGTTAAACTGACTTATTAGCTTAGCCCAAAGCATACGAGCCGCTCTCATCTTGGCAATCTCCATAAAGTGATTGGTACCTATAGCCCAAAAGAAAGATAAACGAGGAGCAAATGCATCAATATCTATCCCTGCTTTCATTCCTGCACGCACATACTCTAATCCATCTGCTAAGGTATAAGCTAACTCAATGTCTGGGGTAGCACCTGCTTCTTGCATATGATATCCTGAAATGGATATGGAGTTAAACTTAGGCATCTTCTGAGAAGTGTACTCAAAGATATCTGAGATGATACGCATAGAGAACTCAGGTGGGTATATATAGGTGTTACGCACCATAAACTCTTTAAGAATATCATTTTGAATGGTACCTGCCATATTAGCAAGCTCAGCACCTTGCTCTAGCCCAACATTGATATAGAATGCCATAATCGGTAGAACGGCTCCATTCATAGTCATAGATACAGACATCTTATTCAAG
>JASLIW010000120.1 GCA_030152865.1 Bacteroides sp.
CTCATTAATTAGAAACCTTACAGCGATTAAGAAGAAGTCTTACTGGATACCAGTTTGGTACAGCTTTACAGATAACTACTACAAAGACTTACACCAGGAACAGAATATTACAGATTTATATATTTCTCTGCAAGCAGAAGATATTGTTACTGGTAGTATCAATGATTTAGGTTGGTCAAGTTGTCACGGAGCCAGCGTGGGAAGCTCGGCCTTCAATCTGGCAACAAACAGGGTAACTTTTGTAGTCTACGCCCGATCAGAAAGCAATCCTATTATGAAGGGCTTATCTTTGCCTGGACGCCCGGTAGACAATAAGCGTATGCGTTTCTATGTGCATTTATATGAAGAGGCTGGTGGAAGAGTTTGGTTTGCAGTAGAGCATGCCTATCCATTAGCAGGGTACACGTGGGCGCACAAGGCTATATTAGGCTTATTACATGAGTTGTATCCAAACCTTCACAACATTGAAACGCAATCAGCACTTGTATTCGGTGGAACCCCAGAAGATAATTTAAAGGCTTTAGGCATATATAGTTCTGGATACTACGACTATGCTAATGACGTTTATGGAGCGTTGACTTATTACAACTTAGATCTACTTAAGACTCCATATATCTATGATGACGGCACGGAATATATCTTGGGAGAAGGCCTATTTAATGTAGAGTACAACATCTTGCTCGATCAAGGATTTCCGACACTGTCTGAAGGAGTGGAGCTGTCAGAAGTAGTATACAGAACTGGAAGTGAGTCAACGATGGCCGAAAACTGGATATTCGTAAAAGAGCAGTAAATATAAATTTAAATTTGACTAAATAACAATATTATCATATAGTATATATTGTGGTTAATAGACACTAAAAGTTTGAGAAAAGTTTAGGAGTCCCAGAATATAGGATAAAAGTTACAAAATGTTTACAACTTTCCTATGTTCAACTGCTACTGTTATCTACATGTGTCTAAGACCTGTACAAGTTATTATTTAGATAAAGGAGAGTAGTATTAACATGAATAAGAAGGTAATAGCCACAGGGCTAGTAATAATTACGTTGATGGGAGGAGCGGCATACGCTGCTTCAATGAATAGTGAAGAAAAGATTTTCTCACCTTCAGGGATAGAGTTAGAAAACACTCTGTTTAATAGAACGGTGGGAAAGAAATACAACGAGCTTAATGGGGAGAAGATAGTTGAGGAGCTTCAAAAAAATGAGAAAGCTCAGGCTAAGTTATTTGAAGAAGAAAAGGAAGTGGCCATCGAAGATGCTAAGCAAGCAGGGATAAAGGCTGGTAAAAAAGCGGGTCGAAAGACTGGCTATGACGCTGGTTATAAAGATGGATATGCCGAAAAGCAACATGAAAAGAAAGTTGCCGAACAAAAGAGAAAAGAAAAGTTAGCAGCTGAACAAGCAAGAGTTCAAAAACAAGCAAGTTCAAATGGTCAAGTTGCAAAACAAAACTATAGCAACAATAATAACCATAAAGCTCCCGCTAAAAATGGTATGAGGCATTTAGGGGTGTTCAAAGCAACGGCATATACCTCTGATCCAGCTGAGAACGGTGGGTGGAATGGTACAGCTATGGGTACACCAATAAGAAGGGGTGTAGTAGCAGTTGACCCGAATGTTATCCCTTTGGGAACTAGACTATATATTGAGGGCTATGGTTATGCCAGAGCCGAAGATACAGGTGGGGTTATTAAAAACAGGAAGATTGACGTTGCAGTAGGTAGCAAAGGAGAGGCCGCTAACTGGGGGGTAAGAAGCGTAAACGTATATATCGTGAACTAGGAGGATACAATGACAGAGTTACCAATGATTATATTGATAGGAAAAACAGCTTCCGGTAAAGACACTGTTGCTCAAAAGCTTATACAAGAATTGAATGCAAAGATGATTACTGGAGTAACCACTCGACCGAAGAGACCAGGTGAAGTACATGGTGTAGACCACTATTTTACCACTGATGAAAAGTTTGACAGGTTTCTACAAGCAGGTGAGTTGGTTGGCACTTATGAGGTTGACGTATTTGATAATGACGGTAACCCGGCAGTGTGGCGATATGGTGTTCCATCGAATCGATTAGGACCAGGAAAAGTACTGGTTTCCAATCCAGACAGCCTAGCATCAATTCTAAAGGCACAAGAGCAATCAGTGGTAATTTGTATAGAAGCTTCAGTAGAAGAGCGTAGAGAGCGTTATAGAAGCAGAAACCCATATGCAAGTGCGAAAGAACTTGAAAGAAGAATCACCGAAGAAGAATCGGCATTTGCCAGGGCATATGAAAAAGGTTTGATAGATTTTGTAGTAGATAATACAGAATCATTAGAAGAAACAATAAGAAATATAAAGATATTTTTAGAGCAGTTATGATAACTGCTCTATTTTATTCTCAAATTTGACTTATCTCTAAAAATTACATATAATATATATAGAAGTTAGAAAAGGAGAGAAAACTATGAAATTAACACAAGAACAAGATAAGGCACTCATTACCTTGTCAAAATCAATTTATCAGCAACCTGTTACGGTTCTTAAGGGGTATGCAGGGTCAGGGAAATCGTTTACGATATCCAAGTTCTTGGAGTATAATAACTTTGAGAATGTAGCTTTTGCAACTCCTACTGGAACAGCTGCCAAAGTTTTAAATATGAAAAATCCAGAACTAAAGGCACAAACCATTCACAGTTTGATATATGATGTAAAAAGAGATAAGCAAGGTGGTTTTCACTTTGTGAAAAAGAATCCACAAGAATTGGCTTACTTAGACTTGATTATAGTCGATGAGTTTTCCATGGTAGACGGTATACTAATGAAGGACTTATTGTCTTTTGGAAAACCTATTATATTAGTAGGAGACCCTTTTCAGCTACCTGCTGTAAACGACTTCGCACCAAATCCTTATTTGGGGCAAACAGATGCATTCTTAGAAGAGGTTCATAGACAGGCATTAGACAACCCAATTTTATGGATGGCGACTGAAATTAGAAAAGGTAATTTTATCAAGAGTGGTGTTTATGGAGATGATCTGTATGTTGGGGTAACAACCGATGCAACAGATGACTGGTATAGAAAAGATGTACAGTTTTTATGTGGTACAAATAGAACAAGACAACAAATTAATAGAAAGGTTAGTGGCAGTGATGAAGTTGACCGACAAGAAAAAATTATCTTCTTAAAGAACGATTATGAGTCAGGTATTACCAATGGTACGATTGCTAACTTAGACTATCATGTTAAAGGTGGCAAGGGGAGATATACGCTAACTGGAAGGACAACTGATGGAATAGAGTTTGCCCGTTATCCTGCA
>JASLIW010000144.1 GCA_030152865.1 Bacteroides sp.
GCACCTACCTTTGGAGCTGATGATGCGAATGTAGCAAAAGCCTCTGGTGTACCTCCTTTGCAGTTGATAAACAAGAAGGGTGAGCTTCGTCCTATGGTCGATCTTACCGGTAAGTTCTATGAACTAAAGGAGCTTGACGAAACCTTCGTTCAAACTCGTATGAATGTAGAGCTCTACAAACAGTTTGAAGGTCGCTTTGTTAAAAATGCCTACGATCCTAATTTAAGTGAATCTGATGAATCGTTGGACGTAGCTATCTGTATGTTGCTGAAGATGAATAATCAAGTCTTCAAAATAGAGAAGTTTACTCACTCTTACCCACACTGCTGGCGTACAGACAAGCCTGTCTTATATTATCCTTTAGATAGCTGGTTTATCAAATCAACAGCTTGCAAAGAGCGCATGATGGAGTTAAACCAAGAGATTAATTGGAAACCTGTTTCTACAGGTACAGGTCGTTTTGGTAAATGGCTTGAAAACCTAAATGACTGGAACTTGAGTCGTTCTCGCTATTGGGGTACTCCTCTGCCAATCTGGAGAGATGAAGAAGGTACTGAAGAGCTTTGTATCGAGTCAGTAGAACACTTATACAATGAAATAGAAAAGTCTGTTGAGGCTGGCTTTATGAAGTCCAATCCTTACAAGGAAAATGGCTTTATACCAGGAGAATACTCAGCAGATAATTACAACAAGATAAACCTTCATCGTCCCTATGTAGATGATATTATTTTAGTGTCGTCTAAGGGTGAGCCGATGAAGCGTGAAACGGATCTAATTGACGTGTGGTTTGATTCAGGTGCTATGCCTTATGCTCAAATCCACTATCCGTTTGAGAATAAAGAGTTACTAGACAACAAGCTGGTTTACCCAGCAGATTTTATTGCAGAAGGGGTAGATCAAACTAGAGGTTGGTTCTTTACCTTACATGCTATTGCTACTATGGTGTTTGACACCAAGGCTTATAAGAATGTTATTTCGAATGGCCTGGTCTTAGATAAGAATGGAAACAAGATGTCTAAGCGTTTAGGAAACGGAGTGGATCCTTTCCAAGCCATAGAAAAGCACGGTTCAGACCCTTTACGTTGGTATATGGTAACCAACTCTTCTCCTTGGGATAACCTTCGCTTTGACGAAGAGGGAGTAGAAGAAGTGAAGCGTAAGTTCTTTGGTACACTGTACAATACTTACTCCTTCTTTACGCTCTATGCTAATGTAGATGGCTTCCGTTACCAAGAAGAAGATATCCCTGTTGATGAGCGTCCAGAGATCGATCGTTGGATTATTTCTGTCTTGAATTCACTGATTAAGGAGGTAGATGCCTGCTTAGCTGATTATGAGCCTACCAAAGCGGGTCGTCTGATTGCTGAGTTTGTCAATGACAACCTGTCTAACTGGTATGTACGCTTGAACCGTAAGCGTTACTGGGGTGGAGACTACTCTAAAGATAAGCTTGCAGCCTACCAAACACTTTACACCTGTTTGGAAGTGGTGGCTAAGCTAATGGCTCCTATAGCTCCTTTCTATGCTGATATGCTTTACCATGACTTAGCATCAATTAAGCAAGGCAAGGAAGTGGAGTCGGTACACTTGAGTACTTTCCCTGTTTCTGATGAATCGCTGATTGATACCACACTAGAGGCTCAGATGAAGATGGCTCAACAGGTTACATCTATGGTCTTGGCCTTACGTCGTAAGGTGAATATAAAAGTACGTCAGCCCCTACAAGGTATTATGGTACCTGTTGTTGATGAGTCTCAACAAGCACATATTGAGGCTATGAAAGAGCTGATCATGAACGAGGTCAATATCAAGAATATTAAATTTGTAGATGATAGTTCTGGTGTATTGGTGAAAGGCATCAAGTGTGATTTCAAAAAGCTTGGACCTAAATTTGGTAAGCGTATGAAGTCATTAGCAGCAGCTGTAAATCAGCTTGAGCAAGCTCAGATTCTAGAACTAGAAAAAGCAGGTAAGCTTACACTAGAGCTAGCTGATGGCCCAGCAGAGATTACCTTAGAAGAAGTTGAAGTATATAGTGAAGATATACCAGGCTGGTTGGTTGCCAATGAGGGAACCTTGACTATTGCTTTGGATGTGACTATATCTGAAGAACTACGTAAAGAGGGTATAGCTCGTGAGCTCGTAAATAGAATCCAGAATATTCGTAAGACCAAAGATTTTGAGATTACCGATAAGATTCATATTCGCCTGACTAAAAATGAAGTTATAAATGAGGCGGTAACAGAAAATAAAACCTATATTTGTAAGCAAGTTTTAGGAGAATCTCTAGAGCTTGTGGATGATTTAGTGAATGGCGAAGAATTAGACTTTGAAGACTTTATCTTAAAGATAGATGTTGTAAAGGTTTAATACATATAAGATATAAGACTAACCTTGTAAAAAAGTGTACTATGGCAAAGAAAACTCGTTACAGTGATGTTGAATTAGAAGAGTTCCGTCAGATAATTTTAGAAAAGCTAAAATTAGCGCAACGTGATTATGATTTGTTGACAGGAAGTATCCGAGGAACTGATGGCAATCACACCGATGATACGTCTCCAACATTCCAGGCTTTGGAAGATGGTGCTGCTACTCTTTCGAAAGAAGAGACAGCTCGTTTAGCCCAAAGACAACTTAAGTTTATTCAAGGTTTGCAGGCTGCATTAATCCGTATCCGAAATAAGACCTACGGAATCTGTAGAAAGACCGGAGAACTAATTCCTGCAGAGCGCCTAAGAGCTGTGCCTCATGCCACATTAAGCATTGAAGCTAAGCTAGATGGCAACCGCAGAGGATAATATATGTAAATGATAAATAAAGTTGAAGGCTCACTGTGCGATAAATAGTATAGTAGCTTTCAACTTTTTATTTGTGTACCAACTTAAAACTAGATTTTAAAGAATATCTAAATGAGCAAACTATCATCAAGAGGCATTATAGCTCTTGTTACAATTTTGTCGGTGATTATTATTGATCAAGTAATCAAAGTGTGGGTAAAGACTTCTATGTACCTGCATGAGAGTATTCACATTACGGATTGGTTTCAGATCTACTTTACCGAAAATAATGGAATGGCATTCGGCCTTGAATTTATAGGTAAGCTATTTTTGACGTCTTTTCGTATTGTTGCCGTAATATTAATCGGTTGGTACCTCTATAAAATCATCCAGCAAAAGAAAAAGACAGGTTATATTATTTGTTTTGCACTCATTTTTGCTGGAGCCTTAGGCAATATCATCGACAGTGTTTTCTATGGGGTCTTATTCAATGAGAGTACCTATTCTCAAATCTCTACTTTTATGCCTGCAGAGGGTGGCTATGCCTCACTGATGTATGGTAAGGTAGTAGATATGTTTTATTTTCCCATCATTGATACGATTTGGCCCAGCTGGATACCTTGGGTAGGAGGCAATCGTTTTATCTTCTTTAGCCCCATTTTCAATTTTGCCGATGCAGCCATTAGCTGTGGCATGATTGCGATGTTATTATTTTACGGTAAGTACTTTAGTAAATCATTGGGACACAAATAAAATTGCTTTATGTTTAGTCGTTCTCATATACTTCAAATCTCTTCAGTTCTTCTCTTTGTTTTGGTCGTAGTAGCTTGTCAGCACAAACGCCCTTCAGATATACTGCCACCCGATAAGATGGAGGCTTTTCTCTATGATTTTCATGTGGCTAAGGCACTAGGCGATGATGCAGAATATTCCGAGCGTTATAAGCGCAGTGTTTATGTAGACTATGTATACAACAAACACCACATTTCAAAAGAAGAGTTTGATCACTCGATGAGTTGGTACACACGCAACCTTTCAGAATTAGTAAAGATCTACGATAAGATAAACCTGCGTTTGGGTGAAGATAAGGGAGAAATTGATCAACTAGTAGCTTGGCAATACGATACCCCTATGGTTAGTATCTCGGGAGATAGTGTAGATGTATGGGCTTGGCATCAGATTTATCGCCTTACGGGCACACCTCTAAATAATACCATCTCCTTTACCCTACCTGTTGATTCTAACTTTTATGATGGAGATAAGCTTGAGTGGAATGTGCGTGTCAATTATCAAGATAGTGTGGAGTTAGACTCATTGACAACAGCTGTAATGCAATTGGCTATGCACTTTACTAATGATTCTCTCTTGGTAAGAACAGAAGCCATTCAAACCTCAGGAATGAAGAGCTTAGCACTTCAATCAGACAGCCTTTGGACTTTGAAAAATGTGAAAGGATTTATCTATTATCCCCCACAAAGAGTACAGAAACGTTTATTGATTGACTCCGTTTCACTCTATCGTTTCCACCTTCCTAAAGATACTGTCCCAGCAGACTCAATTTTTGTTGAGCAAGCAGAGTTGGAGGTGGATTCACTAACGAATACAGTGGATTCCTTAGCTATTCACCCAGAATCTGAAGTAAGCAACTAGTGCGCTTTAGATTTATAACATTGATACCGATAAGGATACTTTACACAAGCGCTTAGACTGGTATCTGACTTAACTTCTAAGGGTAGGTGATTCGATAAATCTAGCTATTCTATTCCATTCCATCACTATTCTTGTCGACTTGTGTGTTTTTTAGTTTCTATCGGTACTACTTGGAGTAGTGAGGCTTTAATGAGCCTACAATACATCCTCTGTTTGCTCTAAATGAATGGAATAGAGGATTCTTGAGCCATTTACCCTAACAGCATTATTAATGCTTAGGTAGAGCTTGGCGTCTAAACTCAGCACAAACAATAGCAGTAGCAATGGCTACGTTTAATGACTCTGCCGACTCCTTATTCCGTGGGTAGTTTGGAATGTAAAGCTTCTCGGAGACTAGGGGAGTGAGTTCGGGAGAGATACCCTGACCTTCATTACCCATAATGATTAGCCCTGTTTGTAACAGCTCTTTTTGGTAGAGGTCTTCACCCTCCAAGAAGGTTCCGTAGATTGGGCAGTCGGGGTTTTGCTTAATAAGTTCTTTTAAGTCAGTGTAGTGTACTTGAACACGAGCAAGGCCACCCATACTTGCTTGAATAGTTTTGGTGTTAAAGATATCTACTGTCTCCTGTGAGCAAAAAATATGCTCAATGCCAAACCAATCTGCTAGACGTATAATTGTACCCAAGTTGCCAGGATCTTGAACACCATCTAAGGCTAAGCATAGCTCTTTTTGTAGAATGTTGGGTTCATAGCTATACTGAGGTTGCTTGAACACAGCAACGACTTGTTGAGGTGTACGTAGTGCACTAATCTTTTTAAGTTCTTGTTGGTTTATGACTATTTTCTCGTCAGCTGAGTAGTGGTTGTGCAGGCTGAGCCAATCTGGTGTTGCAGCAAGCAAGACACAGTCAAAATAGCCCATCAACTCATCAACAAGTTTGGGGCCTTCTGCTACGAATAATTGCAGCTCTTTTCTCTGCTTCTTTTGTTCGAGTGAACGAATAAACTTTATTTTTGCTTTACTAATTGCCATAATTCATCAGTTTGGCTACAAATTTAGGGAATAAATAGAGTGAATACCCAAAAAGTAAGTCTTTTTTGCTCTTGAGTAGAAAAGCAAGACGACTAGCATAGCTTATATTTTATCAAGCGAAAAAGAGATGCTATATTTGTGCTAAACATATTATCACCATCGGCTTACATGCAAAGACATTCGTTATTATTATTCCTACTGTTATTTTTTACAGCCTGCTCCACAACTAAGTTTGTGCCTGAGGGTGAATACCTGTTGGATAATGTCAAGCTTACGAGTGATAATAAAGCGTTGAAACCAGCTGACTTGCGCCTCTTTGTTCGTCAAAACCCCAACTCCAAATGGTTCAGCGTGTTTAAGACACCTCTCCATGTGTATAGTCTGTCTGGAAAGAAGCATCCTAATCGCTGGTACAATAAAATGTTTAGACGCATAGGAGATGCTCCAGTTATTTATGATGAAAAGCAGACACTGCGCTCGCAGGAAGAGATAAGGAAAGCAGTTCAAAACATGGGCTACTTAGGTGCTGAGGTAGAGAAAAAAACCACCACAAAGAAAAAGAAAATAAGTGTTACTTACCATGTCAAATCTGGAAA
>JASLIW010000107.1 GCA_030152865.1 Bacteroides sp.
GAATAGACTTATTTGTTTTTATCGTAGTGTACGAGTAATTCTTCATCAACATCGTAAAAAGCTACTGGCTTAGCACAGTCTTTATAGATGGGTACAATATAATATTGACCTTTATTGCAATCCACTTTTTCAACTAAGCAAGCCATTATATCATCTTCGGTGCGATTTGCGTCTTCACAACCGATTGCTTTTCCTTTGGCATCACCTTTTTCAGCTTCCCAACGCACCAATAATTCTGGAAGTGGTGTAGATACAACTTTTACTTTCATTCTTTTATTCATCTTTAGGGTTAATACTCTATTCAAATATACGACCAAAATAGGCAAAGTAAGAATATCTGACTAATATTCTTTCCTAAATATTGTTTAAGCAAGCTGTTCTACTTACGCTTTTATCCAGCACGAGTAAATGAGCAATCTAAACGCTATGCTGACGTACTTTGAGTGAGACAAACTGCATATTGAGCCCATCTATGAGTAGCAATCGATCTAAGAGGAGTGAGCCTAAGCCTGTAAAGTATTTGAGTGCTTCAGTAGCTTGAATAGAACCTACAATGCCCACTACAGAGCCCAATACTCCAACTTCTGAGGCAGCTGGATATGTACCTTCTGCTGGAGCTTGAGCAAACACATCTCGGTAGTTCGCATGACCTGGTAAGTAAGTCATCACCTCTCCTTTCATGGCTAAGACTGCAGCATGGGTATAAGGTTTAGCTAGTTCTACACAGAGGTCGTTGATTAAAAACTTCGTTTCATAGTTATCACTACAGTCTAAGACATAGTCATAACGTGGGAACAATTCCCTCGCACGCTCCTCTGTAAGCTGTTCAGCATAGCTGATGAGCCGAAGCTCTGGATTAAGTGCTTGTAGCTTCTCTGCAGCTGAATCTACCTTGAGTCTAGCCAAATCCGAGGTGCTATGTAAGATCTGACGTTGAAGATTAGATACCTCCACCCTGTCGTAATCGACCATACCTAGGGTACCTACCCCTGCCGCCGCTAAGTAGTAGAGAACAGCTGATCCTAGACCACCTACTCCTACCACCAAGACCTTTGCTTGGCTAAGACGCTCCTGACCTGCTACCCCCATTCCTTGTAGCCGGTAATGCCTTTCGTATCTCTTATCCATGGCTATTTGTTTTGTTGAAGGGCCAAATCCCAGCCTTTCCACACGGCCTCATAGCCCTGAGCTCTCACCGCCTCGGCTACTTGGTCTGGAGTACGTGCATCATTGATGACAAACTGTTCTAGCTCTTGCTTGAATACAGAGTAACCCCCTGGATCTGTTTTGGAGCCCGCACTCAAGTTAGTCACTCCCAGTGTTGCCATATGATCTCTAAAGTCGGCACTTTCACGTGTAGATAGGGATATATCTAAGTCATGATCAAAGATGCGAAAAGCAAATATTAGCTGGGCTAACTCTTTGTCTTCCATCACTACATTGGGCTGGAAGTGCTCCCCTTCGTGAGGACGCATACGTGGAAAGGATATGGAGTATTGGGTCTGCCAATACTGTTTCTGGAGGTAACGCAAGTGTGCAGCCATCATGAAGCTATCTGTACGCCAATCTTCTAAGCCAATCAATACGCCTAAGCCGATCTTGCGTAAGCCAGCACGCCCCATCCGATCAAAAGATTGCAAACGCCAATCGTACTTGGACTTCATACCCTTGGGGTGGTAGGTTTTGTAACGACTCTTATTGTATGTTTCCTGGTAACAATACACGGTGTTTAAGCCAGCCTCACACAGGCGTTTGTACTCTTCTTCTTTGAGCGGTTGTACCTCTATGGAGATGGATTCAAAGTAGGGTTTGATTAGGCGAATGGCATGTTCCAAGTAGTCCACACCGGCATCACGAGGGTTTTCTCCAGTCACCAAAAGGATGTGTTGGAAGTTGCCTAGCTCTTTGATGGCTCTTACCTCTTCTAGAATCTGCTCATCATTCAGAATGATACGCTTGATGTCATTGTTATGATTAAAGCCACAGTACACGCAGTGGTTGGCACAAGAGTTGCTTAGGTAAAGCGGTATATAAAACTGTATAACCTTCCCAAACCGCTGCTGTGTATAGTATCGACTTAGCTGTGCCATCTGTTCTAAATAGGGCTGTGCAGCAGGAGAGATGAGTGCCATAAAATCTGCTAAGCTACATTTTCGCTGTTGCAAGGCGCGCTCTACATCACTGGCTGTTTTCGCATAGATACGATCTGTTATTTCTTCCCAATTGTATTGGGGTATTAAATCATTAAAATCCATATTTTTCTTTCTTCCACTAAGTTCTACATTAAAAATGAAGTTAAAGGACTACTAGCTATGGCTTCACCCCTAGTTGGACTGGCTAGACGAGCCTCATAAGCTGTTCTACCTCCCTCTACGCAACGAGCAAAGGCTTGAGCCATAGCTATGGGGTCACCTGCTACAGCTATGGCTGTATTGACCATCACAGCATCAGCGCCCAGCTCCATAGCTTCAGCGGCCTGCGAAGGTGCACCTAAACCAGCATCAATCACTACGGGTACCTGACTTTGTTCGATGATGATGCGAATCATTTCTTTGGTTTGCAAGCCTCCATTACTACCAATGGGAGCTGCTAATGGCATCACCGTAGCAGCACCTGCTTCTTCTAGCTGTTTGCAGAGCACAGGGTCAGCTTGTACATAAGGTAGTACTACAAAGCCGAGCTTAACCAGTTCTTTGGTCGCTTGGAGTGTTTCTACTGGGTCAGGCAAAAGGTAACGGGGATCAGGGTGTATTTCTAGCTTTACCCAATTGGTCTGAAAAGCATCTCGAGCAAGCTGTGCTGCAAACACAGCCTCTTTGGCATTGCGCACACCAGAGGTGTTGGGCAATAGGTGAACTCCTGGCTTACAGATGTGCTGAATCATTTCATCTTCTTCTTTTTTATCAGGGTCTAAACGCTTCATAGCCGCTGTTACCAACTCAGTTCCTGAGGCTTTGATAGCTGCTGCCATTTGCTCATTAGAGCTAAACTTGCCTGTTCCTAAAAACAGACGTGATTCGAAAGTTTTATTTGCTATAATTAATTTTTTCATGATATGTATCTATACAGTGAATACTTTTTTTAGTTTGTTCTATGGGGTCTGTACTTCTTAAAATACTAGATGAAAGTGCAATACCCCATACACCCGTCTGTAAAATGGGGGGTATATCAGCCAAGCCAATCCCTCCAATAGCATAGATGGGTAAGTGAATTTCTGCTTGCCTGCAAGCAGTTAGGATCTCTTGATATCCTTTCAGACCTAAAATAGGACTAAGATTCTTTTTAGTTGTGGTGTACCGATAAGGTCCAAGGCCTATGTAGTCGGCTCCTTCTTGCTGCAAACGCTGGATATCGTCAAAGCTATTGGCTGTTCCTCCGATCCTTGTTTCTAGGCCTAAAATTTGTCTGGCTTGACGCACTGGCATGTCGTGTTTACCTAAGTGTACACCATCAAGCCCTAACTCCAGACATAATTCTACCTCATCATCTACAAAGAGATGCACGCCTGCTGCTTGACAGTGTTTTAATGCTTGCTGGGCTACCTTCCGAATTTCGGCTTTTGAAGCCTCCTTCATGCGCAGTTGTATAAATTTACAACCACCGGCTATAGCCATCTGGACAGAGTCCAAGTAGGAGTAGCGACTCGTTTCATGGGTAATAAATAGAAAAGGGGAAAGTTTTTGTTTCATCATTTAGCTTCAATTTCCGTTATAATAGAGTGTAAGCTGTGCCTTAAATCTGAGGTAGAAAAACACTTCATATAATCTCCCCAAATAGCACCTAAGACAGCCACACCACCAAAGCCTAAGGCCCTTAAACTGGGAATACGTCGAGCTGTAATACCACCCAAGGCTATAACTTGTGAATCAATCCATCCTTTTTGCTGAGCTTCTTCTAGCTCATCCTGACTAAAAGCCCTTGCATAGTTGGGCTTAGAGATACTATTGAAGATGGGGCTTATAAAAAGGTAGTCACAGCTTGATTTATTTGCTTGTACCTCGTCCCAGTTATGGCAGGAACAGCTGATGCTTCCTCGAAAAGATGGGGGCGCTTGAGGATTTCTTTGATTCAAGTGCAAGCCACCTACTGGGTAATCCTTTACTAGCTCAAAGGCGTCATGCAACACAATACGAGACCAGTAAATAGGGTCTATCTGTTCTAAGAGTGATGCAAGCTCCTGTGGACTGGCTCCTGGCTTACGCAAATGTAAGCGAAAACCACCCTGCTGCAGTAGTGTAGATAAGGCCAATGCCTCCTGTTCAAAGAACTGGGGCAAGCTTAAAATGCAGAGTTTCATATCAACCTCCCGATACAGCCTGAACTACCACCAAATCTGTTTCAGGCTTGAGTCTGTAAGTTTCCCATTCACTACGAGGTATAACTTCATAATCAACTGCTATCGCTATGCCTTGTGTGGGTAGTTGAAGCTGTGTAGCAACTTGAGCAAGTGTAGCTTGGTCTGCAACTTCTACCGCTTTTTGATTTATGTATATCTTCATTACGATAAGTTTTAATAGCAACAAATGTTTTGTTGCAGGTTTGTCCAATGAAAACCCCAACTTATAAGCATAAAAAAAATCGCTTAATTGGGTATATATCCAAATCAAGCGATGCTACTTCAATCAATAAATTTATGTGGTAAACTTAATCATTCCTACGTCGGCATTATCCGAATCAGGTTGAAGGGTATAATCTCAGCCACATGTATTTGCGTGGCACCCCTTGATATGGTTGTTTCACAAAGATAGTTTTTATTTGAAGCGATGCAAAGGTAATTCTTAACTTTCTCCATTCTAGCTCGAATAAAACAGCCTACAAATTATAAGAATTTAAATATTAGCAGTAGATTAGCTATAGATTAAGACTAACATCGACTACAGACAACAACTTAGTCAACATTTATAGACCCGCAAAAGAATATTAAGTAATAAGGCAAATGATACGATTGAATCGATTTAAATACATTTTAATAGCTCTATTTTTAGTTGGTAGCCTAGCCCCTATACAGGCTCAATCATTATCTGACAAGGATATAGTGACAGATGCTCACCACTACCAGTATCAAAGTTTTCCTCAATTTGGCTTTGATATCAGTGTACCTACCCCATTGGTCAAGAATTGTTCACGTACTGAGGGAAACTACCATCAATACTGCGGCTTTCTTTTTGATGATGATCCACTTAAAGCAGAATCCTACCATGTTGTAGTTATGAGCTTTCCAGAGCAGATTGATGTTTCTTCTACAGAGTCACAAGAATTACTCTTTAAGGCTCTACTTAAACCTTATAATGCGAAGTACGGAAAATCTGTTTATGGAGAAGATAAACATGAGGTGCTTGTAGCTTATATAGATAAGGATGAGAATGGCTTTCCGAGCCAAATGGGCTATTTTTTTAAAGACAATTTAATGGTTTGCATTGTTGTACAAACTCACAGTGATTTACAACGTCGTTTTGACTTGGTAATGAATAGCCTTCGTTTCAACGATGAGCCACTCTCTCAGATAGAGAGTCCTTACGATAAACCTCTTAATATATATACGGGCCACAAACAGATTGCTTATCAAATTGGATACCCTTATACTTTCAGTCTGGATGACGGTATTGACAATCCTTTTGTTGATGTTACCTTCACTAGTTCTGCTTCAAGTACTAAAGGGGAAGATCGCTACTTTGTGACTTTTCAGCAAAACTGGGATAGCTTAGATGCCTTGGCAAGTCATACGATCAGTTTAATTCAAAGTCAACAGGCTAATGCCAAGATTGTCCACTCTGGAGTGTATACTGCGAAGGCAGGCTCCTTTAAAGAATATGTATTGACCTACGAGGAGCAAGGAGAACCTTATCGAGTGTCTTACTATTTCACTCAGCTGGATACTAAGACCTATATGGTTATTGTCTTTTTTAATGCTGAAGCTACTTTTCAGCGTGACCAAGAAGGCATATACAAAGTGATACAGTCTATTTATGTAAGTAAAGACCTCTACATCGAAGGCGAGTAAGTTCTTGCTCAAAACGTATTTGTTTATCTAAGCCTCATCATATGACAAATAACACTATAGTCAGAGCTAGCTTAGGGCTTATTCTAATACTAAGTCTTAGCCAATGCTCTTTGTTTGGAAAAAAAGCTTATGAATTTGTTCACCCCATCTCTCTTGAAGAGGAAATAGCTCAAAATAAAAGTAGAGGATTTGAAACTTTTCATTACAGCAAGAAATTCCCTTTTATAATAGGTTATCCAGCTGGTAGTGATATAGAAGTGGATATAAGCAATGAAGTGAAAGTGGAGTTTACTCTCCCTGATACTCAAATTAAGTATAATGTGGTAGCTGCACCCTATATAGGTGAGCTCAATCATTTTATAGCTGAGATCTTCAGTTCAAGCATAGCTAGTTTTGAAGACTCTGAGGTTTTGAGGTATCAAAAAAGACGTATTGGTTCGCAGCAAGTCTATGAGTTTGTAGCTGAAATCATGTTGGAAAGCGGCCCTAGGAGAATAGCAGAGTATGCTATAGTTAGAGATGATCATTCACTATTTGTTCTAACATTCTTTGGCTCTAAACAGTATGAAGCAAAAATTGAAAGCCTTATAGAACAACTTATACCGAGCTTCTGCTTCTAAGAGCTTCTTATTGGCACACCCCTATTACTAACGTAATATTGTACCAATAAGCAAGCAGATCATGCCGACTGAAAAGGTGGTCAGTATTTGTTTGCCTAACTTAGGTTTGTTCTTGGATAGAAATAGAACTAAGCGTCCCAAGTAAGGAGCCCAAAAAAAGACTACTATTAAATTGAGGAGCAATAGCCACCCCCAACCTATATGCAAAAGTTGATTCCAAGCAACTACAGGGAGTATCAAACCACAGATCCAAGCTAAAATCATATAGACAGGACGCTCCGTATAACGAGGTCTCTTGCTACGATTTCCACTTATAATTAAGGTGTGTAAACCAAACGTTGTGATTAAAAATAATGCTGCTAATACTAATAATACTTTTGCCATAAATACTTGATTGACTTGGTTTGACTAAGAGCTACATAAGATAATGAAAATATGGCAAACACCTCATCTTGTACTTAGCTTTTAACGCTTATTACCATCTACTTTTCAATCTCAGAAGTAAAGTTTTACAGCTTGGACTTACTATGTACTTCGTCCTATTTTTAGTTAAATCTAAACAGGATGGGCAGAGTTTGCTGAAATAGCTGAACAAGTACAGAGAGAATCTCTGATTTTATGTCTATTTTTGCAGCGTTACACATAAAATGATTTGATAAAGTGGCTAGAAAAAGACGTAAACTTCCCCTTCTAGAGAAGGTAACAATAACAGATGTGGCTGCAGAAGGCAAGGCCATAGCTAAGGTTGATGATTTAGTTATATTTGTTCCGCATGCTGTTCCTGGCGATGTGGTAGACCTCCAGTTGCGCCGGAAAAGGAAACGTTATGCAGAAGGTAGCATTACGCACATCCATGAAAAAGGAGCTGAGCGTGTGGAGCCTTTTTGTGAGCACTATGGTGTATGTGGTGGATGCAAGTGGCAGGTTCTTGACTATCAAGCCGAGATTCGCTACAAACAGCACCAAATCATGGATAACTTGAGCCGTATAGGCAAGATAGAACTTCCTGAGCCTCAGCCCATCATGGGCTCAGCCAAAACCACCTTTTACCGTAACAAGTTAGAGTTTACTTTCTCAGATAAACGCTGGTTGACACAGGAAGAGGTGGATAATCAAGTGGAATACTCTGATGAGGAGAAAAACGGCTTAGGATTTCATATTCCTGGGGCCTTTGATAAGGTTTTAAATATAGAGAAATGCTGGTTACAGTCAGAAATCTCTAACGATATACGTAATGGGGTGCGCAGGTATGCCATAGACCATCAAATTCCTTTTTTCAATATACGAGAGCAAACAGGTGTTCTACGCAGCTTGGTGGTTCGTAGCTCGATTACTGAAGAGCTAATGGTTATCCTAGTGTGTAAGGTAGAAGATGAAGAGGCTCAGGCACAGATGATAGAAGTTCTGGATTACTTGGCACAGAGCTTTCCTCAAATCACCTCTCTGATGTATATCGTCAATAATAAGCTTAATGATGTCTATTCGGATTTAGAGCCTCAACTCTATCGTGGCAAGGATCATATGATTGAGGAAATGGAGGGTTTGAAATTTAAAGTTGGCCCTGTCTCTTTTTATCAAACCAACTCTACCCAAGCCTACGAGCTGTATAAGGTGGCACGCAATTTTGCTCAGCTAACGGGCAAAGAGCTGGTGTATGATCTCTATACAGGTACGGGTACTATTGCTAACTTTGTGTCTAAGCAGGCAAAGAAAGTGATTGGTATAGAATATGTTCCTCAAGCGATTGAAGACGCCAAAGTGAATTCAGAAATCAATGGTATAGACAATACCCTATTCTATGCTGGAGATATGAAAGATATTCTAACTCAAGATTTTATTAATGAGCATGGTAAGCCTGACGTTATTATCACTGACCCGCCACGTGCAGGTATGCATGATGATGTAGTTCAGGTTATCCTGTTTGCTGAACCTCAACGTATTGTTTATGTGAGTTGCAACCCAGCAACACAAGCACGTGACCTACAACTACTCGATGAAAAATACCAAGTGCTTGCTATACAACCTGTGGACATGTTCCCACACACGCATCACGTAGAGAATGTCGTGCTATTAGAAAAAAGAGCTTAAAAGAAAGAATAAGAATGGCTAGAAAACAAAGACCCATTGCAAGGGCAAGAAATAAATACACAAACTATCGAGTAAACAAACCCTCGACACTCATGGAATTCTTGCAAGAGAAGATGCCAGAAGCGAGTCGTACTAAGATTAAATCTTTTTTATCTCGACGGATAGTACATCTCAACAAAAAGATTGTATCGCATCCAGACACTCCTGTAGACAAAGGTATGCTTGTACAAATAGACCACAGCAAACGCAGAAATCAAGGTCTGAGTAATAGAGAACTAACAATTATCTATGAGGATGCCTACCTGATTGTGATAGAGAAGAAGCCGAATGTACTAAGCATAACATCGGCCAATAGTAGAGGTAAATCAGCACATGCTACACTGAGCCATTATGTGAAACGGGATAATCATCGAAATCAAGTTCATTTGATTCATAAATTTGAAAAAGATGAATCTGGGCTCATGATTTTCGCTAAGGATGAGGAAACCAAGTTTAACTTCCAAAACAACTGGAAGGAGTTTATCATCAATCACACATTTGTTGGACTTGTAGAAGGTGAGTTTCCTGAAGAGAAAGGTGTTATTGTTTCATGGATAGATGAGCAAACGGGAGAGCTAATCTTCAGTGATTATGTAGAGGAAGACCCTAAACACACTGCGATACGAGCCATAACACGTTACAAGCGAATAAAGCAGGCTAATGGGCTGAGTTTAATGGAGTTTGATCCCCGCGAGGATAGAAACAACAAAATTCGTATCCAAATGGCTCACAAGGGATATCCCGTACTAGGAGACAAAATGCATGGAGAGTATAAATCGCCGATAAGACGCTTGGCCTTACATGCCTTCTTACTCCGCTTTCGTCATCCTGTCACTCGTGAGCTTATGAAGTTTGAGCTTCCCTATCCTAAGGATTTCAGAAGCCTCGTTACCAAAATCAATCCTACAAAAGAGTAAATCAGACACTATATAGATGTAGCAATAGCACAGGGATTCCTGTGCTATTGCTTTTTATAAGGCTAATTACTCTTCAACCCAATCTAATACTTGACTAGGATAGTTAGTGATGATACCATCTACAGCACAATCACGCAACCTAATAACCTCAGCCTTCCGATCAACAGTCCAAGGGACAACCTTCATACCCAAGCTATGCGCTTGATTGACAAATCCCTGATTGACCATTTTATAGTGAGGGCTAATAATGCTAGGTGTGAAATAGAGCTTACCTAAAAGCTTATCTAATGAAGCCCACCTACTCTTTACTAAGTATGACAGCTGTAAGTTGGGATAGTTTGCATGCAGGTAGTTTAAAACACGAGTGTCAAAGGATTGAATGATTAGACGACTACCCAAATTGCGTGGTCTCAATACATCCATGACTAAACGAACAAAGGTTTGATAATCGGGACTCCATCTATTGTCTTTGAAAGGGTGAGACTTTATCTCTATATTATAAGTAACAGCGGCAAGCTGATGTTTCTTAGTATATACCTCCACATTGCTAATCAAGTCGCTCAACAAAGGAATGCGACAGTTGATATTAACTCGTTGAGGATACTTAGCCTGTGCTAAGCTTCCAATATCATACGTACTTATTTTGTCGTAGCTCATTTGAAATAATACCTGCCGCAATGCTGTTCCACAGGCTATACGTGTGCCGTCCGGCCGTAAAGCTTTGGAAGGGTGTATAAATGGATCATGAGAAACAACCACTAAACTGTCAGCTGTAATATGCACATCAAGTTCTAGCACACGGACGCCCTGTGATACAGCATGAAGCATTGCTTCTATTGTGTTTTCAGGATACTCACCTGCTCCCCCTCGATGAGCATGAACTTGAGGAACTTGAGCATGAACGGTTGACTGATTCAGAAACCCCAGATAAAGTATTAGGGTTACATAATAAAAAGTACGAATTGATCTCATTTAAATCTGCTTTACCTACTAAAGTAAACACAATTACAAGTTTACAAAAGACTTATCGCTAAATACTCCAATCTGAAATAAAAAATGCTTACTCCTGGTATTTTTTTATAGAGATTATGATTTATTTATAAATCTATTCGTTTACCTTTGCAACTCATTTTTTGAACTAAAGTAGAAGTCGGGTATTAACTAATTACTAAAGAAAAACTCCTCGTACAAACTTAGGCACAAATAAATAGTGGAGAACTTTTATTAGAGATTCTTTATAACTAAGTTACTTCTCAGAAACTTCTCTAAAACCCTAACTTAGGTTAATAAATAGAGTATAAACAAGTAGATAAACTTTAAACTAATCATATTGGCATATTATTTGTTGTATATGTAGTAGAACAAAGATATATGGCCTTAAAAGTAATAAGCCACTTAATTTTAAAGTTCAAGTATAGAAAGGAATAAAAACATGAAAAGTAAGTTTTCAAAATTGGTAGGCAATGTTGTTATAAACAGCAGAGAAGAAGCTTATCGTTTGAGCAACAATTATATAGGACCTGAGCATTTACTTCTTGGCATCTTGAGACTCAAAGAGGGAAAAGCGCTACAGATCCTAGATAACTTAGGCATAGATACGGAGCAAATAAAAGATAAGCTTAATAGAATTCTAAAAGATTATGCTGATCCTACCGTAAGCTCCCAAGTAAAACCACCTCTGAATACACTATCTTCAAAAATTTTAAGATTGTGTATATTAGAAGCTCGGGCTCTTGATACTGAGATAGCAGACACAGAACATCTTTTGTTGGCTATTTTGCACGAAAAAGAGAATTTAGCTGCTGAAGTTTTAAAGCAAAGCGATGTGGATTACGGAAAAGCCTATAATGCCGTACTTAATTTGACTCCTGACATTAAGGCAGGTTTAGATTATCCTGGTGATGATGATGGCGATGATGATTACTTTGACGACGACGACGAAAATGACGACGAAAATGATTACATCTCATTTAGAGGTCCTGATTCAAGAGCTCAAAGCTCAAGTACTGCTACAAGCAAGTCCACTACAGAACAGAATACTGAAACACCAACTCTTAATCGCTTTGGGTTAGACTTAACTAAAGCAGCAGTTGAAGGTAAGTTAGACCCTGTAGTAGGCAGAGATAAAGAAATAGTTCGCTTGTCTCAAATATTGAGTAGAAGAAAGAAAAACAACCCTGTTTTGATTGGTGATCCCGGTGTAGGTAAATCTGCTATAGTAGAGGCTCTTGCTATTCGAATCAACGAAAGGAAGGTGTCTCGACTGTTATTCAACAAACGGGTTGTTATGCTTGATATGGCTGCAGTAGTAGCTGGCACAAAATACAGAGGTCAGTTTGAAGAGCGTATTCAAGCTATTCTTACTGAGCTAAAAAACAATCCCAATATTATTCTATTTTTGGATGAACTCCATATGATTGTGGGTGCAGGTTCTGCCACAGGCTCTATGGATGCTGCTAATATGTTCAAACCAGCTTTAGCTCGAGGAGAAATCCAAGTAATTGGAGCTACAACTCTTAATGAATATAGAAAAAGCATTGAAGATGATGGAGCACTTGAGCGCCGTTTCCAAAAGATTTTAGTAGAACCTACTACTGCTGCAGATACATTAAGAATACTGCATAACATTAAGGATAAGTACGAGGAGCACCACAACGTGAAGTATACCGACGAGGCCCTCGAAGCTTGTGTTAGCTTGACCGACCGCTACATTAATGATCGATACTTTCCTGACAAAGCTATTGACGCCTTAGACGAAGCTGGAACACAGGGTATGGTAGAAGAAGTACAAGTGCCCAAAGAAATTACAGAACAAGAAAATCAGCTCAAAACCGTCCAGCAGAAAAAGCAAGAGGCTGTATTGAGCCAGAACTTTGAATTGGCCGCTAACTATAGAGACCAAGAAAAGAAAATAATTGCTGCGCTGGAAGAGATGAAGGCTGAGTGGGAAAAAGAGATAAAAGAGAACAAAGTAACCATAGATACAAAGGATGTGGAAAAAGTAGTTTCTCTTATTTCGGGAGTACCAGTTTCACGCATGGCCCAAGCAGAGGGTAAAAAGCTAGTACAACTACAGAATAATCTCAAAAAGAAGGTTATTGCACAAGATAAGGCTGTAGAACAACTAAGCAAGGCTATTTTGCGTAATCGTGTAGGTCTAAAAGACCCCAATAAACCAACAGGTACCTTCTTGTTTTTAGGACAGACAGGTATTGGAAAGACCTATTTAGCCAAAGAGCTAGCACGTGAGTTGTTTGGTAGCTCTGAAGCCTTGATTCGAATTGATATGTCTGAGTATATGGAAAAGCATACAGTATCGAAGTTAATAGGTTCGGCTCCAGGCTATGTGGGCTATGAAGAAGGCGGACAGCTTACAGAGCAAATAAGACGTCGCCCATACTCTATTGTGCTTTTGGATGAAATCGAAAAAGCGCACCCCGAAGTCTTTAACATTTTGCTCCAAGTAATGGATGAGGGCAGACTTACAGACAGCGCTGGTCGTTTAATTGATTTTAAAAACACCATTATTATTATGACCTCGAATGTGGGTTCACGTCAGCTTCAGGAGTTTGGAAGAGGGATAGGTTTCACACCTCAATCTCACCTTTCAGACCAAGAGTATGCTAGTGATATCATACGTAAATCACTGAAAAAGACTTTTGCCCCTGAGTTCATTAATCGTATTGATGAAATCATTACTTTTAACTCACTAGATAAAGCAGCTCTTACTCAAATATTAGATTTGGAGATTAAGAAGCTCATCAAACGAGTTAGCAAGATTGGCTATACGCTTAAAGTTACAGCTGAAGCTAAGCGCTTCTTAGTGAACTTAGGCTATGAGCCAGAGTATGGTGCTAGACCTCTTCAAAGAGTTATTCAGGATTATTTAGAGGATAAGCTATCCGAGCTTATTCTATCTAATGATTTAAAGCAAAACGATGTAGTCACTACCGTAATTGATAAAAAAAGCAAAACACTCCAGCTAAAAGTGGAGCAGAAAGAGAAAGAAGTCAAATAAACTGCCATCTTAAATATACTAAGTATATTAGTGCGCCAAAATGTCAGACTAAATAGTCTGGCATTTTTTTTGTCTTATACTTAGTCGAAATCATGCTAGTATAAAAACGATATAAACTATGAAGAAAGGTAACATTGGGGTTACAACAGAAAACATATTCCCCATTATTAAAAAGTTCTTGTACAGTGATCACGAAATCTTTTTACGTGAACTCGTATCTAACGCTGTTGATGCCAGCCAAAAGCTAAAGACTCTAGCTTCTATTGGTGAGTTTAAGGGCGAACTAGGCGACTTGACTGTTCAAGTCAAGCTAGACAAAGAAAACAAAACGATAACTATATCTGATAGAGGTATAGGTTTGACAGCTGAAGAGGTGGATAAATACATCAACCAAATTGCTTTTTCTGGTGCCAATGACTTCTTAGAAAAATACAAGGATGATGCAAATGCCATCATCGGACACTTTGGCCTCGGCTTTTATTCATCATTTATGGTCTCTAAACAAGTAGATATCATCTCACTTTCCCATAAAGAAGGAGCTAAGGCTGTAAAATGGAGCTGTGATGGTAGTCCAGAATACACCTTAGAGGAGACAGAAAAAGCAGATAGGGGTACAGATATAGTGCTTCACATCGACTCAGAGAGTGAGGAATTCTTAGAAGAGGCTCGCCTATCTACCCTACTACACAAGTACTGTAGCTTCTTAGCTGTTCCTGTAGCCTTTGGAAAGAAAAAGGAGTGGAAAGATGGCAAAGAGGTTGAGACTGATGAGTTAAACATTATCAACGATACAGAACCACTTTGGACAGCACGACCAGCAGACCTTAAGGATGAGGACTACTTAGCTTTCTACAAGAAGCTTTACCCTATGTCAGATGATCCCTTATTCTGGATCCATCTCAATGTAGATTATCCATTCAACCTGACAGGTATCTTATACTTCCCAAAAATCAAGACAAATATTGACTTAAGTAAGAATAAGATTCAGCTTTACTGTAATCAGGTGTTTGTCACTGATTCTGTAGAAGGAATAGTTCCTGACTTCTTGACCCTACTCCATGGGGTGATAGACTCTCCAGATATACCGCTCAACGTATCGAGATCTTACTTGCAGAGTGATAGTAATGTTAAAAAGATATCTTCTCACATCACTAAGAAAGTATCCGATAGATTGAAGTCTATCTTTAAAGAGGATCGCAAAGATTTCGAAAGTAAGTGGGATGATTTAAAAATCTTTATCCACTATGGTATGCTCTCTGAGGAGGACTTCTACAATCGTGCACACAAGTATGCACTCTTCCACGACACTGAGGATAAGTACTATACCTATGAAGAGTACAACACCTTGGTTAAAGAAAATCAAACCGATAAAGACGGCAACCTGATTTACCTATATGCCACAAATAAAGATGAGCAGTTTAGCTTTATCGAAGCGGCACAAAATAAGGGATACAACGTCTTACTCATGGACGGCCAGCTTGATGTAGCTGTTATACAAATGCTAGAAACTAAGTTTGAGAAGACTCGTTTCTCTCGTGTAGATGCCGATGTTATAGACAACTTGATTGTCAAAGAAGAGCAAACGCAAACTAAGCTTGATCAAAAAGAGATAGATACACTATCTGCTGCTTTCAAGAGTCAGCTAAAAGAGGATCCTAAGACTCAATTCCACATACTTGTTCAAGCTATGGGAGAGCATGCAAGCCCCGTGGTGATTACACAAAGTGAGTATATGCGTCGTATGAAAGAGATGGCTCAAATACAAGCAGGGATGAGTTTCTACGGTGAAATGCCTGATATGTTTAATGTTGTTTTGAATGCAGATCACAACCTGATCCAAAAAGTATTGCAAGATGTAAGTCAGGCTGCTGAAGCAGAAGTAAGCCCTGTCCTCAAAGAAATTACAGAGCTTTCTTCAAAGGAATCAGAGCTTAAAAAACAACATGAGGGCAAAAAAGACGAAGAGATACCTACGGCTGAGAAGGATGAGCTCAAAGAAATTGACAACAAGAGAACCGAATTGCGTAATAAGCGCGATGCTATTTATGCTGATCAAGCCAAAAAGAATGATACTGTACGTCAACTCGTAGATTTGGCTCTCCTACAGAACAATATGCTCAAAGGAGAAGCTCTAAACGACTTCATTAAACGAAGTATTAAACTCATCTAGTTTAGACGCATCCTATATTTAAAAGGTCTGGTAATTTTTACCAGGCCTTTTTTTATTGCCTTACATCACTTAAAAAGAAGCTGCAACAAAGTGCTTATCTGCTCATTTATACAATGTTCTTGAGCGCTACAACTTAGAAGATATCACTGATTATTAAGAGAACTCAACATTTATATTTATCTTTGATTGTATTATTCTAAAGTAAATATATATAACTCAATAAGGTATGAGAAAGATTATTCTTACCCTATGTCTTTGTTTAGGCATATTTCCCTTTTTACACGCACAGCGAGTAGGACTAGTGCTCAGTGGCGGAGGTGCAAAAGGTTTAACTCACATCGGTGTCATTCGTGCATTAGAGGAGCATGGAATACCTATTGATTATATTACAGGCACATCTATGGGGGCTATTATTGGCTCACTTTATGCTATGGGATACTCGCCCGATGATATGGTCAAACTTTTAAGTTCTGAAGACTTCAAACGTTGGTATACCGGACAAGTGGAATCGGAGTATGTTTATTTCTTTAAGAAAAACAGGGCCAATCCTGAGTTTGTTAATATCCGCATGTCCATCAAAGACTCTATTCGCCTAAAGACACAGTTCTTGCCCTCTAGTGTGGTAGATCCTATCCAGATGAACATTGCCTTTATGCAGCTTTTTTCACAGGCTACAGCACATAGCAATCGCAATTTTGACAATCTATTCGTACCCTTTCGTTGCATAGCCTCAGATGTTTATGAAAAGAAGCCTATTATTCTTAGCTATGGTGATTTAGGTGATGCAGTAAGGGCATCAATGAGCTTCCCCTTTGTATTCAAACCCATCGAGATTGAGGGTACCTTAGCTTATGATGGTGGTATTTACAACAACTTCCCAGTAGATGTTATGATGAATGATTTCCACCCTGACATAGTGCTAGGAAGCGTTGTAGCACGTAATCCTGATGCTCCACGCCAAGATGATTTAATGAGTCAGATTGACAATATGGTAATGCAAAAAACGGACTATACAATACCCGATTCACTCGGTATTGTAATCAAGTTTAGATACGATACCGTGAGCTTATTGGATATGCATCTTGTAAACGAACTCGACAAGATAGGCTACGACAAGACTGTTTCAATGATAGATAGTATCAAAGCACGTATTCCTCGTCGTACAGCTGAAGAAAATGTGGCACTGAAACGGAAAATCTATAAGAGCAAGCTCCCTGAAATCCGCTTCAGAAAAATCATCATAGATGGAGCTAATCCTCAACAACAGAGTTTTATTCGCAAAGAGTTTTACAATGAAAACGATGAATACCTCACTTTTGATGAGATGAAGCGTGGATACTTTCGACTTTTATCAGGCAATATGATTCAAGAAATCATTCCTCATGCCATATATGATCCAGAAACGGGCTTTTATGACCTCCACTTAGATGTACAATTGCAGGATAATGTATTGTTCCGTATTGGAGGAAACATCTCGACAACCAACTCTAATCAAATCTACCTAGGTGCTACCTATCAAGACTTAAACTACTATGCCAAGGAGTTCAGCTTTGACGGGCAGCTTGGTAAGGTTTATAATAATGCGCAATTAATGGCACGCGTGGACTTACCCACCAAAATACCTACATCTTATCGTTTGATAGCTTCTGCTAGCTCATTCGATTACTTTAAGAATGATAAACTCTTTAGTAGAAAATACAACCCTGTATTCAATAGCAACGATGAGTTTTTTGTGAAAGGCTTTATGGCACTGCCCTTCTTAACAACAAAACGAGCAGAATTAAGTATAGGTTATGGTAAACTCAGAGATCATTACTTCCAAACTAAAGTAATTGATTTTGATAGTGACAAACAAGACAAATCTACCTACAACCTCTTTGGCGGTTCCTTAGGTATTATTAGCAATACGCTTAATGCCAAACAATTTGCTACAAACGGTTATAAAGAATCTTTGGTAGCTCAAATATTCTCAGGAAAAGAATATTTTTATCCAGGTAACACCTCCGAGCAGCTGAAGGATAAAAACAACCATACCTGGCTACAACTTTCCTACAAAAGAGAACAGTACCATCCCATTTCAGATAAGTTCACCTTAGGCTGGTATGTAGATGCCCTGTACTCATCAAGAAACTTTTCTCAAAATTACACAGCAACTATGATGCAGGCAGGTACTTTTGCACCTACTCCTCACAGCAAGTTGATCTACAATGAAGCCTTTAGAGCAAATCAGTATGGTGGATTTGGCATTAAACCCATTGTACACTTAGGTAAAATTATACACCTGCGGACCGAATTATATGGCTTTATTCCTATCTTCCCTATCAAACAAGATGAAAATTCAAACCCTTATTATGGTAAATCATTTTCAAATGTTGAGTTTTTAGGAGAAAGTTCACTAATACTTAAACTTCCTTTTGGTTCGGTCTCAGCTTACGTAAACTATTATAGCTCACCAGCTAGGGAGTGGAATGTAGGCCTATCCATCGGTTGGCAGCTCTTTAACTATCGATTTATTGAGTAAAAAAGTACCCGTAAAGTTTGCTCGTAAACAAAAAGTCCCTATCTTTGCAAGCGTTAAACAAAACGGTCGCGTAGCTCAACTGAATAGAGCATTTGACTACGGATCAAAAGGTTGCAGGTTTGAATCCTGCCGCGATCACTTTTGATTAACAAAACAATGATTTAGACGGTCGTGTAGCTCAACTGAATAGAGCATTTGACTACGGATCAAAAGGTTGCAGGTTTGAATCCTGCCACGATCACTTCTAAACTCAGCATAACAAATACAAACGGTCGCGTAGCTCAACTGAATAGAGCATTTGACTACGGATCAAAAGGTTGCAGGTTTGAATCCTGCCGCGATCACTCAAAAGGAAGAAACTATAACGTTTCTTCCTTTTTTTATCCCCCTGCCTAACTTACACCCTCCCATCTACATAACATTTTCCATTCTTTATTGTTATATAAACAAGAGAGTCAAAGCCCTAGCTTAAGAAAGCTATTTAGAACTTCTAAGGCTAGTTGCAGACTTGACGCACTATAAAATGTATCACTATGAGTAAATTAAAACACAACCTTAAACAGTTTACAATCCTATTCTTTGTGCTTGGGGGAATTTTCAGCCTCAGTAGCTGCCTGAAGAGCAAAGACGACAAGTTCGACGAATTCAACGAGTACCTCCAAACTCACATCAATGATCGCTGGAAAGTGAGCTACTTGGATGAGTCAGAAGAGAACCAGTCAGCGCAACAATGGTATATTGTTTTTAATCGCAATGCTAATGACTACCAGTACACCTTTTCTGAAACACCTGTTTCAGAGAGCTATGACTTGGTTATGAAAGCACTCTCTATGTATGATCCCTACTCTGGATTATTCTTTATCAATACTTTAAAAAAGCGTGGAGAAGAGACTCTTCGTCAATCTGTATATCAGCTTAACTTAGACCAAGACGACATACTTTTGGTAGAAAAAAATCATGATTCAGACAACTGGGGACGCGAGATACGCCTTAGCCGTGCATCCATAAAAGATCCTTTTCAGCTAGCGGGAAGTTGGAAGATAAACAATAGCGCTGAGGAGGAACAAGTAGTACAGTTTAATCCTGAACACGAACTGATTGTAAGTACCCCAACAGCAACTACAAACCAGCAAATAAAGGGATATATCTGGAGAAAAGAGACAGCGGTACTGGAGATCTATGACTCACCCTCTATTGAGCCCAATAGTAAAGTCATAGACTATTACATAGCCAAGACGTGGACCGATACACAGATCGTTTTCCAATCCTATAAGGGACAGTTAACCCTACAAAAGAAAGAATAACAGCATGACACCTTAAAATAGACACTATGGAGTATATTAGTTTAATAGTTGCCTTTGCAGCTCTTGGGTTTAGTGTATTTACTTTTAGCATACATCAACGCATGCTGAGTAAGCTAAGACATCGATTAGATGAAGCCTACCTAACCGAAGGAGCTCGAGACATACTAGCCCAAAAGAAAGCCTTTTTAATCGCTTTTATAAGCCGTACTAACGACCCGAATAAGATACAACTCAACATTCGTAATGATGGCTTTGCGACTGCTAGAAACATCCGCTTTAAGTTCAATCACCCCCAAACGGGTCAAGATGTAGGAGAAACCATGCTCATCTCTGCTGCAAGCAGTCCAGAAATCCCAGCCGATGAGTACATTGTCATTAACTTAACATTTACAGAAAAGACACCCAAGGTGAGTCACATCCGATTGTACTGGGACGATGAGTACAAACAAGGCAACCGCAGAAAAGCACTACTCCATTTACGTAGCTAACTTATTGAAGACATAAAAAAAGACAGCTAGGAAGATTCCTAGCTGTCTTTTTTACTTACCCAATTAATCTATCAGGTATGTTATTTATAAAAGCTCATCCAAGAGCTCAGAAATAGCATCTCCTCTCAACCCTCTCTTTACAATAGTTCCATCAGGTCCAAATAAAATAATATGAGGAATACCTTTGATAGCATAGAGTTCTGTTGGAACACTATTAGCATCTAATATTTGATGCCAAGGGAGTTGTTCTTGTTCTAGCGCTTTCTTAGTATCGGCTAATTTATCCCACACAGCTACTCCTAAAATATCAAATTTGTCACTGTGGTATTTTTCGTACACTTTTTTAAGATTGGGCATTTCTGCACGACATGGGCCACACCAGCTCGCCCAGAAATCCACCAATACATATTTCCCTTTACCTACATAATCAGAAAGAGATACTTCAGTACCATCTTCTTGCTTAATTGTAAAGTCTGTAAACATTTTACCTTCTACAGTAGCTTTATAATTTTCAATACCTTTATTAAACTTGAGTATGTAAGGATTTGCGGCAATTTCTGGAGATAGCTTATCTATAAGTTCTATCTGCTCTTCTTGCGTAAGTACATTTTCTAGATTGGTAAAGGCCAATACAGAAAGTACATTGTCCGTGTTTTCGTCAAAGAATGCTAGAAGTCTCTCTTTGATTTGTGGTATTAACTCATTTTTATAGAGATTTTGAAAGTCATCTTGCAATTGTTTTTTTGCATCCTCATCTATCTCATCATTCTGCATTTTCTCTACAAAAGTTCTATACTCTGCATTTATCTTCTCTTGCACCTCACCTAGCTCTTTTACTAGCTCACTGTGCTTTTTATTAACCGGACCACCTATCACTTCATTTTTAACAAAGTCTAAGCTGATTTGACCTGGTTCTAAAGGAAAAATAAGCATGGGGCTATTTACATCACTCTGGAGTGAGATAATAGCCACATCTGGCGTTTTCAACTCGTTTTCAAACTTTATCTGATTGGCAACTACAACAGTACTATCTATCTTATCACCAACAAGGTTGGTCATATAGACCGTCTGACCATCCATCGAATCATCTGCTAGCTCCGAGCTAATCAAATACTTATTTGCTGATCCTCCACAAGAGCTCAAAACTATACCCCCAACTGCTAAGAGGGATGTACATAATCTTTTCATAATTAATTGTATATTAAAAAATATTTATTTATCGTAAGACTTAAAGATACACTTTAAATCCATATGGCATTATAAATCTGATTCTTTTTTACTCAAAATAGAATAGTTTTGTGCTGAAAAGAATCAAGAGTCAATACCGACTAGTACTGACTCTTAATAAAACGCCTAAGAAATTGATTCTATAATAGTTGAGCTAGGGTTTTGGCTATCTCTTCCCCACGCAAGCCTCTCTTGATTATCGTCCCATCGGGCGCAAAAAGAATAAGATGAGGAATACTTTTAATTACATAAATATCTGTAGCAATTCGTTGGGTGTTTACCATTTGTGGCCAAGGTAGCTGCTCCTCTTCCAAGGCCTTTGTCGTATCAGCGAGTTTATCCCACACAGCTACACCCAAAATATCAAACTTTTCACTGGAGTAGTTGGCATAAACTTCTTTTAGATTGGGCATTTCTGCACGACAAGGTCCACACCAACTCGCCCAAAAATCTACTAATACATATTTCCCTTTGCCTACATAATCAGAGAGTGATACCACTGTACCATCCTCCTGCTTGATGCTAAAGTCCGTAAACATCTGCCCTTCTTCTGTAGGTTTGTAAGCCTCTAACTCAGCCTTAAATTGCTGTACAAATGAGTTTTGAGCTAGCTTAGGAGAAAGCTGTTGAATCAGTGCGATTTGTTTCTTCTTGGGAAGGTAATCTTGTAGCTGCTGAAAAGCAATCAGAGAAAGTTCATTAGCTGTGTTTTCATGGAAGAACGATTGTAGTTTATCTTTCGTTTTCTCACGTGCTCCTCTTCCATATTTAGTTTGGTATTCTTCTTGCAATGCAAACTTAGCCTCTTGATCCAAATCGTTACGCATCATTTCTTGCGCAAAAGTCTGATAAGCACTTGCCACCTCTTCTTGTATTGCTTTTAGATCAGCACGCAAAAGCTGATACTTCTGATTGAGAAGACCTCCTCCAGTGGCAGTGTTTTGCTCAAAATCTAAAACTGTCTCTCCGGCTTCCAACGGGAAAACCATTCGGTATCGTTTTCCATCTTTATGAAGACGAACAACTGCTACCTCTGGCTCAGTACATATTCCTTCAAAAGAAAATTGTCCATCCTTTATTAACGTACTGTCTAATTTGTCACCTGCAAGATTGGCAAGGTAGATCATCTGCCCATCCAAGGAGTGAGTATCAAGTGTAGCCTCTACCACATATTGATTCGATGATCCTCCACAGGAGGCTAAAAGAACTCCTCCTAAAAGAGCGAGTGTGATAAGTCGTTTTTTCATAATTAATTGAATAAGTTTACTAGCTCTAAATATACACTTTTATCTAGTAGCTCATCTTAAAAGAGCAAATACTTTTTATCACAAATCTCCTTATTTAACTAACCCATTTTAAAACATAAGTGAATCTCTATGCAATCATTTGTCTCCGTTCTATAAAAGCACTAATTTAGCTTTACAACTAAGAAACAAAGCAATGAATCAGCTTCACCTCCCAGCAGCCGAGCTCAAAATAATCCAAAAAGAAAACAAACCTTATGTGTTTGATATTCTACGCAAAAAATACATCCTGATTACTCCTGAAGAATGGGTACGCCAGCACTTTGTACACTTCTTAATCCAACATAAGGAGTTTCCTAAATCACTCATGGCCAATGAAGTCTTACTCCACCTTAATGGTATGCAAAGAAGATGTGATACCGTAGTCTATCAAAGAGACCTCAAACCCAAACTTATTATTGAGTACAAAGCTCCTCACATTAAGATCGATCAGAAAGTTTTCAACCAAATCAGCCGATACAATTTTGTACTCCAAGTAGACTATCTTATTGTAAGTAATGGACTCCAACACTATTATTGCAAGATGGATTATGCCAACAAAAGCTATACCTTCATGCCTGAGATTCCTTTATATGCAGACCTATAAAAAAAGGGAACAAGTCTGCACTTATTCCCTTCCTAACTGTTTTAGCTTTCATCTATTTTACTCTTCTACTTTGTGGTAGTCTCCGCATAGAGAGCCACCACCACCGCAGAAATACATCAAATCATAGCGGTCATCAAACTTAGAGGGTGCCACTAAAAGCGTATGCTCATCTACAAAGCGAATCACCATAGTAGAGTTAAACTTCTCATGGTGTTCACTCAAATCTACCTCAATTTGGTCATTGATCAAATGTCCCTTACCTGCAAAAGTACAGCCCTTACCATTACCTGAATAAGAGATAGACACACTTAGCTCCCCCTCATCTGTCACAGCAATGTCCAAAAACTGTACATAAGCACCCTCAACTTCAAGATCTCCCTGTGCATATTGCCCTAAAAAATCCTCTATTGTTTTCGGCTCCTCTTTTTGGAGTAGATAGTGTTCCTCCAGAGTGGCTGAACTCTGACCTAAGGAGTCTGTCATTAGGATACTTGCATCTGACTTTTGGCTGAAATAACGAATATGCTCATTGCCTAAATTCGCTTTCAAAAGCTCATTCTCAATAGTCCACACCCCCCATTCTGTCAAGGATGTGCCCTCACTTTCTAGGTAGTGAGATGTGAGAGCCAAAGTACTATCTGCTAAGAAAGTAATATGTGTTTCTATACCTGGACAGTCTGCACAAGGTAACACACCTACATACATCCCCTCAAACCCCTTAGCAAAAGGTGCTTTAGAGCTAGAGTTAGTACAGGAAATGCCTATCATAGTAAGCAAGAACAGATTCAAACTCAATAAAATTCGTTGTTTCATACTTATCATTTCTATTGATTCTAGAGGCAAATATAGAAATAAATTTGATTCTCCTTCACCAGATTCTGATAATTCCTGTTTCTGCCCTTAGCAAAGTACCAAAACGATAACAACTGTCCTTCAAGCAGCTACCCCTAACTTTTAGCTGTTTGAGTAGCACCCTGAAGGAACACCCTTGGCAGCCTGTCAGACTACTGTTCTCTCAGGCTGCCAACACGGTTCTATCCCTGCAAGAATAAGAAGTGATACTCACTCTACTCTTGCATGCAACGCACAGCATAACCTCTCTCTCTTGCATATTCTTTAATCAAACCTGTTAGCTCATACTCCCAAAGCTCCATAGCGTATGATGTTGTTTTACCATAAACAGTAGAACTCCAATAACGACCTGTATAAGCAACATGATCATTAATTACTCTTTTGGAGTTATCACCAAAAGTCAAAAAACCATTCGCTGGAAAAAAGCCCCACTCATTATGCTTTCTAACTGCATTGTATGAAGGGTCAGCATACTGTACCTGTAGTGAATCTGTGACTCCCCATTTTGAAAGAGAATCTTTCTTCTCAAATTCCAGCTTGTCTAACTCAGCCTTACTCATAACTCGCCAGCCATATGGACAAGGGTCAAATACTGTTTTCTTCTTCTTTTGAGTGTTATACCATGAATCTGTTGGAGAGCCTTCATCTGAGCCCTTCCATCTTCCCTTATCTGATACTTTTATAAAATTAATGGGCTGCCTTACAGCATCACTTAACGTATACTTATCCATAGCTAAGAGATCCTTCCTAGTTCCTGATTCATCATAATAAAAGGCAGCACTAGCCGTAAAACTAGCTTCACCTACTTCTACCTTACCTTTTTTATAAAGACTTGGAAAAGCATCCTTCCGTCCCCATTGGTAGAACAAACCTCTACTCTTCCAGTAATCATCTGAAGTAATCCCCCCTGCTGTATGTGCACCCAAGTTTCGATCCATAAGCAGCTTACTAATATCTGGCTCATAATCGGTAGTCCAGATATGCCAGCTCCATAAAATAGTCTGGGTTTGTTCATCTGCAACAGCTATAACTGCATTACCTACTGCATTCCCTGTTTCAACATACAGAAGTGCTTTTTGCCCTGAGCCAATCACCTCACAATCTGCTACAGCACCGTTGAGACTTTTCCCTGCTTCAATATCAGTCCAAACAAACTTAGCTACTAAGTTATTTCTCCTATTTAAAGTTCCTGGCATCCCCTCTTCTATCCTAGAAATAGGAATATAAATTGATTTTTTGGGCTTAACAAGGTAAGAATTAGAAGCTGGTTCAATCTTCGACTGATTTCCAATTTGAAGTATTTCTATGTTTGCTCTTAAGCGGCCTGCTTTAAAGCGTAAGTAAGCTACACGAAAAACCACTTTTTCGGGTAAGGGTTCGACACCAAAGCGTATACATTGTGTTTCCCCTTTACTACTACTCTCATCTGCACTTTTAAGAGCAAGCCACTCACAAGGTGTTTCTCCATCTTGCTCATTAAATACACCAAGAAACCTAGCACCACCCTCGTAATCTGTCATGTAACTCACCTCCAACTCGCTATCAGTAGAATTTAAGATGTAGCTATCTTGACTAAATGAGAGCATATACTGCCCATTAAAATTAATATCATTTAAAACTCCCTCATCATACGTGATTGTTTCTGCCCTTAGATTGGATACTACACCGACTGCTGCTAGCGCATCTTCTAAGGTTCCATAACCAATGCCGTTTGCACTTTTGATACGTACCTCATATTTGTGATTTCTTAATAAAGGCAAATACCCTTTTGAATCAGTAGCTGACACAAAGTCAACACGATAGAAATAGTCTTTATCAAGATACTTACCTTTAATTACTATACATGATGACTTTTGCCATTGCTCTGTATGCATATCAGACTCTGCAGCTGGCATAGACTCAAAAACATAAGCCTCTTGCTTTAATTGATTATCTGAAACATCTAATTTCAAATAGGTGATTACTTCATTCAGGTCTTCTTGCTGTGGTACATTGACTTTCTCAGAAGAAAAACCATGCTCTGAATCCCAGGCAGCAGTTAAGTAACCACAACTGTTTAAATTACAGATATAAACCTCAGATAGGCTAAAGTTTTCTGTATCTTCATTGATTACATCTATTCGAGCTAGCATACGCTTTAATTCAATAGATAACTCACCTGTATTTTCTGTTATTGGGATTAGCCCTGTTTCTCCATACATCGGAATAGCAGAGTAAGGCTCACCCTTACTTAGCCAATTTGGAGATTCACGACAAACAGTCAACTCTTTGAAGAGCTCACTCTTAAGACTTCCTGCTACACTGTTTGTTATGGTTTGCTTCAATTCCAGTGTAGGATTGGCTACAACAGCGATATTGCAACTAGCTCCCTTGACCAAACTTGCTTTAAAAGAAATAGAACTGGATGCTTGTTGTGATAAGTCTATGGGACTTCTTTGATAATTTAGCACTTCCTGTCCTTCATCATTTAGCGTAAAGGCAAGCAGTAACACCTCTTCTACTTGACTCTCCTGCTCATCTGTCATGCTTCTTGAGGTAGTAGAGATAGGACGTTGAAACGCAGGTAGATCTAGTGTGATTAATAGGGTTTGTACTGTGGGTTTAGGTGCTGTATATACAGTGAAATCCTCTTGACTACAAGACCACAATAGCATTGTTGTAAACACACAAGCAAAAATAAATTTAATCTTAAGATAGGAAAAGCGATACATAATCAATCTCCAATTTTAATAGTATAGGATAAATTACCTACGGATAGACTTAGTGTACCTCCGTGATTAGATTTCAAGTACAGTTTGAGATAATGAGCATTTCTAACTTCCTCTTTTATCTCCGTATCCGTAAAGTCTCCGTAATCAAGTTTAATTCCACCCTCTTCTGGGTAATTGGTATAAGCAGCAAGATAAACTCCACTTTCAACTTCGTCTAAGGTAAAAGCACCTTGGCTCACCATAAGATAATACTGAGCATCTAGGTCCGTTCCTATGGTGTGTGCTGTCCAGTCTTCTACATCGAGCTTAAGAGTAAGCTCGTGGCTATCATAGGCCTGTTCTGCAGTGTCAAAACCCTCTTTTAACACTTTACTGATCTTTATGGTGTAAAGATGATTGCGAATTAGCTCTCCTATTTTATTGTCTCTTGAGGGGATATCTACTCTATGATACCGTATCTTACTATCAGCTACTTTATTACTTTTCAGACCTAGCACTACTGCTGTAGCCTCTTGTGGGGAACTAAGCCCAACTGATTCAAAACAATAGATACTTCCTTTGATCTGGTTGTCTGAGGCCTTATAGGATATAGTAGGAACTTTCACTTTCTCTACCTCAGAAGGAACTTCGGCTTGAATAACTAACTTGTTGACATCATCCCAATGTTCTTTTTGATAAGCAATATAGCCGCCAGTAGTTCGGTTAAATAAAGCAGCAGACCCTAATGAGTAGTCTGTTAATGCTTTATCAGCCTGCACATCAATACGAGCCAGCATTCGAATCAAATAAGTGCTAGAAGAGCCTATAGATGTAGTTTGAGTTGTAATATCAGCCTGCACAGCAGCATACATAGGTATAAAGCGCCTCTCTTTTTCGGGATCGAACCATTCCTGTTTTTTTACAAACTGTAAATTGCTTAACACAGATTGTTCGGTATCTCCAAGTTGAATCTTCTTTGAGCTAATTAAGCTGTTTAGCTCCTGCTCTACATTGGCCAAGAGAATTATCTTTTGATTAAGACCAGTCTGTAGTCGAATTACATACTTTTGATTTGGCTGATTAGTGCGCCTGCACTGTGCACGATAAGAAAATGTATAGTCCTGACCATTTGACTGAAACACCAGTAGATCCATAGTTTCAATATGATCCTCGTAGGAGGATAACTCATTAGAGGCTGTACTAGGCACATAAGATAGACTTGGGGGGAGATGTAAGGAAACATCTTGCCAGAATAACTCCGGTGTAAGCGTATTATCCAATTCTGGATTGGAGCAAGCGCCAAACACAGCTAAGCTTACTAAATAAATTAAGTACAGATATTTTCTCATGACCAATTAGATATCAGGATATACCACTTCTTCCTCCCACATCGAAATTATGGGACTTATAGATAAATCATCACTATCAAAACGAATAAATAAAGGAATAAGTATCTCTTGTTTATCTTCAATACTGATGTTGTGTTCTCTAATAAAATCTTGAAGACTTATAGAAGCTAGCAAATTTTGATCTGAGTCGTACAGATGAATCCATATAGAGTTTTCGGGCTCAAACCGCAACACATGAAATCTTGTTGTTAAGAGCTTCTTATCCTCTGAGTCTGCAGCTAGCTTAGGATAGTAGGTAGCTGTCTCACTTCCTACTTTCATTTGATAATTATAAGAGGTGTATAGCTTCTCAACTTCAAGGCATACACTTTTATCTGAGTCTAAATTTAGTCCCATTATGCCAAGCTGAAGAGTAATATGAGCCGGTTTCAAATGCACCTCCTCTAGCTGTCCCTTCCCAGGCAACACTCGAAAAGCCAAGCGACCGTAATATAGTGGATCACTAGTTTCGATTGGTTTTTGCTGCTGCAAATGAGAGTGAGTAAGTAGCATATCTGTAATAAAGGCTTGCTTGCTAACCCCCAAAAGAGAAGTATTATCAAACACATTTGCCCAACAGACTGCGGTATAATTTCCTAAAGGTAGGCCCAAACTAACACCCTGCTCTACTTCTAGTAAAGACTTATCTAGTTCAACAACACGAATACATTTACCTTCTTCATTGTATAAGCTAAGGGTAAGCTGCTTAATCTTAGTTAGAAAGTGTGGGTATTTAAAGTTCAACCGTATACTGTATTGCTCTACAACTGACTCATAACAACTCGTATCATGATTTCTAGAGCAAGACAATAGCAGAAAAGAAAGAAAAACCAGAACTAAGCTTCTTAACCTACTCATAGGGATTTAGTTAGCAAAGGATTAGGCAAAAGAGCCTAATCCTTTAAGTTTAATTATAGCTCAGGCTCAACTTCTACTTCTTCCCAAGCTTTTACTTCAACAGTTACTTCTAAGTCAACTGAAGGGTCTTCGGGCTTAGCAGATAAGTGCTCTATACCGAAGTTGATACTCTTAATTAAGTAGTATTTTCCAGACTCTAACTTAGTTAACTTATTACCATCCGTTGTTTTCAGTGTTCTAATGGTTATGTACTGAGGTTTATCGAAAGTAAACCCACTTGCTTTAATATCTTCTAGTTTTAAAATAATATGAGGTACTGAACTTTTCTCTATAGCAACAGCTGTTCCTTTACCGCTATTGATAGCAGGGACAAAGTAGCCCCAAACTTCGTTTGTAGGAGAAGCAGTGTTCGATAATGCAGCTAAACCCTCAGCTTTATAGTCGCAGAAAGTTGATGGGTAATTAGTTAGATCATCCCATACAGCAGCGTCCTTATTATAAGCTATAGCTTTATTTAAATCAACAGCAGG